>JAQBOP010000328.1 GCA_028287975.1 Mucilaginibacter sp. | reverse complement strand
AAAGAAATATTCAAACGTTCGTTGAGACTCTTATGATTAATGTTCACGTGGAAAGAGGCTCTTTGCTCGGCGCCGCTATAATTAAAGATACTCGTCTCATGATGGTATCCCCCTGACAGGCTAAAGGTAGTTAAGTTGTTTCCGCCCGAAAGATTGACTTCAGGATCAATTGTTTTACCTAAGCCACCCCAAAATTCTTTTTGAAAATCGGTATATCCTTTACCCCAGGTTAAAAGGTCATAAGCATTGGCGGTTGTGGGAGTTATTCCATCATTCCTAAATGCTTCTAATCTCATCTGTATATATTGTTGTGTATTAAGCATCGGGTAGCGCTGGGTCACTTCCTGTACGCCCTGGTAAAGGCTGCCCTCCAGTTTTGTTTTACCCGCCTTTCCCTTTTTTGTTGTAATGATGATTACGCCGTCTGCGCCGCGTGAACCATATATGGAAGTTGCATCGGCATCTTTTAACACACTGATGCTTTCGATATCAGCTGGGTTTATAGCAAATAATTGGCTTTGCCCTCCAGCAGGTCCAACTAAATTTGAACCATCGGGAAAGATCATTAATGCTCCTGAGCCATTATTCGCACCAGACCCATTTAAAGTCAGCGGAACGCCATCAACAATAAACAAAGGATCAGACGGCCCGCCAATATTAGCCCTTCCTCTTATTGTTACCCCAACATTCGCGCTGGCATAGCCACTATTTTGTGTAATTTCCAATCCTGGCACCTTTCCAAATAAAGCCAATAATGGATTCATTACCGGCTGCTTAGCGATATCAGCTCCTGATACGGTACCTATATCACCTGTGGCGAAACGCTGCGAGGTTTTTCCATAGGCCTGAACAACTACTGCATCCAGAGCATTTGTGGTTTCCTCCATTACCAAGTTAAATACAGTCTCATTACCCACTTTAATTGATAGAGGCTTATAACCGATGTAGGTGACGGTATTTATATCATCAGGCAAGACTCCGCGTAACGTAAAATTACCCTTTACATCTGTTAAAGTTCCTGATTTGGTACGTTTGAGTAAAACGGTCGCATTTACTAATGCTACTCCCTGTTTGTCCGTTACGTGGCCGGTTACGTCTTTTGGGGGGGCGGGTGCTGTTTGTTGGGCAGGTTGTTTTTCCTTTATAATGACCGTTTTTTGATCAATGGTATAATCCAGTGGTTGGTCAGCAAAACATTCTTTAAGCGCATCCTCAATTGAAGCATCTTTTAGTTGAATGGTTACGGGGTTGGCTTTGCTTATTAATTTGCCGGTATAGATGAAGTCATAACCGGTTTGTTTCCTGATGTCCTTAAATACTTGTTCTAAGGAAGCATTGTGTGCGTTCAGGGTTATTTTCTGTGCAAATCCTGCTGCGCTTACTTGCATTAAGGTAACGAATAAGATAAAAGTCGTTAGTTTCATAATAAGCAGGAATTTATGGATGTAGCCTGGCGGCGTACAAAAAAATCGGGTAAATTTTTTATACATTTGTTTGTCTTGTTTAAACTGTAAATTTTGTTTCGAAGCAGGATTTATCCTGAATTTTCAGGAATTGATTAAACTGACATTGAACCGGGGGTGCAGCAAACACTTCCGGTTTCTTTTTCAGTTTGTTTCTGTTTTGGATGCTATCTCTTTTTCTTCATGTTTTCCTTTCTTTTGGGTAATCAACTGATTATTAGGGTTATTTCTGTACAATGATTTTTTTGCCTTCAATTTTAAAATGGAATTGACCGGTTAATTCGATCTTACGCAGCACTTCGGATACATTCTTAGACCTGGATTCGGAACCGCCAACCCAATCGGTGGATATGCCATCCTCATAGACGACCTCCACATCATACCACCGTGAAATTTTCCGCATGATGCTTTGTATCTTTTCGTGATTGAAAATAAAGTAGTCGTTTTTCCAGGCAATGGCCTCTTCGATGTCCGCATCTTTTACTTTTATATTTTGATTATCCGGTTGGATAATAGCCTGCTGCCCCGGTTTCAGGATAGCTGATCCGGTAGTATTGGAAATCTTGACACTTCCATCGATCAGGGTAGTTTTGATCACTGGCTCGTCATCATAGGCATTGATATTGAATGTCGTACCAATATCATCAATGGTCTGGCCTCTTACGAGGACTTTAAAAGGCCGGGCTGCATTATGCGCGACTTTGATATACACCTCTCCGGTGATTTTAACTACCCGGTCTTTTCCGTTAAAGGAGGTAGGATAGGTTATGGAAGAGGCGGCATTTAACCAAACTTGCGTGCCGTCGGCTAATACCAAAGGAAAAGGTGATTCCTGGCCCCTGGCGGTGGAAAGCGTATTATAGGCAACTTCGGATAGGTTTTGGTTAACCGCTAAAGCGGTATAGGTTAACGCGTTCCCGTTATTGACCTGTACCATCATATTACCCTGCTGGGCCAGTTTCCCTTTCAGCTTATTGTTTACATTCAATTTTTGCCCATTGGCTAAAGTCAGGGTAACCTGTTTTTGCCCCGGTGCAATATCCTGTTTTTGATTTTGGGCGGTTTGCTGTTGGGGAGGGGCTTTGTGAAACAGGAAATAACTTCCCGCGGATAAAAAGAATAAGATGGAAGCAGCAGCGGCTAAATTTCTCCATCGCCATAAGGTGCGGGTTGGCCCGCCTTCCTTTTCAATGCCGGCGTTGATCTGATCCAGCATCGCTTTTTTTAAAGCCCCGCTGTCCTGGTGACGGCTATTGGTAAGTGTTATTTCCTCCTCATTAAATTCGGCATACCATTTTTCCAGCCAGGCTTGTTCTTCAGCCGTAATACGGCCTGTCGCCCATTTTTCAGCCAGTTCGTGAATATTAAATTGATCGTTGTTGTCAGCCACTATATTGCGCTTTGCACATATAGTCTAATGGAACGGACAAAACCCTTGCTTTTATTTTCGCAATTTATTTTCGAGGATGGTCAGCAGTACCGGCAAGGCAATGTTGAGGGAGTTTTGAAGTTTTGATAGGGCATTGGTAATATGTCCTTCTACGGTCTTTTCAGCGATATGGAGTTCCTCTGCGATGCGGGCATTGCTAAGGCCCTGTTCCCGGCTCATCCTGAAAACGATCCGGCATTTTCTGGGCAGTTCGTCGATGCAACGCTCGATCTTTTGTTTGAGTTCCTTTTCCGACAGCCATTCATGCGTGGTTTCCTTCCCCTCCACAACATTTATTTTCAACTGGTCTGAACGCTTCCTTTCCCTGCGTATTTGCGCCAGCCGGGTCAATACCTGGTATTTTACGGCAACGGATAAATAAGTGGTAAGACTATGGGTTAAATACAGCGTTTCACGCCTTTTCCATAAACCGAGGAAAATATTCTGAACGGCTTCTTCCGCTTCGGTTTCATCTGCCAGGCGGGTATAGGCTACTACATACAGTTTATCCCAATAACGATGATAGATTTCTGTAAACGCAGCATGGTTCCCCTCTTTTAAAAGAGCGGTCAATTCCTGATCGCTTAATTTTCCGTATGCTGCCATGCTCCGATACCCGTCCTATAAATTTACGGATATTCAGGCCAATATTAATTAATTTTTTTTAAAGATGCAGCTAACCGCTATGTTAACAGTTTGTTAAGCCATCCGGCACAGGCAAAGCAGGTGCATTCATTCGCACAGTAAACTTCGCTCATTCGCCCACCAGCTTGCCTGCCGCGCAGCAAAAGCCTGCCTGACGGATACCCCACACACCTCCCGAATGCCACCGTACCGCTTCGCTTTACCCGGGCATTCCTGCGCTTACCGTCAGGCAGGTATTTGCCTTATTCCTGCCCACCCTTTATTCATCAAGATCCGGTTTAAAGGGTGAACCAGGCCCGCTTACCAGCGGTTGCCCCGAACGGTTATTAACCGTTTTGGCAGTTTCCCCTTTAAACCTATAGTCATTCCCAAAAGAAAATCAGCTAATAATGATATAGGGCAGCCACTCATTTAAAAA
Source organism: Mucilaginibacter sp. (assembly GCA_028287975.1). Taxonomy (GTDB): domain Bacteria; phylum Bacteroidota; class Bacteroidia; order Sphingobacteriales; family Sphingobacteriaceae; genus Mucilaginibacter. Next base: position 27,141 of record JAQBOP010000328.1, on the reverse strand, counting down.
GACAAAAAATTAAATAAGCTATCCATTTGACCTATGCTTGAGGCAAATGTACACCTCTTCGGCGGTCAAGGCCATGTAAATGCCGCCGCGAAATCTCCACACCTCCGCTGCGCTCCGGGTAGTATTTCCCGCCGCCAGCCTTGCCCCGCCAGCCCCACGCGCAAGTGATTTGCCTCTATCATAGGCCAAATGGGGTTTTCCCAAATGCCTTGAAATAGTAAACAAATTTTTAAACGCTTAAAAAATCAAAAGCATGAAAACAGCAGAAAAAAATGCAAAAGCGGTACAAGGTACTGGCGCAAAAGGAAAAGAAGTAAGAACTGAAAACCGCCCGAACATTACGGGCAAAGAGGTAAAAAAAAATGAAACTACCGAAAATCAAAAACCTGCCGAAGTTCCGCAAGCTGAGGCAACCCAAACTGCCGAGGTCGAGGCCGGTAATCCCGCTACCGTGGCTCACCAACCCGCAAACGTTGCAGAGCAACCCAAAGCCGAAGAAGTGAAAACAGAAGAACCAAAGGCTGAAATTAATTATATCAAACCTGTGCCGAATTTGGAGCAAACCATCAAAACCGTGAATGACCTGCACCGTAGGAGCATACAGCGTTTAGCCTTGATTGCCCGCATCAAATTACTGGAAGATTTTGAGGTAAAACTGATGGAGGAAAACGACGAGTTGGAAAGCAACCCTTATCAGGGATGCAAGCTGATTATCAAAGACGATAAGAACAGGGAGTTTATTACCAATACCCCCAACCTTATCAGCATGGTTTCGCAATTTATTTTTGATGCCTGCCACGAAAAACTGGCAGAAATCGAAGCCAACATCGTTTTTCCGAACGCTTAATCAACTGCAAATGCCCCCGAAAGTCGGGGGCATTTCAATGGTTCACCTCAAAATTTTAAAGCCATGTACGAAGAATTTATCGAACTCACCAACCAGATTTATTGGGAAGGTTACGCCGAGCAGCTGGCGCAGGAAAATCCGATCTTATTTACTTATGAATATAACGAATTTTTAAACACCTATAATCCAAACAGCCATGTACCACATCGTTTACCTGTTGGTGAAAGCCACCATCAGAACATCCTACCCCACGGCAAAAACAGCCGTAACCGAACTTCAGCAAAAAGCGACCTGTTTCATTGGTAGCACCAAAAAGGTCAAGGTCGAAAAATTAGAATTTGTAGATTATAAAATGAAAACTTAACTATGGAAACGCTTAATCAATTCAGCACCAAAATATTTTGTGAGCTTATCGGTAAGATGCAGGGCAAAGATCACCTGAAAATTACCAACGAGCCATTTATGCCCCTCACCATTGAAAAGATAGGCGAGGGTATCACCACGCCGTGGGGCGAGGGGGAGCAATATAGCCTTTGCCACTATTACGAACAAAACGGCGACCTGATGCAAGACCCCGAAATGTGTTTTATCATCACCAGCCAGCAAAATTACATCGTACCGTATCTATACACCCAAGCAGCTTTAGGGATTTATGAGGAGAGCATACTCATAAAGAACAGCCAAATGCTCACCTATAAACGTACCCTGCAACTGCACCATGTCGTATTCGCCAATACATGGCTACGCAATATACAGGCACAGGGATTTTTAAAATGTAGATAAAGCCGCTTCCATTAAAGCAGCCTTGCCGATAGTTGCAGGGCTGCTTTAACTTCAAAGTGCCCGGCGGCCCCGATGAAATCGGGGCCCATTTCGCCACCTGTTTTTAGGTGGTTTTGTTTTTTATGGCAAAAAACAGTCGGCGCTTATTCCGAAGATCAGGGATAAAGAAAACTTTTTTATCAAATAAACCGTTACGAATAAATAGCCAATTATTTAACCATAGCACAATATCATTATGGAAATTTTAAGAAAGCAACGCTACATTGCCCGCGATGGCAGGGAGTTTGAAAACCAGCAGGATTGCATGAACTGGGAACGGTCACTATTGACGCCAAGGCTAATACACCTGAAAGACGAACAGATCGTAAAGTTGTTCAATGCGGCCCTGATAACCCCTTTCAAGGAATGGCCGGAAGATTATGATACCAAATTCAAGCTGTACGTACGCAGGCATTTTGAAGACAACGGATTTGCATTTTGGTTTACTTACTAGGGCGAGGAAAAAGTCTACAATTTTACAGGGGAATTATCGGAGGATAATCATAATGGTTTGTTTTTTGACCAGACCCTTCATGGCTATGATTATAGCTTTGAACGTTCACCCGATTGGAATCAATTCGGCGGCATCCACTTCCAGGCTGCCTGGGAATATCTTGACAGTATCGGTTTCTTTACGCCGCAACCCAAGCTGAAAGAAAACGCCCACCTGAAAAGAAAACGTTGGCAACTGATCTATACCAAAAAATATACGCCAATGGCGATTATCTGAAATGCCGTTAATCGTTTGTTATTCGTTTATAAACGTATCACGTGCAAGGATTGTCTTGACAGACGATAACTTTGCATCATAATCCCCTTGCTATGCTAACGATCCGTCAGACACTTGCCTTACATACGCATCCCTTATCCGCCTATGCAGCCGCTTTCCGGGAGTATGCGGATATCGATCACGATGAATTTGAAATCCGTTCCTACGGCGAACATGCCTTAGTCCACTACCAGGATGAAGTTTACCAGGTATCCCATTTTCACGACATCGCCAAAACCTGTCAAAGCTATTTTCGCCATAACGATTATGGCGCGGTGATCTATACCGCATTCCCGACCGAACTCTGGACTTATTTTCTGAAAAATAAAGTCAACCTGCACGCGGACGACCTGATCATTGAGCTGTACCAATCCTGCAAACATAGCTGGGAAGGGCCGGTATGTCAACGGGATTACCCCAACGATTTCCGGGAACAATATTTTGAAGAGTTTAAACAACTGGCGGGCGAATTGTTAAATCTATCCGGGCCGATAGTGCGTAAAGCCATCGACCTGGACGATCACGAGCTATTACCCCTTGTCGCCAGGGCCATCAAAAGCCTGTATAAAAACGAAGATGATTTTTTTACCGACTGCGCCAGCATCATGACCCACAATTTCCAGGAATGTTTCGGCAACGGCGACGTATTTGAAATGATCAACTTAAACCCCTATCAATACCCACCGGAAGATACCTATTATATATACAGTACCAGTGAAGACTTCTAAACAAGCGGGCAAGGGATTCCGTTAGACTGGCGGGGGGATGTGTTTTTTCCATCCCAGTCGGATTATTGCTCCCCCGCCGGATAATTTTTAATGTAAAATACCAAAAATCAGGTATGACCTGTTAACTGCCTGTCTTTAGTAATCCTTCCTCATTGAATATTTTTTGCTCCAGTTCTTTAATATTATTGCTGATTTTGCGCTTGGTGATCTTCGCATAAATCTGCGTACTGCGCAAATCTTTATGCCCGAGCATTTTTCCTACGGTTTCTATTGGTACATCATTTTCCAGCGTCACCGTAGTGGCAAAGGTGTGCCTGGCCGTATGCGTGGTTAAATCCTTATTGATGCCGCAGATGTCGGCCAGTTCTTTCAGGTAAACATTATAACGGTAATTACTATTCACGGGCAATAATTTGTTATTCGCTATACAATAGGGGTGGTTCCGGTATTTCTCAACGATAGCTAACGGGATAGGCATTAAGGGTACACATTCCTCAGAACCTGTTTTTGCCCGGTCTTTGGTCACCCATAGCTTTCCGTCAATCCCTGTAAATATATTTTCAGGTTCCAGGTTATAAGTGGTTTCATAAGCGTACCCCGTGAAGCAGCAGAAGATATACACATCCCTCACTTCCGACAGGCGATGTATAGCGATCTCCTTGTTGTATATCGCCAGGATTTCATGTGCTTCCAGCGTTTCCCTGTCCGGCTGGTCATACGTGCATTTAAAATTGGTGATGGCATTAAATTTTATCCAGCCTTCGGCAATCGCGCGGTCAATGATCTGTTTTAGGGTTTTTACATATTTCATAGCGGTATTTTCGCCAATATCATCCATGATCAGGTGATGGTAAAAGTTGGTGGCGATCCCCATGTGTAGCTCATCCAGGGCAATATCGGTGATTTTGTATTTGGCTTTCAGGAACACTTCCACCTTATCCTTTAGGCGTTCATATCTGCCCAACGTACCCTTTGCGCCTTTTTTCTTGCTGACCTTTTCTGCAAATTCCTCATTGTGCAGTTTGAAAGCCTGCATTAACGTCTTTTCGATAACCAGCTTCGGTTTATAAGCATCTTTTACCATCGTCGCCGTGATCTTTTTATGGGAAGCGGTCAACAGGTTATAACATTTCTCCAGATCCGCTTTGGTTTTGGTGATATAACTATTTATAAACGGGTAGTCAGGGCAGGCATTATCAGCCATGCCTTTTTCTTCATCCCAAAAATCGGGATGAACTTTCTTGCCGGAGGAAAAACCATCCCGGCCACCATTAACGGTAATACGGACATAGATCGGTATGTGCCCGTTTTTAGTACCTTTTTCCCGCTTCAACCAAAACAAAATCGACAATTCATCATTAATCTTCATAACCATTTTTTTAAGTGAAAAACTGGTTCTTCCTACTGAAAATCAAACTGATACAAACACCACCAGCTTTAATTCGGTACCCTAATTTCGGGAAAGGCAATGGAGTACCGAATAGAGTACCGATTTGCCTGAATTAAGTTGATCTAACTTGAATTGAAATTTTTGAGAAAAGTGCCTTTAAACGAAAAAAAGCCTCTTTTTCAAGAGGCTTTCTACTTCATCGGCGACCTTTGCATTGGCCTTTGTGATCCCGCTGGGATTCGAACCCAGGACCCCAACATTAAAAGTGTTATGCTCTACCAGCTGAGCTACGGAATCGTTTAACCGTTTCTGATTAAAGTGGTGCAAATATAGGAGTATTTGACTATGTATGCAAGGCTTATTTTAATTTATTTTAAAGTAATATTAAGCGCTTCATTTTCAATTATCTATAATTTAAAAACTCCAATTTTTCCATTGTCGCCGGCCAATAATACCAGTTTTCCATGCTTTGCCTTGCGGCAAACGTTGTAACTGGTTGCATCAATTTTAGCGTAGTTTTGGCCCCCGTCAATAGTAATATTTGTACCCGATGTACCGGTTGAAAGAAATATTTTGTCCCGGATATATTCTACACATGACTGATAACCAGCCGGAAAAGTGTCCGACACGTGCCATGTCAAACCTTTGTCTGCCGAATAACAAGCAGTCGAATCTTGTTGTTTATCCTTTTGATAATCGCCACCCACCACAATTAAGTGATTATTTCCTGTTGCAACAGAAAATGCGCCTTGTGCACTTTTGCCATGGATAATGGGAACAGCATAATGCAACCATCCACTGCCTCTTGTGTTTTTTACTATCAATTCGGCTGCGCTTCCTCCGGTCGCGATAGCAAATAGTTTACCTGTTACCAGGCAAGTACCACTTGCAGCAAACGCGGCTTGACTTTTTACTGCATCCGGACCATTATACAGGTTCCAGGTACTTCCGCCGTCATTAGTCTCCATCAACAAAAATTTGTCTTTTATAGGGTCGCCCATAACAAAGCCATGTTTTGAATTATTAAAATCCATAGCGTCTAAAAAATAAGTGGTGTCGGTATTGCGGTAATTGACTTTCCAGTTTATTCCGCCATCAACAGTTTTTAGTATTAACGCCGGTGTTCCGGAGCTCATTATTACGGCTTCTTTATCAGAAAAAGCCTCGATGTCCCTGAAATCAGATTTTTCAAATCCTTTAACCTGTTGCCAGCTCCATGTTTTGCCGCCATCGGTGGTAATGGTTATACAGCCTTTACTGCCGCTTGCCCAGGCTACATTATCATCAACTACAGATAAACCGCGTATACTGGCAGGCTTGCCTTGCTGTAAAAGCTCAATACGTTGTGCAATAGCTACTGATGACAATAATAGCAGGCTTGTCAAATGGAATATGATATACCTCATTTTAAATATTCAAGTTTTTATTAACCTAAAGTTAGCTGATTGCTCTAAGTTAATCTTTATGACTATTCTTTGTAAAGCAAGTGCATTTTAATATTTGTTTTAACCGTATAAAAATTATATTTGCACCCTGCTTTACAGGCCCGGATGGCGAAATTGGTAAACGTTGCGGTCTCAGAAGCCGTTGAGAATTGTCTCTTGAGAGTTCGAGTCTCTCTTCGGGCACATCCATTTAATTGAAAGTCTTAGGTCTATAGTTTAATCGCAAGATCAAAACATAGATTTAAGACTTTTAGCTTGTTATAAAGCCCGGGTGGCGAAATTGGTAGACGCACCATCTTGAGGGGGTGGCATTCGTAAGGATGTACGAGTTCGAATCTCGTTCCGGGCACATACCGTCATATTAATTATCTTTCCGTTCGTTTTTGATATCATTAACTTGTTGTTGTAATACAGCAACGTTGTTTTCAAGTACCTTTAAGCGGATCTCGTTTATACGTGACTGGCTTTCCTGGGTGGTTTTAATGTCGTGAATATCGCCCTTTAACTGAAAGTAAGACGTAAGGACCGAGGCGACGATGCTTGCTGTGCTTACAATAGTGACCACAAGATTTTTAACTGTGATACCTTTAAGAATTTGTTGGTCTATTGTTGTCATTTGGTTTAGTTGGGGTTAATTAAATTGAGGACTTGTCGGAAAGTTTAGTTTATCGTAATACATTTGACAAGGGTTCGGCCACATATAGCTTTTTATCATATAATTACTTGATTTATAACAGATAGTTTTGATGTCCCCCCTGACCTATTGGATATTATAAATCTGTTATTAATAGTAATAGGATCGAAACAAATACATTGAGCATGATCTGCAATAGAACTAACTGTATTTAATAATCCATAAGTAGTTGAATTGAAAATTTTAAAACTACTGTCTGCCGTGACTACTAAAAACCTATTATTGGCGGCAATTGGGTCAAAAGCTAAATAAGTAGTGCCGCCACCTGATGTAATTGTTGACAAAGTGGTTAAAGAAGTCCCGTCTAAGACACTTATAGTCCCGTTGCCGTTATTACATACAAGTAATCTATTATTAGCGATAACTGGATCAAAAACAATTCCAAATGGTTGATTTAGCCCGGTCAATGTATTAATTAGTGCGTAAGTGGTAGCGTCGTATACGTATAAATTGTTAGTAACGAATCTGGCAATTATAAATCTGTTATTGCCACTAACAGGATCAACAGCTATTCCAGTGACATTTGCGGCGTCAGTGATAATAACCGTAGCTACTAACGTGGTTGCGTTAATTTTATAAATAGTACCGCTTAAACATCCAACTAATAAATAACTTCCAGTAGGCTCAAAGCAAATACAAAATGGCGAAGAAGTAATTCCTGTTATGGTAGTTATCACAGAAAATGTACTTGCATTTAATACAGAAATAGTGTTTAAGCTTTCGTTTAAAACAAAAACCCTATTATTAGTAACAATAGGATCAAACACGATACCATCATTATTATCACCTGTTGTTATGTTAGTAACCGAATAACTAAACTTATCCCTAACTCTGAATACGCTGTTGCCAACTTTTAGGATATTGGTGCTGTGTTTAAGTAAATGAGCCATAGTTATGCGTTTGCTGTAGCAATCTTCTTCCAAAGCGTGCCGGTTTTTTTAATGTATAATTTGTTTACTCCCCAGGCCTGCTGCCCGGCCAATGAATCTGGATAGGCTGCCTGCAAGTCTGAACTTGTTTTATCGCCCGCAGTATCGTCAATGTCGGCCAGGTACAAATCGACAATGGCGTTATTTATAATCTGCCTGACCCAAGTATTTACACCTATGCAATCGTACCTGTAGTTAGTATCATAAGATACCTGGCCGGCAAAACCGGTAACAGTTGCTGTGCCGCTGGTAAAATCGGCGGAGGTTAAAGCGGTAGCCGCAACTACCTGGTCTACCAAATCGTAATTTTTTTGCGGGCCTGCCGGCGTTATGGACAAGATCTTCTCGCCGCTGCTAACCGTAGGCAAAGAAGCTGAAAGGGCATTTGTTATCTGGAAATTAGCTCCATCATAAGCCAGGCAAAGGATCTGGCCGGTAAGGATATCTCCTGCCGCAAGCGCGACCGACACGTTTTTGACGATAGGGACTGCGCCGATACTATTTAGATTTAAGGTAGCCGCGCCGGTATTGGCATTAGTGAATTTTATAAAAAACTGCTGGGTATTAACATAGCCTGTTATGCCGGGACTTATAGATGCCGTATAAGTATTGGTACCCAATGCCGTAGCCGAGATCTTGGCCCCTGACTGGGTTAAATATTTAGAATCTTCTAAGCCCAAAGCGGTAGAAAATTTGGAGTCGTCTGTGCCCGCGTTCAACTCGCTTGCTGATGCCTTCGAAATTCCGGCAGGCGGATTGATCCATCCAGTGTTATAATTACTGCTGTCTATTTTCGCCAATACCTGTCCCGCGCTTCCCCCGGCAGCAACACCCGCGCCGGCAATGCCGTTTGCACCCACGGGTCCGCTATCGCCGGTGTCACCTTTGTCGCCCTTAGGTCCTGTAGAGCCGGCAGGTCCTGTATTTCCTGCATCACCTTTGTCCCCTTTGGGACCGGCAGAACCGGTGTTGCCTTGATCACCCTTTGGGCCGGTAGCACCGGGAGGCCCGATGTCTCCCACATCACCCTTATCTCCTTTAGGGCCGGCCGGGCCAGTATCACCCTTTTCGCCGCTGTCGCCAATTAAAGATGTCCCGGTTCCCCAAACGCCCGTGGTTTTAGGCCCGAACAGGGTATAATTGGTTGTGTTGATATAAAAATCGCCATTAATACCTGTACTTAAATTTGATGGGGCAGTAGTTCCGCTTAATACGCTGAAACCATTGGTTCCGTTTGTGCCATTGGTTCCGGCAATACCTTGCGGACCCTGTGGGCCCGTTTGCATAGAAAATACCTGGCTCCAGGCTCCTGCCAGTTTTTTATAGAAGATGCCTGTGCCGGTGTTGATGTAAGTATCATTATTATTGCCGGTTGATGTGCCCGGTGCGCCTAATCCATACAAAACGGTACCGTCAGTTATCGAGCTTGCAGATGGCAGGGTGTAAACAACGCTCCAGATGCCAAATATTTTCTGCGCGAATGAACCTGCATTGGTATTGATAAACACATCGCCATTTTTGCCGATGGTATTTTGGGGCAGGGTAGTGCCGAAATTAATATTGGCACCGACACTTAAATTATTGGCCAAAAACTGGATCAACGTAGAGAAGGCAAATTTGTAATCGGTATTGTTGTTAACCAACACCGATACATCCGTTCGGTTAATGGCCGATGCTAAAGGTAGTTCGCTTATTTTTTTGTCGGCCATGGTTAATATATTTCGGTTATAGGTAAATAATTGGTTTCGGTGTAGCCGCCGCCGGGGTAGTTAAAATTATTTTTATCTACACTGCGTATGCGCGGCCCAGACTGGCGGGCACTTTTGTTTTTATTGCTAAAACGCCATAACGGAAAATCAGCCCGATGATCCCATAAAAATTTTTCTACCTCATTGGCATGGGCATTGGCAACACTGCGCTGCTGTTGTATCAGCTTGGTTATATATTGCGGCGCGACTGCATCGCTATTATCATGGTGTTTTATAACCGGGCCGTTGGTGGTATAGCGTATCGCATCAGCTTCAATAAATCGCGCAAAAGAGAAATATAACAGCGTGGGCAGCAAGCCTTCGTACAAAACGATATGGCCGTTCTTGTCAAGATATTCGCTGCCATTTAGCAGGTCCTTATAAGTTTGCGGCGCATCATCTTTAATAGTGCCGTCTTCATTAATATGTTTTATAAAATCATAATAAAGTGCATAGCCTAAAAAGGGTTTCAGGTCAAGATCCTGGGCCTTGTTTACAAATACTTTAAGGCGGTCGGGTTTAATGTTTACAGATATATCCTCGTATCGCTGAAACGTATTTTGGTCAATTAAAATTGGATTCATAATATATTAGTTAAAAAGCAGCCCCCTCTAAATCTCCCCCGGTAGGGGAGACTTTTTAAAAGCTTATTTGTAATTAAGAAGTTTAAGTCCTCCCTACCGGGGAGGACCTGCCTGCCGGACAGGCAGGTTTAGGAGAGGCTGCTGCTCGCCATCTCCTCTGCCTCTTGCCGTTTAAAGCCGTAAGCATAGGTAAGTATGGCTATTTTATTTGCAACGGCCAGGTTTGATAGCAAGAGCTGGTTGATGTTTGACCCGGCCACCAACCCGATATTATCATCAGCGACGGTAGCAGGAACCGGCACAATATTCCAGTTTGACGATGGATTGAGATCCAGGTAAAAGTGACTGAAGATCTCGGCAAACACCTCGGCTATTTCCAGCCTGTCGGGCGCGGTGTTATCGTTAAACTCCCGTATCGCTTCTTTTTTTTCGCCACCGTTACTTAGGCCGGATGTTTTTTCGGCATTGATCAATTCTTTCGGCACAGAAAACCCTTTGATAATTCTTGCTTCTACAGACCGTTCGGTGGTTTCAAAAAGCTTGTCATTATTCTGAATGGCGTAAGGTTTAAACTCGGGTTTCTGACTTTCGTCTTCATATTCGATAACGATGATCTTTTGCGCGCTCTTTGCACCCTGAAAAGCACCCAGGTCTTTCTCTAATTGCGATGGCTGGTTACTGAATGTTTGCTCGCCGCTATCCGGTTTACTGTTATCCGCTTCTTCGCGGCGCGATTGCATAAAAAGCATCGTCGAAGGCAGGAAGCCTGTGGTAACTTCTCTATTGTTAAAGATCTTGATGCCGGCTTCGGTCTCAAAATCTTCCCAAACACTGTCGGCTTCTATTAACGGGTAATCGTCGACTTCAGGGTTAAAATAGTAAAGCTGTCCTTTGTAGTTTTGCCATCCGCCCGCGGCGGCTACCTGTTGTTTTATTGCTTCCGGATCGGGGTTGTATTTATCAAGGAATAGGATCTTGCTGCGCATGATGTTTTTCCAAGTTTTTCGTCCCCAGTCAGCGTACAAGGCAAACTTATCTGCGGTATCCGGGCAATCGGTATCGCCCATCCGGATGTCTTCAAACTTTACATAGTTTACAGACGCGATCTTGTAATTGGCATTATAATTTATATGGATCCCGAAACCGCTAAACAACGCTTTATCCGTAGCAATAGCTTTTAACAGTTTAGCCAGCGTAAGCCCTTTTTGGTTAATTACCTGTTTGCCCAGGTCTTTTTCTTCAAATCCGTTACCGGCTATAAACTTGGCCCGTTTATTCCAGCAATCTTTCGCCGTGGGCGATCCCGCAACAAGCTCCAACATCCGCTGCGGATAGGCATTGTCCAGGTCAAAATTAAGTATGCCGAAAGTTTGATTAGGCCTTACTAAGATCCTGCGTTCAATTTGTGGTAAATAAGTTTTCATTTTTGAGATCCCGCTGATTTTTTAGATGATTTCGTCGGTTGCTTGATACGCTCTTTTTCTCCCCCTTCAGGGCCTGTCTGCCGATCAGGCAGGGGGGCGAATAGGCTCCTGATGTGCGGATACCTTTCGATATACCACTCGGCTTCCCGGTCGGTAAGCCCATCGTTATGGTGTACTGCCGCCGAGCCCGGTACAAACTGGTGTTTGCCCGGTTTTAATATGTATTTCTTATTGTTCATTGTTTTTGGTTGATGGTTCATAAAGGTTCATGGCTGATAGTTTACTTTGTAAGTACTCATGAACGATGAACCATCAACCATGAACAATATTTAGACTGACAAAGCCTCGATAGCTGCCAGTGTACTGGCGTATGTCGCAGTGCCTGATTCTGGCGCGATAGAGATCGCCCTTGGCGGATATGGCTCTTTCAATTTATCAGGATTGGTGAGCTTTAATTTGTAACCGCCCTCAACTGTTTCGTCAGCGGCGTTACGCTCGGCGTCGGTTAATATCAAGCCATTTACGGCGCCAAATAATTCGATAGATGAGTTGCCTGCTTTGTAGTTGTTTATCGCGATAGCACGTACCCGGCCGTAACCCATCGCCATCAGTTGCGCTTTTACTTCGACGGATAGGCCGGCGATATTAAAGTCGATCTCCTCGGTATAGCGCGGGCCAACCTGCGTTTTTGCCAGCTTTGATGTGGTGTTAAAACTGTTGTTTGTGCCTTCAAACTTATAGATCTTTGCAGATGTAACAGCAGTAAGGCCAGTAACAATTAATGGGTTGGCAATATCATAGGTAAGCGTAATATCATCCTCGTTAAAAAGGTAGATAACGTCCTCGATACCTGAAGTAATCGGCGCATCGGTGCCCAGGCTAAAGCCTGCATTTATTTTATTGTAAATAGACATAATGTTGTTGATTAAGCCCCCTCTAAATCTCCCCCGGTAGGGGAGACTTTTGTGAGCTGATTATAAAAAACGTTTTTAAAGCCCTCCCTTCCGGGGAGGGTTTGGGTGGGGCTTACGCTGACAGGTAGAACAATTCGTTGGCAAACTTGAAGTTAACTGCCGCTTTCATACGGGCCTTCATGCGTACAATGTTGTCATTGGTGTAAGGCTTCATGTAAACGGTTGATAGTTCTGAAGCATCGCCTAACAGATCTACGCCTAAGAATAAGTTTGACGACCGGGCGCCCAGTATGGTGTTTGCCTGCCAGTGGTTCATTAGCTGTAGTGGCACACCCAGGTAATCCATCTTTTTACTGTCGGTAAACGCGTTTAATACATTAACCGCTTTATTGGCTTGTGCCTGGGCATAAGCATAACCTACGTGAAAAGGAATCTGCAGGTTAAAATCATCCTGGCTTCTGTCGGCCGGGTCAAGCTGGGCGTAAACGCCGGTTAATACATCAAGCACGTTGCTTGCATTAATGTAGCTTACGGTTGCAGCTGTTGCCGTGCCGGTAAATGTCGCCGGTTTACGGGTGTTAACCTCATTGTAATTACGCACCAGTTTAAAGGTTGTCGCGCTAACTACCTGGATAAAATAAGACTGGCCCTGCACATCAATGCCGCCACCGCCGTTGGTAGTATCTTTAATGGCACCGCTCACGCCGGTAATGGTAACTACGTCGCCATCTGATAGCGTGGCTGTGCTTGAAACGGTTGCCACACCCAACGCGCTGATAGCTGTCGCTGCCATTGAAGTTGCCGGTTTACCTAAACCAACCTTGTAAACCCCTGACGCGCCCGCAATGCTTGGCAATAATCCCTGGAACGGGGCCGTAAAAGTTGCTTCTTTAGTTGCCGATTTACCCAGCCAGTACAAACGTTCGTTTGCTATCTGTATTTTGGTTAGGTAACGCTGTACCATAAAATCTGACAGGTCAACCACGCCTTCATAGTCCATAAAAGCGCCGGGTTTCAGGCTTTGTGCTTCCCATGATTGGGCAAGCTTGTCCCATTGTTCCTGTTTCATGAACTCGTAAACTACCGGGTCGAGATAGCTTTCTGTTTGCTGGGTGGTAGTTCCCTGGTCGTTAAAAAGGCCTGACGGGTCCTGTAATATCACGTCGTCATCCACATCAAGAATAACCTTGCGCGATTTTACGTCGTTAATAACAGTCAGTAATCCACGCTTTACCGAATCGGCTTCTAAAAGCGTGCTGGCCATAAATCCTGCCAGCGCTTCGCCGGCATAAGTGTTGTTTGTAAATGTAAATTGAGCCATAAAATTATTTGCCCCCCTACCCCCTAAAGGGGGAGCTTTTTGATTAATTTGGTTTACTTGTATAGGGATGGGTTATAGGTATAGTTGATTGGATACTTTTGTTCCCCCTTCAGGGGGTTAGGGGGCTACAGCCCGCTTAACAGCATTTTGCGCCAGTGTGGTCTGCGGGGCAAAGAAAGGCGAGGTTTCAGTTTTTGCTTTGCTGCTGCGTTTTGAGCCTTCGGGTGTAAAGTCTGATTTTATTTCATTCTTTACTTCTTCGCGGGTTTTGTTAAGCCGGTCGTTAGCAGTTTCAAGGGCGGTTTTTGCTTCATTAAGTAATTGGGTTTGAGCCTGTAGCTTGGCCCTGATGGCTGATATTTTGTTTTGTACATCAGTGGTTTTTGCGCCTTTTAATTTATCATCCGGCAGGTCGCCATCGCCTTCATCATCCGTGGTGGGTGTTACCTTTTCTATCAGGCCGTTTCGTACATCAATCTGCTTCCCATCGGCGGTGGTGTAAGTGTCGGCAGGGGCGGGGATATTCATATCCTCATCCTGGTAAACCTCGGTGCCTTCGTCCGGCTCTCCGGCGTGGTGCAGCGTGCCTTTGTCAGTAATGGTTTGTTAATCACCTTCTTAAAGAAGTTCATGATCTTGTCTAAAACCGATGCGGTCTTTTCAATGAGGTCTTTGTTTTCGATGTTCATGTTGCTGATTTTATTTAAGATTTTATTAATGCATCGTTGGTAAACCGCGGGGGCGGTGCTGGTGTAATTTTTAATAATGGCACTGTTGGTAATAGCGGTAGTATAATCTTCAACCTCGTCAACAAAGCCAAGATCGAGCGCCTGGTCGGCAGATAACCAGGTGACGGCGTTGATCAAACTATTAACGTTAACGCCGTCTAACCCAGTCTTGTCCATGTAGATCTGCGCCAGGCGCGATTGTACTACATTTAACATCTGCACATCTTTTAACAACTCATCGGCATTACCGCCGCTGCCTACTATCGGTTTGTGGATCATAAGCAGAGCGTATTTGCTCATTACAACTTTTTTACCGCCCATTGCCACTATTGATGCAGCTGATGCGGCCAGCGCGTCGATGTAGGTGGTTACATTACCCGGATATTTTTTTAACAGGTCATAAATGGCAATGGCATCAAATGCGCTGCCCCCTGCCGAGCTAATGTGAATTGCTACATCCTGGCCGGCCGCTGCTTCCAGCTGGTATTGAAGATAGGATGATGATAAACTGCCCGAGCCTATGCAATCGGTATCAGTATCGTATAAATAGATTTTGTAACTCATTTTTTTAGATGTGAGGTTTGAGACGTGAGATATGAGTCCCGATAATTATCGGGATGAGATTGTTTTATTTGAACCGCAGGTTAAGCCGGTTCTTTTTGATATTTGCAGATGATCATCAGGCGAACAATACAAAGATCGGGACAATTATGTTGGTTGATGGTGACAGTGGTTTGTTAGTTGTTTAATCTGTCTGAATCACAGATTAAACGGATTTTTTTGATTTTGATGATCTTATTGTCGACTATACAAAGATCGGAACAATTATTTTTATCGGTGGTGACAGTAATTTGTCAGTAGCGCATTTTAAATTAGATCAAGCAAAATAATTATACAAATCCGCTTCATCTGTGATTCAGACAATAAAGAGAAAATGTATTCTATGCTGATTGGCATATATCAAAGGTCGGAAAACTATTTTGTTGCGATGGTGACACTACTTTGTCAGTATCTGTAAAACAATTAAGGGCGCGCCAGATAGTGCGTTCGTCTTTTTCAAATTTAACTTCGGCCTCAAGCACTGCCTGGTTCTTTGTAATGCCGCGTGCTTTAACCTGCGCCTGTACCCATAAGTAGATCTCGCGGTAAATAAAAATCTTAGTAGTAATAAATCCGGCCTTATACATAGCCGTAAATATGCCTTCGTCAAAGAGCGTGTTTGCTATTTTAATGTTCATGAGCCCCTCCCGTCCCCTAAAGGGGATGTTTTTAAGTGGTTGTTAGATAATTTATAATTAATTGTTCCCCCTTCAGAAGGTTAGGGGGCTAAAGATTAACCCTGTTAACCGTCTGCGTCAATATGTTTTGCTGATTATTAATATCCTTGACATCTACATACACCGGCGGAAAATTATTGATCATCTGGTAGGCTATGGTATTGGCCAGATCCTTTTGATCGTTCATGGGTTGGTTGTAGTAACGGTTTGAGTTACCGCCATCCGTAAAGATCCCGCCAATGGCATAGCCACGGCCGGGATTCCCCATCGAAAAGTCGCGCCCGCCATAGGCTACATTTATGGCACTTACTAGGTTACGCGCCCACGGGTCACGCATCGCTTCTGACACTACCACCGCCTCGCCCGAGCGCAGGTAAGCGTTGGTATTATCGGCACGGCTATAACCGGGCAACAATGCACCCTTGCCGTCCGATTTATAATGCAGACCGCCCTTTGCGTATTGCGGTGTTTTTTGCGCCGCTATGGTAGCCACCTGTATGGCAGTTTCCGCTATAATACCCGGGATAACAAAGGCACCCAGCATGCCTGCTTGCGAAGTAACTTTAGTTATGGCCAGCGCTCCGTTTATTACAGCTTGTAAAATTGACGCGCGTTGCTCGGCCTTAAATGCTTTAGTTTTTTCTTCGGCTTCTTTCTTTTTGTATTTTTCGGAAATGGCCTGCTTCTGCGACGATGTCAGACTGCTATTGTTAAGTTCGGCTGTTTTTTGTGTTTCAAGCTGTTTAAGTTTGGCCGCACTTTCTGACTTGATGCTGTTTTGAAGAATAGAGAAAGCAGAATTAGATACCTGCTGGGCCGTTTGCAGTTCAAAGTCTCTAAGCTCTTGTATATGTTTTATGCGATCTTCCTTTTCTTTTTCTTCACGCTCATTGTTTTGCTTGTAATATTCCTGGAGCTTTTCCCATGCCTGGTCTAAACCAGTATCAGCAAAATCTTTAATACTGCCGCCAATGTTTTGATGATATTTTTCTTGTAACTGTTTGCTTTGTTCTTGATACTGTTGCTCTGATATCAGTTTTTTGTTTAACTGGTCGTCAAGCAGGGCTTTTTCTTTATCATAATTATCTTTTTCAAGTTCTATGGTTTGCGCAAAGCTGATGGACATTGCTTCAAGATGCTTAGTGCTGTCCGGAACATCTGAATTTGTGGCCATAGACCGTGTTTTTCCAACTGATTGATTGCTGGTTTTTGACGCTGTATTCCCTGTTATACTGACGCCAAATTGCTTAACCCTTTTTTCAATCTCTTTATAATAAAGCTCATTCTGGTTATTTAATAATTTAGTATCGGTATTTAAATCATAAATTATTTTATCGCTGGCATCTTTTAGTTTGTTTTGCTTGTTGTAAGCGTCTGTAGATTGTGAAATTACCCGCTCGTAACCATCAGAGTTTTTTCTAATCCGGTCGCTAAATGAGTCTGATGTCTTCAAGGTAGCATCGTCTAAAGCCTTGGTCGCCTTGGCTTGGTCTGCCGTTATTTTTAAATTATTGGTTCTTTCTTTCGCTATTTTTTGCTCGTTCTCTAAAATACGGCCCGCATTATCTGTTATTTTATTTTTTGCTGCTTCCGCGTAGGACAGCGCTAATATTTGCTCTTTTAAATTTTTATAGGCCCCTGCGGCTTTTCCGGCCATTATAGTTTCATCGCTTAAATTTTTAAATGTGTCAGGCCATTGATCTTTTAATGCCGAAACAGCATCCTTTCTTTGTTTAAGCGACAGATTATGGTCCTGTGTTGCTCGGTACAACATATTGAGACCGGTTATCTCATTTTGCGCTGCTTGAGCAGAGTTAAGTTTGGTTTGCAAAAGTGTATTGGCAAGTATGGCATTGTCTTTCATTACCTTTCCTAACGCGGTTAGGGTTGTGGTTCCTTCTAAAATGTTTTTGACCCACTTTGACAACCCATCACCGTAAACGGTTAAGATCGTTAACCCGGCGGATAATGCTGCGCCCCAGCCGCCAAGTGTTTTTGTGGCAAGCATTATTATACTCGCCCAGGATGAAAAGGACGAGGTTACATCTTTGATATTTGTTTTTAAGTTGTTGTTTGACGCAGCTAAAGCATCATTTTGACTGTTTAATTTGCCTATCGTATCCGTAACTTTTAATATATCCTTATCAAGGCTGTTTATGCTGTTGGATATGGTGACAAGGGGCTTATTTAAATTGTTTATAGAATTACGTAAATCATCAAACGCAGCTTTATACTGTTCTAACTGCTGCTGTTTTTCGGGATTCATTCCTGGTGAGTTATGATCAATCATGATGTTAATTTTTTTTTGTTAAATTTTATGCAGACGCGGTATTATCATTCTCATCTTTTATTTTAGACGAACAATAATCAGATATATGAGAATATTAAAAGCAGAAACGTTTTTTTGGAGCTCAAGCCCTCACAACGCTTTGGCCGAATTTGTAAATGAACACAAGATCGAGCAAAAGGATATCCTTAAAATTGTCCTTATGGAAGGCGGCGGATACACCTTGTTTTATTATACAGAAAGTTAAGCTGCTAAGGTAATAGTATGTCTTAAAGGCTAAGTATTACTCTCTGAAAGTTTTACTCTCTTTGGTAGAAACTTCTGTTGCATCAATATAAAAAGGCAGATCATTATCAAAAGCATAACCGCTTGGTGGTGGGTTATTATTCTCTTTTACAAGTATTTTCTGCATAGGATGTATTATAAAAAAGACACCGGGACCGTACTGGTTTTTGCCTAAATATATATTAGCGATTTTTATTTCAGAATAGCTGCCTATAAATGCACTTTTTAATTTGCATAAACTGTCAGTGCTAATAGACCATGAGCATTTTTCCATGTATGGCTTTTTCGAACTCAAGTCTTGTTTAATTAAAGCCTTGTCTGCCAAACTGATATTCATATTGTCCACTTCGTCACTGTTTAAAGGGCGCGCCATTCTGTACAGGCTTAAATTATATTGTTTAAAATCTTTTGATGAGCTTTTGTCGACCAAAAACGAATTCAGATACATTTTATCGTTTAGCTTGAACGGATTGTAAACCGTAGTGATGTAGTATAAATTGAGATATTTCCTGTTATACCAATATATGCCGCCTATAAATATCAGCAGTATTGCAAATATTAATACAACTGTGCGCCAACGTGTTTTTTTAAGCTTTGCAGATTTATCCGGAGTTTTGTTAGTCATGAAGGTTTAGATTTTGCTAATTTTTTTGGTAAATATAAAAAGGAGGTTGCGTAATATCAAATTTTTTCAAACTCTTTTATCCCAGTTTCACCAGCTCAACCTTGGTAGCTTGCCCCTTGCGCCAGGCATCAATTTTATTGATGTAATAATAGGCGCTGTCCTGCTCAACATAAACCGGTATCAGCAGATCAAGCTCCAATATATCGCGCGGCGTTAATAGGAAATAACGCACCACCTTTTTGGTTTGTTGCAGTATTTTTTCAAGCTCGGGATAGTATTTTGTTTTTAACCCCGGCAATGTTTTACCGGTTGCTGTCGGCATATCGCCAAAACACAAATTATAATTACCATCAGGCTTATAGAAATAAGGTGTACTGATAAAATCATTTAACACAACGCTTTTGCTGCCATCGGTAAAGGTTATCTGCTTATTGTTGAGGTTCAGTTTTTGATCTATCAAAATGCGGGGCGATACACCAATATTAAAATCATTACTTCCGTCGCTGTTGTCGATCATTTTTATTTGCGCTATGGTGCCGCCGGTATACGGACGGTTTAGAGTAGGGGCAAACTGGCTCTCAAAAAGATCGGTTGTAGCAGCAAGCGTAGCGTCCCTCACGTTGATTACCGCGTCGGCAAAACCGGCAGGTAATACGTCGTCGTCGGTTTTATATTTTAGCGTATTTACCTGCGCATAGCCACCCAATTGAAAATTAATTGTTTTACCCTGGTCCAAACATTTCGATGTCCAGTTTTTAGCTTTCGGGATATTATTTACAATATCCCGAAACGAATTGAACGATATGGTTTTAGTTGCATTATCTGTCTGGCAAATAATACCAAAGCGCTGCAGGGTATCTTTTAACAGGTCTTTTTGCGAGATCTCCGGAAAGATCCGTTCGCATTGTACCTGCTGGGTGTATTTTACCAGCTGATTTTGAGCCTGCACGGTAAATGTAGCTCCCGGAAATACAACAAAGTAAGAAGGGTTATCGCCGAGCCAGGTATAATTAACCTCAACACTTTGCCCTGCGGCAAGTTCGGCCTGGCAGGACAGGGTTTGTTTAAAAATATCTACGTGGCCGGTAATACTGCCGCCGCTCGTTCCCGGGTCGCGAACCCAGGTGCCCAGATCCCAGTTAAAATCGAGTTCCGCAGGGTAATAGTCAGGCTGCCCCGGCGTATGTATGGTGATGGTGACATGCAAATAAGTTGGGTGCTTGCCGGTTATCTTCCCGTATAAATATACGTGGGGGAAGTTGGCCGTTATTGCATAATCGCCGCGTTGGGCCGCGGTAAATAAGCCGCCGCTGAGTTGTTGTGAGGGGTCAGACGTCGGGCTGAAAACAAACCTGCCTGCCGGGTTAAGGTCGTTTGGATGATTCAATTGGATGTTCGATCCGTTTGTGGCCGCGCAGCTTAAAATATCCGGCTGGTTCTGGTAATCAGCACCATGTTCCCATGAACCATTACTAAACTGGGCTATCAATAACGGGTACAACGGATCCGCAAGTAACGACCCCGTAGCTTTGTACCCGGCGCTTTTTACCAGCAGATCGATAGCTGTTTTAATGAAGAAACCCGGCCTTAAGGTAGTTACATCAATGGGCCTTGTAAAGTCCTCGCTAAAGTTACCATAATCAACTACCGGATAGATCCAGCCCTCTGTTTTGGTTTGCGACAGGGCCACGTTATCTACCGTCCAGGCGTGGTCATAATCTTTCCAAAGCGGGCTGTACCAGGTACTGGTTTTATCGCCCATGTCATAAAGCTGGCCGTCAATAGCGTCAAAAAAATCAACATTGCCTGATAGTATGGTAATGTTGGCGCTATCCTGGTCGATGCCGCTTAGCTCGCCAATACCATAGGGGATTATCTCCAGCCCGTCCTGCATTAATTTAGCCTGGTACTGGGTATAAGGCAGGTTGGTACAAAAAGCAACATCGTCCGGGAAGCCTAAAATTTGACGGTTACGTTGGGTAAGCGGCAGTTTAAACTGGTTAGACGTATTTCCCTGCTGATTTTTTACTTCGGCCAGGTTATTGATCTGGAAGGTTAGCGCGATAGGGCTGTCGTCGCTCAGGTCTGCCAGTTGGTCGTTTATATATAGTTGGATATCATTCATTTTAGTGAGTGGATAGTGGTGAGTGTTCAGTAGTCATTGGTTAAGCCCCTCCCAACCCTCCCCGGTAGGGAGGGCTTTAAAAAGTCTCCCCTACCGGGGGAGACTTAGAGGGGGCTTTATTGCGTCTGTATATTTATTGATGGCAAATTGAAGGTCACGCTAAAAGGCGCTTGTCCGTTAATGGTTTCATATTCGCTAAATGTGGCGGTGTTTAAAACAACGGTTTGCCATTTTACCGGGTTTTTATTTACCAGAATCTGCACCTTTGGCGAGTATTTAATGGATTGCAAACCTTTAATATCCGCCACCGAAAGATCCTGCGCCATAACTTTCATTTTTTGCCCGGCGGTTTTGCTGATCACTTCTTCTATACCCTGCTGATTTTCCCAGTCAGATACAAAGTTTTTTATGATTGTGGCATTCTGTACGTCGAGCGAAATTTCCTGGTTGTACACAAACCTGTAGTAATTCCACGAACCTGTTAGTCCGATCCAGCGCAGGTAAACGCTATTGTCGTCAATGGTTTTATCTATGCGGATCACTTGGTCCTTTACTACCTGTACCTCCGCGCCGGTAAAGGGCGTGTCGTCGGCAATGTCTATCGGCGTTATGGTTTCGGTGGTATCCACGGTTGTAATGGTGACATCATAGGTCGCTCCGGGCTGCGCGACACCTCTTTTGATGATACTTGTTCCCAATATTGCGGCAACTCTTTTATCAAATATTACGGTTCCGTCTTTTGTTATGGTAAACCTTATTGTCGGGTTTGCAGCGGCCGACGTTTCATTAACAAAAGCTTCAAACGAATAAGCATTCCCGGCCGAGACGCTGTGTGAACCAAAACCCGAACTATATATATCGGCTACTTCAACGTTGTTATCTTTCAATTGGCCGTTACCATCAATAAATGTTGGGAATGTTGCTTCTGTTAACTGGTAATTGAAAGTAGCGGGTGCCGATCCGTTATGATAAAGGCCGATCACAAAGTAATAAACATCGTCTGCAAAATCAGTATTGATCAAAAGCCGGTTTAACCCTAATTGCCTGATGATGGGCGAATTGGACACAGCCTGTCGCGCTATCAGTAATTTACTGCCATCCTGGTTAAGCAGCCACGAACCATTATCATTTAATAAATAACTGTCCTGCGCGTCGCCGGGCAATTGATTCCGATTGATATCCAACAGTTGTGTTTTACTGTATAATTGCAATCCGCCCATTTGCTCACTGTAAATAAAGCCGATATCAAACGGGTAATTATTTGAATAAGCAGGTTCTGCAAAATCGGTGATCCAATTGGCTTGCGGCTCGCCGTTTATAAATGGCACGTAGCCTGCCAGGTTACCGCCGTAGCGTTGACCCAATTGTTTGGCGGCATAAATTACGTAGTAAGGATCGGCAATATTTACCCAATCAGAAGTATGGCCATTGGTTGTGCCGTCGTCCCAATGCTCGGCGTAAGCTACCTGGTAGCTGGCGCTAAGGTTGGCATCCCTGAAATTGGGTTTTGTATAATCGCTTTCATCCTTTGCCTGCACAAGCGACTGCAAAAAGTTGGATATATCAGCCTTTATCAACCCCGAATTATCAGGTCTGTTGTTTGATCGTATGTTGGTTTGCACCCCGCTAAGATCCTGGTAAGTGATCTTAGTTAACAGCTTATAGTAAGGGCGTAAGCGGTTAATATTGATGAACCCATCTGCCGTGGTGGTATAAGGCGTATTTATAATAATAGTATTGCCCGCGCCTGTTGTGGCGTTGACCTGATAAACACCGTTGTAAGAGCCGGCATTTATATAAACCAAATCGCCGGTGACTATGGATGTCAAATCTGCATTGACCAACAGTTTGGCGTTACCGGTTATGGAATCAGTGCTTACAGCTATTACTTCAAAATCTTTACGCTGATAAGTGAATACGACAGGGTTAAAGGCCGCGTTCCAGCGGCTGATGTTTCCATTGATATTTACTGATGGATCGCTAACCAACAAACGCCCCATTACAGCAACTGTGACAGACACGCTGGCAGCACAACCAATCGCGTTAGCGTCTTTTACATAAATGGTTTTTAGCCCGCCGGTAATGCCGGTAAAGGTGTTTGAGGTCTGGAAGTTGATATTATCCAAACTATACTGTAAGGGTAAATAGCTGGATGATGCTTGTACCGTTATTTGCGCGTCGCCTGCGCCGGGTGCAGATTCGGGCTTATCTACATTAACACGATCAATAACCAGGTCGCAATAGTTTACAGGCGGGCCCGTATCAACTGCAGGTTTTAGCACCACAAAACCAAACGATTTTGAATAATAAGGTATGTAATTATCATTGTCGTCGTTACGCGCTTGTTCGATAATGCCGTCAAAAAGCAATACCGATTGCCCGTAAGCCGGTGTTTCATCGTCGGTTATTACCCCATTTTCTTTAATGCTGTAGGTTATAACAGCGCCATTACCGTTAGCAGGTTGCCCGCTGTCGTCGGTAATATTAGCATAAACTTTTGCGGTAGTGACCAGGTTTATGCCATCATTTTGCGTGGCGATATCGGTATTAATTATATAACATTTTAGTCCCATGTGAAACTTAATTTAAGGTGATAGTAAATGAATGTTTGGTAATGCGTTAGTACCGGTCGAAGTACATGGTAGCCAACGTTATAGTTAAGCTGACACCGGTTGTGTTCACATCGAACTTATTATACACTGGTGTGCATTTAGCTTTGTCGCCTGCCTTTATTTTAAAGTAGCGGCCGTCGCCTTCGCGGTAATTTGCAGCTTTTACAATAAACTGGTTAGCCAGATGCAAAGCCTGGCTTACATAAGTTTCGTTGTCCGCAGTGTATTGATCAAACTCTGTTTTAAACAGGAACTCTATGTTCACAGAGAAGGTGTTATCTACCGACCCATTGATCTGCGGCGACATATTAATTGTTTGCGGCGGATACAGAAATACACATGGAAACTTTGTGAGATCATCCGCCAGCGTGTTTAACTCGTTTGCGGTGCCGTATATGAACGACGGGCTATTGGTGAGCGTTTGTACAACCGCTTCTATTTGATTGCGTATGGGCATGATTGGTCATTGGTTTAGTGGTCATTAGTCAGCCCCTCCCAACCCTCCCCAGTAGGGAGGGCTTTAAAGAGGGCATTTATTTGGCTTGCAGCAGTTCTGAATACCTGTGCTGGTATTCGGCTTCTGTTTTGTTGAGCAGGAGTTTGGTAAGCACTCTGTCGTAAGGCAGGTTTAAGATCTCGTCCCATTTGGTGATGTCACCGCCCGAGAGTGAGTTGACGGTATTTATATATTTAAACTTCTGGAAGGACTGTATGCCGGCCTTTTTCTCCAGAACTGACGGAACCGCTGATAGTAATTTACTTTCGGTTTCGATAAGTTTGGATAGCTCATAAAAAAATGCTTCCCAATGGGTAGCGCCTCCGTCACTATCATTTTTTTTACTGTTTCAGAAAATGCTTCAGCTTCGTATTCATTATATTTTTTACCGGTGACGCGGCAATAAAAATATTGCGCCAAAACCTGGCAGCAGGCTTTTAATGACGGATTAAAACGTTCCTGCCAATCCTCTTCGCCGTAAAGTTTAATATGTTCGCTTATTTCGTCGGCAATGATCTCCCTGGCGGCCATAAAAGCGCCTGTCGGCTCGACCGATAAGTTTCTGATCACCTTAACACTTATCTTTTTAACGTCGATATCAAAAGTCGCCTTCGCGGGAATATCTTCGATACTGTAAAGATGTTTGATCTGGTTTGACAGGTCGAAGATCACTTCGCCAAATACATCAAAGTCCTGTATGTTCAGTACATTCTTTAGTTCTGATACCGGCACTTCTGATAGTATGCTTATGGCGTCGAGGTCGGTAAGATTGGGTACATCCTGCATTTGCATGAGCTGCCCCAGCGTTACTTCGTTTAAGCGCGATGGGATCTTGACACGTAGCTTTCCATCGGTTGTTTTTAGTGTTTTTTCTATCATTTTGTAAAAAATTCTGAAAAGCTGTTTGGTTGATCTTTGGTTTTGTTTGGCAGGCGCGATCTTAACGCGGCGACAGGTTTTATTTTTAATTTATTTAAGGCCACGTATCGCAACGGATCAATTAAATGGTTCCAGGTATCAACAGGTTCGTTCATGGCCTTGCCCGATCTGTCTTTTTTCCATCCATATCTCCCTAATTCGTTGCGCAGGTTTACACTGCGCCTGGTAATGTTTAACTTATAACGCTTTAGTATATCTATGGAGTTGTTGATGCTGTCGGCGCCCTTTTTTGCGCCGGTAATGTGCCAGCCAAGCCGCCGTAGTTCTTCAATTGATTTTGGCTCGGCGCTGTCGGCAATAATTTCGGTGCTTTTGCTTACGCCGGCAGCCTGTAACCGGGCGGCTATGTCTTTGTTGGTTAATTCGGTATCGTAAAACAACTCATCTATCCATAGTTCGCCATTTTGTGTGCGCACTTCAATGCATCCTGTCTGGTCGTTAGTAAAGCCAAAATCAAGGCCCACGGCAATTAACCGGGCGTCAGCGGGGATATCGTCCACTATAAACCAGTTTTTAAAAACAAGGCCCTTTACCTTGCCGGTAAGCCCGCGTGCATAAACCCGCCATTCTTCCTCGTCCTGATCTTTGGTACGTTCAATCCGGTCGGCCATGGCTTTATCCAGGAATGGGTTATGCCTGTGGTCTGATATAATCAATTCTACCCCTGGCTTGCCTATCAGATTGTCGTGAACCCAAAATTCATAATTGGGGTTATAATCAATAAAAATCCGGGTTTTTGTACGCAGCGCCAGTTCGTTAAAAATATGCCATTCAACACCATTCGCCTCGTTAATAAAAAGATAATCTCTTTTGCCAGATTTTGCATCCTGCGCGTTGCTATAGCTTTTAAATTCGATAATTGATCCATTGTGAAATTCAAATATGCGGTCTGTTTTGTTATAGTTTTTCACCAGCAATTTTAGCTGGTCTGATTTGTTATATAAGTTCAAAGCATCGCGCAGGGCGCCTGCTTTAAGGTTGGGCATATCCTGGCCAACCACGGTAATAACCTGGTCGTCCTTTTCGCAGGCCAGGCAAAATAATACTTGTTCAATTGCGTAGGTTTTACCCGAGCTGGTGCCGCCCTGGTTGATTACAATATGGGCGGCCGACAGATAATTACGCTTAAACAAAACAGACGCTTCGTAGTTATTTGCAGTCATTGTTAATTGGTTTAATGGTTGTAGGTGCTATTGCACTACCTCTTTTTCTGACGACGCAGGCTCGGGCCCGGTTTCAATTAATTGCACTTTGATGGAGCTTACTTTCCGGTGCTTTTTAGCAGCCTTTTCATACCAGCCCATACTTTTTAGTGCGAACATAGCGCCGGTAGGGGCAGGGTAGTGTAACCTGCTCTCATAATAGGCCATCACCGTGAACCGAGCGCGCTTAACTGCGCTGGCAAATCTGCCTTTCAATTCATAGGTATCAAAGTCTTCTTTACTGTTAAAACCCAGGAATAATGCCAGGCCCGAAACGGTTGGCGGTTCAGGTTTTTCTCCTTTAGATTTTAGATCACCGGGCACCTGTTCGAAGTAAGTTTCGATCAAGTTAGTCAATGATTTCCGGGTTGAAAATTTTTGTTTTGTCATTGGTGTAATTAAAATTTGGAAGGCGAAAAACAGATCAAAAAAAATATCTGATAATTAATAGCTATATTGTTGTTACTTAGTGCTTTTTGGATTGATAATTGCGCATGCAAAGTATCCCCCTGATTGTATTTTTTTCGTTAAATTTTGTTAAATGGTAGTTAATACAACCAATTGTAGTTTATCTTCGTATTATAATTAAATCTAAGTTTATCCGGCCTATGAAATTTATAAGATTTATCTTAATGATTCTGTTCCTTTCGGCCGTGATCGTATCATGCCAAAAAGATCAGAGCGTTGATGTAAGTCTTCCAAAAACTGCCAAAGCCGATACCAGTGACAATTCAGGGAATTTCTTTGCTGTTAAAGGCACATTAAATGTTACCGTTAATGATTCTACCTATACGTTTGATGCCGCGAAAGATTCGATAGCTTTTATAAATGTAAATATCGACAGTAATAAGTACTTCGGCATAACCGCCATTAATAAGGCACATACCATAAGTTTCGGGATCAGCTCACCTGGTTTCGCCGGGCCCGATATTATCAATACCATTGCAGGG
>JAQBOP010000271.1 GCA_028287975.1 Mucilaginibacter sp. | reverse complement strand
ATTAAATCACATAAATCAGCGATTCAGACAGTTAAGAAGCAGCACAGTTACAATTTCCCACTATTTTTCAAAACCACCATCCCGCCCGGCTTGCAACTTAAATTAATGATCCCTGCATCTGTGCTTGTTATCCCGATATCTTTCTTTTTATCAACGCGCCAGGATGTAAAGGGGAGTTTTAGTTTGGCAATGCCCCCTTTTTCAGAAAATATCTTTACCTCGTTAACCTCGCCGCCTGTTTTTTTGGCGCTTACCAGGAATGCGCCTTCGGCGCGCAGATCATCGAACGAAATGTCTTTCCATTTGGCGGGTATGGCCGGGAACACCTCGATAAAGCCGGCATAGCTTTGCAGCAACATTTCTTGCAGGCCTGCAGCGAATGCAAAATTACCCTCAAGCGTAAATGGCCGGTAGGTGAATTTAGAATAGCCTGAACCGGTTTGGTCGCCGTTCAGGTGAAAACTGTTGACCGAACAAAATGCCCTGGCAAAGATGTTCAGGGCTTTGGCAGCTCCTTCGCCGTCCTTAGCGCGGGCTTTCATATTGGCAAGCCAGGAATACGAGTAACCGCACCAATAGTCGGGGCCAATACTGTCCAGCAGGTGAATAGAATTTTGTATGATGGCCTGCGCTTTCGGCCCATCCTCCCATTTGATAAGGCCCAGCGGGTGTATGGCCAGCATGTTCGAAAAATGCCGGTGCGACTGGTTATAAGCCATCGATGGGGCAAACATCATCTCGTTATTGGGCGTTAAGGCAAAATCATCATACTGGGCAAGTATCTTGTTCCAATGCGTTTGTTCGTCGGTCAGGCCCTGTTCGCCGGCTAATTCGGCAGCGGCTTTAAAGGCAAATTTCATCAGGCTGAGGTCGTAATTTGTATTTTGAGGGAACCAGGCCGTGATATCGTTATCATTTATCTCGGGGCTGGAACTATGCAACAATTTACGATGCCCGCCCGCATCCAGCACCGTTATGTTTTCGATAAAGGTGGCCACATCCTTTAGCCACGGGTACGCGCGGGTGCGCAGAAACTCCCTGTCCATACTGTAGCGCCATTGCAAATAATAATGCTGCGCCAGCCAGCAGGCTACCGTGGGCGAAAGCGAATATTGGATCCAACCGCCCATCTCGGTACCGTCAAGTGTTGTAACTCCCGGTACGGCAAGGCCATCTTTCTTAAAATAGGCACGGGTGTAGCGTTTGTAGTTGGCCTTGGTTTGATCAAGGAAATCCAAGAACACCATCCCCTCGTCTAGGTGGTTGGCGCTGTAGGCGGGCCAATAGCTAAGCTGGGTATTCAGATCGTTATGGAAGTCGCCTTTCCAGGGTGGCAGGCGGCCGTTGTCGGCGGTCCAGATGGCCTGGAGCGATATGGGCGGCGCGCCCGGCCTTGACGCCGAGCCAAATTTGTATTGTTCCAAATACCACTGTTTTTCCAGCAAAGCATCGGGCACGTGTATGGCGCTCTTGCTCCAAAAGCCCTGCCACCATGCGGCATGATCGGCTTGGTCGGCAGTATAACCACGGGTCATTGCCTGGCCTGTTATGACAGACGCCTCAATTGCCGGCTTTTTGTCGGGGTATTGCGACGATATGCTCCACGTGCCCTCAACAGTAGTGGCGTCTGTATTTTTCCATTGCACATTTATTTGGTAGGTGAAGCCGCCCCAACCTTTTTGCTGATAAGTGATACTGTTGCCCTGCTTGATGATGTCGCCTTGCGGATACCCAAGCCGCGACAGGTCATCGCCACCTACCGGATCTCCGGCTGTATTTACCGCGCCCTGGTAACGGGGCGCCAGCAACTGCGGCACAAGGGCTTTGCCAATATGCTCAAACCTGAACCAGCCCACCGGCTTAGTGGCGCTAACAAATGTCTTTAAGACAGTGCCGTTGGCCCATTTAACCTCGCACACGGCGGTTGGCAAATATAGGTGCACAGACCGCACACTGCCCCAATCTTTGGTGTCAAACTCCAGCGCGCCGCCCGGGATCTTTGACGGCGCCGGCTCGGCATCATACGGGCCATCAAAATATTGCTGAACGGGCGCGTAGTCTTTTTTATCTATCTGACCCATTATCCATTGGTAACTAAACTCCTTACGGTGCAGGCCCTTCATTGGGCGCAGGTCCCACAGATCGGCCCTGTCCAGCGAGAAGCGTAAACGATCTGCCCGTTGCCAAATCAAAGCACCCAACATACCGTTGCCCAGCGGGATAGCCTCATCCCATTGTTTAGCCAGCGCGTTAAATTGCAGATCGTGTACGGTGATTTGGCCCCATGAAGTGCCGAACGATAATAGAACCAATGCCAATACAGCTACAATTTTTTTCATGATAGAGGTGGTTAACGCGGAGGTTAATTTAACGCTTACTTTAGGGGCATAATCTATGTAAATAGAGCCTTTCATAAATCGAATATAAACAATTGTAAATCCGGACTAACGTGACGTGATGGAATGCTAAATAAATGTATTACAACAGCCCACCTTCTATCAATACGTCAGCAATCTCATCAGCTTTCCCGGCAGCATTACCAGTACCTAAATTAGACAATACAACTATGGCTATTTTTTTATCAGGGAAACGGATCAGTTGCGAACTTACTCCGAAGTCGCCGCCATCCCAGGCAACGTAGGTTCGGTTTTTATACTTGCCGAAGTACAGGCCAAATGCCTGGTTATCCATATCGTGATTAAACTTTAGTGTTTTATGCATCAAATCATAAAATGCTTTGCCGCCAAACTTATGGGTGAAAAAGTTTTCGCTCCATTTATTCAAATCGTTTATCGTAGAAACAACGCCACTACCCCCATAATGTGGCGAGTTGCGGGTATGCTGTATCCAACTACCCTCATAATTCAATTTAAAACCCTCTTTTCTATAAGCATCAACATATTCTTTAGTACGCGGGTTGTAGGGTGTTACCCGGTTAGGTATCACCGTTGTATTATCATCGTTAATTAGCGTGTGCGTCATTCCCAGCGGAATAAACAATCGCTTTTTTGAAAACTCAGCGAACGACAGGCCACTTACTTTCTCAACTATTTTAGCAAGCACCATAAAATTTACGTTGCAATAGTCCCATTTATTTCCGGGTTTAAAAGCCAGCGTATCTTTACTCAACGAAACTTTTATACAATAATCAATATCAAAATAGTTAAAGGTGATCCACGATTTACCATCCGGGCGGGGTAGTTTATGATAATCGGTAATGCCGCTGGTGTTATATATAAGGTGCTTTATCCGGATAGTGTCTTTATACTTAGCTAACTCAGGTACAAACTTGCTTACGGGCATATCCAGGTCAAGCTTTTTATCCATGATTAATAACGCAATGCACGCGGCTGTAAATTGCTTGGATACCGATGCAATATCAAAACTTGAATTAGGCGTTATAGGTATTTGATAATCCAGGTTAGCAGCGCCGTAACCTTTGGTGTACAACACTTTAGTACCCTTTACAACCCCTATGGCATAACCCGGCGAATCTTTCCGGTTAAAAGCTGCGAAAAGATGGTCTATTTTGTTCTTTTGCTGCGGCGATAATTCTTGCGCATAACAGTTTACAGTTATGATCAAGCCTAAAAGCAGCATTATTGTCTTCATGCTACTAATTTACATATATTTTGCTCGTGATTATGAACGAGTAATTGGCATGAGGTCCAATAATCGGATATATTATTCAACAAAAAAGGCCCCGACATTCAGGGCCTTTTCAATTCGCTTAATTCGAAAATTCGTGAATATTATTCAATTATTCAGTCCTTAAACTTTTTATCGGGTTTGCAAGCGCTGCACGTATGGTATTAAGCGATACAATTATCAATGTCAACAGCAATATCAACGCACCCACAGTTAAAAACAACCAGATGCTTATGCCTACATGATAAGTGTATTTTTGCAACCAGTTATTCATTAACCACCAGGTAAGCGGTACCGCTATCACAAAGGCTATTGCAACCAGCTTTAAAAATTCGGTAGATATTAATAACAGCAATTGCTGTACAGTGGCGCCCAATACCTTGCGCACGCCGATCTCTTTGAAACGTTTTTCGATAGTGAACGATGCCAATCCCGCCAGGCCGATACAGCATAAGAAGATGGCCAGACCTGCAAAAATATTGGTGATACGGCTTATCAGCTCCTCGGTGATAAATTTCTTGCCATATTCTTCATCAGCAAAATTATACTCGAAAATATCCGCGGGAGAATAGCGCTTATAGATGTCCTGCAGCAGGTTGATTGCTTTACGCGGGTTGGTAGTATTTTTTAAACGTACATCAATATAACTTGAATTTTTGAGGTCACTAAAAACCATCATAGGATCCACCGGGGTAAACGGCG
>JAQBOP010000200.1 GCA_028287975.1 Mucilaginibacter sp. | reverse complement strand
CTTAACACTAAAGTGTGGTTTACCTTGCGGATGTATCTCTGGTGCACCAACTAAGTCCATTGCGCAGCGGAAACCAATTTCGGCACTGGCATCATCTTCATTCATAAAACGACGGGTAGCAGGATTTAACCAGTAAGCCATATCATTCCATGAACCGCCTTTGTAAACTTTAGAGTGATCGCTAACTAAAGTAGTAGTACCATATAAACTGGTGTTAACAGTATCTAAAAATCCTCTCGCGTCAGCGTTGTAGGCTTTACCTGCCAATGGGTCTTTCGCATTTGGCGGTACTGTCACATTAGTAGCTGTTTGCGCCTGCTGTGAAGCAATAAGATCAGCATAAGGCATTTTTTTAGCCGATTTTGCAGGATCTTTTATTGGGCGGCCATATTTGTCTTTAGCATATTTTCCGCTCGCCGGATCAGCCAAGCGTTTATCAGTAAACTGGTTACCACGGAACGGGTTAAAATCATCCACGTCCTCAAACGTCATTTGGCGATAGGTATCCTGTACCCACTCGTTAACGTTGCCGGCCATGTTATATAAACCAAAATCGTTTGGTTGGTATGATCTTACAGGAGCAGTAATAAAGGCTTTATCATTCAACGATCCGCCGACACCACCGTTATCACCCTGGCCACGTTTAAAGTTGGCCAATATTAAACCACGTGTTGATTTTTTAGCAGAACGCACACCTAAGCCATTCCAAGGATATATTTTACCATCGGTAATGTTTTCAAATTGCGTGTTACCTGCGTATGCCAAAGCTGCATATTCCCATTCGGCCTCGGTAGGTAAACGGTAAGATGGTTTTAAAATGCCGTCTTCAACACGTACGGGCCTAACCGATTTTTTAGAGCCGGCGACCGGTTTGCCATTTAAGTCAACAGGCATGCCTTTACCATCAATCCCTGTACCCCTAAACTGATTGTTTAAATACATATCTGTATTAAACGGTGTTTTTTGTGCATTGGCTGCAGTGGCGTTTTGCGCGCTTTTTTTGCCTTTAGGGTTAACAATTACATTTTTTTGTTGAAGGATGTACTCGTTCATACGGTCTGTACGCCAAACACAATAGTCTTGTGCCTGGTCCCAGGTAACGCCAACTACAGGGTAATCCTGAAAAGCAGGGTGGCGTAAATAATTATAAACGTAAGGCTCGTTATAAGATAAAGGCCTGCGCCATACCAAAGTATCAGGCAAGGCATTATAGTACAACTCATGATCTGTAGGGAAAGTAGTTTGTGTCCAGTGTAAGTAATCCAGCCAGTCCTGGTTAGAAACTTCTGTCTCATCCATGTAGAAAGCGGGTATTGTTACACGCTTGCGTACATTATTATACTCGTAATTAATATCCTGATCTGCGCTGCCGCCTAATACAAATGTACCGCCCTCAATAGCAACCAAGCCCGGACCCGGCGACGGGTGGGTTTGCCTGAATTTTTGGTAGCCGTAGTTCTTATCATTATAAGGGATACCCGTTTTTTGCGACTTTTGTGGTTTACAGCTACTCAACAACGTTCCGATACTCACTAGTACTAAAGCAGCATTAGTAAAAAGTATTTTCATATTTTTACAATTATATATAGGGGTAAATTTATAAATTTTAAATTAAAATACTAAACTTAATTAGGGGTTAATAATAAACCCCTTTTAATCCTTTAAACGAAGAAACTAACAATAGTGTT
Source organism: Mucilaginibacter sp. (assembly GCA_028287975.1). Taxonomy (GTDB): domain Bacteria; phylum Bacteroidota; class Bacteroidia; order Sphingobacteriales; family Sphingobacteriaceae; genus Mucilaginibacter. The sequence goes on along the minus strand of JAQBOP010000200.1, from coordinate 4,206 downwards.
GCATTGCTGTATTACTTTTTAAAAAAACAAAAAACTTTAAACCCTTTATTACTAAAACACATAATTAATCTATATTTATCAAATTAATTTAAACCGATCGAACAATGAAGCTTCTTTACAGTAAAGCCTCCTTTATATTTATTATATCGATGCTACCCCTGTTTGCCATTGCTCAGACCGGTGCAAATACAAACGGTACCAGCTATCCAAAGGCTATACCAACAGGTGTTCCGTTTTTAAATATATCACCCAATTCGCGTTCGGGTGGTATGGGTGAGGCCGGTGTTGCGTTATCGCCCGATGTAAATGATAATTACTGGAACCCATCAAAACTTGCTTTTTTAGATGACAGTACCCGCAACAGTGTAGCTTTGTCTTACAGCCCATGGTTGCGCCATTTAGTGCCGGATGTTAGCTTGTCATACCTGAGCTTTGCGCATAAGCTGGATGATAGAAATACTATAGGCGCTTCTCTGCGTTATTTTAACCTGGGGACTATTCAATTAACGGACATTGATCAAAATGATCAGGGTACCTTTCGGCCAAGCGAATTTTCAATCGATGGATCCTTTGCGCGTAAGTTTGGAAATAACTTTTCGTTAGGTTTAACCGTACGTTATATTCATTCAAGTTTGTCAGATCAATCATTTGCTACCGGAACCAACCAGGATACCAAAGCCGGTAACGCGGTTGCTGCTGATGTATCTATGTTCCACACAGGTAAATACCAACAATTCGGTAAGGATGCAACCTTTAGCTACGGCGTTAATATCTCAAATATCGGTACAAAGATCAGCTACTCTGATGTTATACCGGGATACTTTTTGCCTACTAACCTAAAGATAGGTGCGGCCAATACCATCAACATTGATAATTTAAACCAGCTAACCATAGCGCTTGATCTGAATAAGTTATTAGTGCCAACTCCGCCAATAAGGGATAATAACGGTAATATCATTAAAGGGCATGACGACAATGTATCTGTACCTGCAGGCATCTTTGGCTCATTTGGCGATGCGCCGGGTGGTTTTAGCGAAGAGATAAAAGAGATCTCGTTCTCGCCGGGTGTTGAGTATATGTACGATCAGCAATTTGCCATCCGTGCAGGTTATTTTTATGAAAACGCTGATAAAGGCGGCAGGAACTATCTGACCTTAGGCTTAGGTTTAAAATACGCGGCTTATAAATTTGATTTTGCTTATATAGCTGCCAGCCAGCAAAACAGCCCATTAGCCAATACGCTTAGATTTACTTTAGCTGTAAATTTCGGGGGTAGCAGATAATATTATGGGTAAGATTAGGGTAGGATTTGGGTTTGACGTACACCAGTTAAAAGAACATCACCCGTTTGTTTTGGGTGGCGTTAACCTAGAGCACCACGCCGGAGCATACGGGCACTCTGACGCTGATGTACTACTACATGCCATTTGCGACGCTTTACTGGGCGCCGCCAACCTGCGCGATATCGGCTTCCATTTTTCAAATACAGATGACCGCTGGAAGGGCATAAGCAGCCTGAAGCTATTACAGCATGTTATGGTGTTACTCAGGGAAAAAGGCTGGGAGATAGGCAACATCGACGCCATGGTATGCCTTGAAGCACCTAAAATAAACCCGCATATCCCGGCTATGAAGATCCACATAGCTACAGCTGCCGGCATATCCGAAGATGATATCTCCATTAAGGCCACCACCAACGAAAAACTTGGCTTTATAGGCCGCGAGGAAGGCGTTGTTGCCTATGCGGTTTGTTTGATAGAACGGGGATAAAATTAGTAATTAAAGATCAGGCTAAATAGGTGCGTTTGTTTCATGAAAGTGTGAAACAGATGAAACAAGTGAAACAAGATTTAGGCTTAAAATATTGATTTTTAATTATATACAAAAAACCAGTGAAACAAAATGAAACAAAGCATAAGTCAGTAAATTTATAGCTAAAAAAGCTATAAATAGCTGTATATAAGATGCTTGTAATTATGAATTTTTAATCTTACAAAATAGCGCCATAGTTTTAATAAACCAACGCCAACGGCCCGTCTTTAACTACCAATACCGACCATCCCGGCTTTGAACCTGAAGCTACCGACGCAATGAATTTGTCGCGGATATAGATCCCTACTTCTATCAAGCCATCATTTAAGGATTCTGTCCATTCGCAGCGGATCTCGCTTTCTGCCGTAATGGGTTTTATCGCGGCATCTTTTGCCAGGTATTCGGTTGGGTTTAAAAATGGCATATCCTCGGCCCGCCAAAAAGAAACCGCCGGGGATTCCTGCTGGTTGTAGAGCCATACATCGCCAATTGCATCTTCGCCTTCATACAAATAGGCATAAGCTACGCGGCTGTCGTCTTCTATTTTTAAAGCGTAGTTGCGGTCAAATTCGCAGGGGATTTTTAAGGAGAAGGTTGACATGTAATTTTAATTAGCTAAAGAGGGCCGGTGTCATGCTGAGGCACTCGAAGTATGCGGGCAGGCCTTTACGCTCACCCTTCGAGTGCCTCAGGGTGACACCCTTTTTTTTATTGTTCTATGCTTCTCAACATATCATTGATTCTTCTTTCGGCTTCTGCTTTTGTTATTCCATTATAATAATCAAAGACAAAGGGATGTTGAAAGTCATTGTGTGGTACAATTTCCGGTCTGGCGTTACCTTTTCGAGTATGAATACTTGTTGGAATACTTTCATCAAATGTGTAATTTGGAATATCGTTACATAACCACCCAAAATAAGTTACCTCATGATTTTTATTATTATAGTTATCTGAATAGTCTTGAAAGCTTTTTTCACTTAAAGAGACCCAGAGCCCGTATTCTAAATCTTCACAATGATCATTTACTTCTTGAGTCAATGTGCATCTGATAAATCGATCTGTTTGATCTGAATACGTTATCACGCAAAAATCATTACTTAACTCTGCGATCTCTTCTTTTTCCTCGTCTGACAAGGAATCAAATGAGTCAGGAGAATTGTAAGCTAATGCAGGCCATTCTTCGTGCTCTTTACCACAATTGCTACAAAAATATTTTATTTTTTCCATTAGCAAATTATACTATCCCCATCGCTTCTCTATACTCCTGCTGTAGTGCCAATAAACAATTTGCGCACATACAGCCTTCGTAATTCTCGCTGATGTATTGTACCTCGTTTAAAGTAAGCTGCACCACACTGCACTGGCATTTGGTGTAAGAATTTGCCTTACATTCAATGCCGGTTCCGCAACGGTCGCAGGGTATTATTTCGTGTTTGGTCATTTTTTAGTCCATGGTCCATAGTCGATGGCCCATAGTTTTATTTGTTAAGCTAAATTAACTAATAGCCTAATCAGTTTTAAAATACAAATGTCATTAAACAAAAAATCCATGAACTATAACCTGGTGGCTATGGTCCATGGACTATCGTCTATCGACTTAAAAACTTATGCGCTACAAGTCACGCAGCCTTCTTCCATCGAGCATGATGGGCCGGCAGGTATTTCGTCTGCCACTTGTTGTACCACCTCAGGTATAACAGGGTCCATGTTTTTGCCGCCCTGGTTCTCCACTGTAAATTTAACTGCTTGCGATGCCGCTTGTGTACGCAGGTAGTACATGCCTGTTTTAAGGCCTTTCTTCCATGCGTAAAAGTGCATTGAAGTCAGCTTAGAAGCATTTGGCGAGTTAATGAACAGGTTAAGCGATTGCGACTGGCAAATGTAAGCGCCACGGTCGGCAGCCATATCAATAATGTCGCGCATCTTGATCTCCCAAACAGTTTTGTACAGATCCTTCAATTCCTGCGGGATCTCAGCGATATCCTGGATAGAACCGTTTGCAGTGATGATCTTATCCTTCATACCGTTGTTCCATAGGCCAAGGTTCACCAAGTCGCGCAACAAGTGTTTGTTCACGATAATGAACTCGCCGCTTAATACGCGACGGGTATAAATGTTTGAGGTATATGGCTCAAAGCATTCGTTGTTACCCAGGATCTGTGAGGTTGACGCGGTTGGCATCGGCGCTACCAATAACGAGTTACGCACACCATGGTTCATTACATCTAAACGCAGGTTTTCCCAATCCCAACGGCCGCTTGTAGGTTTAACTTTCCATAAATCAAACTGGAATTGTCCTTTTGATAGCGGCGAGCCTTTAAAGGTTTCGTAAGCACCGTCTTTTATGGCCAGGTCTTTAGAAGCCGTCATGGCAGCAAAGTAAATGGTCTCAAA
>JAQBOP010000174.1 GCA_028287975.1 Mucilaginibacter sp. | reverse complement strand
TGGGATATATTCCGCAGGATACTGATGTAATCAGGTTTTAACAACACACTACAACTTTCTTATTTTCTTTTCCTTTACTATCAAACCCAGTTCACGGCTCATTTGTCCGGCAATGGCGGTATTCTCCTGCGCACGACGGAAAAGATAAGGTAATACAGCCTTAATAGGTCCGTATGGAACGTATTTGGCAACATTGTAATCAGCATCGGCCAGGTTAAAGCTCAGGTTATCGCTCATACCCAATAACTGGGCAAAATATACATGAGGGTTTTTATGATCGATATTTTTGGCGTCCAACTGCTCGGTAAGCAAACGGCAACTATCCTCATTATGCGTACCGGCTACAAATGCGATGGTATTGATATGATCGGTGCAATAATCAAGCGCCAGGTTAAAATCCCTGTCGCTGGCCTCTTTGGTAGGTTGTATGGGCGACGGATAACCTTGTTCTTCGGCTCGTTTGCGTTCTTTTTCCATGTAAGCGCCACGCACCAGTTTGGCTCCCAGGATAAAATTTTCTTTTACAGCCACCTCATTATCGTTCATTAACGATTCTAACTTATCATGCCTGTAAAGCTGGTAGGTGTTATATACAATGGCTTTTTGCTTATTGAATTTGCGCATCATGTTCAGCGCCAGCAGATCAATGGTATCCTGGATCCAGGTTTCTTCCGCATCTATCATTACAGGTACGCTAACAGCATATGCTTTCTCACAAATGGCCAGCACCCTGTCCTGTACTTTTTGCCATTCAAGTTGTTCGGCATTGGTGAGTGTGGTACCGGCGTCAAGCTTTTCTAATAGCCCAAAGCGACCGACACCGGTCACTTTAAATACCGTGATCGGGATAGACTTGTCTTTTGCAGCCCGTTTTATGGTACGGATGATCTCTTCGCGGGTATCGTCAAAAACCTGTTCATCATCCTCTCCTTCAATCGAATAATCCAATATGGTGCCTACCCCTCCGCTTTCAAGTGATTTGATTGTTTTTTCGCATTCGCGGATAGTTTCACCACCACAAAAATGTTGAAATATGGTAGCTTTAATTAATCCTTTAATAGGTAAACCTATCTTAATAGCAAAATTGGTTATGGGCGGGCCAATTTTTACAAGGAAGTTAACATTAATTATCTTAAACAACCAGTAGGCACGTTTCAGATCAGCATTTGATGAATGACGGAAAGCGATCTCCGTATTTTCAAAAGATAGGCTGTGTTTTTGAGTCATATTATATGTCGATGGGTCATGATACTGCTGCCTATCCAACCAATAAGATAGTCAACTATGAGCCATTAGCGTGTTGCAAAATTATAAAATGATAGTTAGATAACTCATTATTCTGCGAATAGTTTATTTTTGCGCCCTAATGATAGAGTTTAAAGTTACCGGCGATTATATCCCAATGATACAATTATTAAAAGCTACCAACCTGGTATCAACCGGTGGTGAAGCGCAAATAGTTGTAGATGAGGGAGAAGTAAAACATAATGGCGAAGTTGACTACCGCAAACGCTTAAAAGTAAAAAAAGGCGACATAGTTGAATTTAGAGGTAACAAAATAAAAGTGATTTGATTTTTATGAGCACAATAGATACGGATACCTGCACAATTGATGTTATGGACACCATACAAAGCAATAAATACAATATATATTTCGAGAACAGCCTTAGCGAACTGGCAAATTTTATAGAGCAGGGCCGGTATTCGCGTTTCTTTGTTTTAACTGACGAGAATACGGCAGTATATTGCCTTCCGCGTTTAAGAGAAAAATTAGGTAACCCGGATAACTTTGATGTTATTGAAATAAACGCCGGCGAAGAAAGCAAGGATATTGATTTTTGCATAGGCGTATGGAAAATGCTGATAGACTTTGGTGCCGACAGGCAAAGTTTATTAATTAACCTGGGTGGCGGTGTTATAAGCGACCTGGGCGGTTTTGCAGCATCCACCTTTAAACGTGGTATAGACTTTGTACACGTACCCACTACCCTGCTATCGCAAGTTGATGCGTCAGTTGGTGGTAAAACCGGCATTGACATTGACAGCATTAAAAACATAATAGGCACATTTACCCAGCCCAAAGCGGTATTTATAGACTATGAATTTTTAAGGACTTTACCTGCACGCCAAATATTATCGGGCACTGCAGAAATGTTGAAGCACGGCCTTATTTGCGATGCCTCCTACTGGAACCTGCTTAAAGAAAGCGATCTTGACAACCCTACTGCCGAATTGGTGTACAAATCGGTAGCTATAAAAAACAAGGTGGTACTGGAAGATCCACATGAAAAAAATATCCGCAAATCGTTAAACTTTGGCCATACTATCGGTCACGCGGTCGAAACCTATTCGTTGATCAATGATGAGGATTCACTGTCGCATGGCGAAGCTATTGCTATAGGCATGATCTGCGAAGCTTACCTATCCTATAAAAAAACAGGTTTAAGCGCAGACGAGCTGGCAGAAATAACCGAAACTTTAAGCAACCTGTACCCAAGGTATGAGCTAAAAACCGAGTATAATGATACGCTGTTAGAATACATGCTTAAAGACAAAAAGAATCAAAACGGTAAAATAAACTGTACGCTGTTAAGCGCCATTGGCCGGTTTAATATTGATAACATTTGTACCGACGAAGAATTGCTGGAAGGTTTGAACTATTACGCAAGTTTGTAACCCCAAAAAACTTTTTAACTGAGAGGCATGTTTTAATTATATTTGAAACATGCCTTTTTGTATGCCTGA
>JAQBOP010000166.1 GCA_028287975.1 Mucilaginibacter sp. | reverse complement strand
ATTCAGTCTATTATGCGCCTCAAGAAAGCAATAAATCCGTTTTTAAACCCTGTGTTTACGTTTCAATATATAAGCCATCGCGTATTGCGTTGGACGATAGTACCATTTTTGCTGGTTCTTTTATTTATCATAAACGGGTTGATTGTTTTTACAGCAAATCCGCAGTCTTCACTATATGAAATTGTATTTATATTGCAGGTAATATTCTATGTGCTTAGTTTTCTTGGGTTAATGTTTGAAAGAAGAAATATCAGGATCAAGCCATTATTTATTCCATATTATTTTTGTATTATGAATTATGCAGTATTTGCCGGTATCATAAGGTATATGAAGGGAAGCCAGAGCGCTGCCTGGGAAAAATCTAAAAGAAAGTAAAAACTAAATGTAACATGGATGCAATTCTGCCTCCAAATCTGATTAAATTTTATATTTTAGTAGCATAATTAATACCCCTAATTAATTATTTAAAATTATTGGTATTGATATGATCACTGTTGACCAACTGGTTGCTAACCAGTCACTTAAATTTTCTGATAAAGTCGCAATAAAACAGGGAACAAAAACATTTACCTATAGGGAAGTAAATGAAATCTCCAATCAACTGTCTTTATACCTAAAAGATCAAGGCGTAAAAGCCGGTGATGTAATTGGCCTGGCTATTGACCGTTCCCCGGAAATGGTTATCTCATTGCTTGCAATTATGAAAGCAGGTGCCACTTATCTACCAATTGACATAGGGTTTCCTATCGACAGGATCAATTATATGCTTAATGATGCGTCAGTTAAATTATTGGTCACATCAAGCAAGTTCCAGGAAAAATACCAGGATCATACCCAATTGCTGTTTATTGAAGAAGCCTGGCAAAAAAGTACCACATATAGCGCGCAAAACTTCACTGCAGATATTAATGAAGATACTGTAGCTTATATCTTATACACTTCGGGATCAACGGGTAAGCCAAAGGGTGTTGAAGTTAAGCATGTTGGACTGGTTAATTTCCTGATCAGCATGCAGGAGTTTCCGGGTGCCAATAACACCGATGTTATCCTGTCTTCAACAACAATTTCTTTTGATATTGCCGAATTAGAAATATATCTGCCTTTAATTACCGGGGCGTCTTTGGTTATCGCTTCTCCGGAAATAGTAAAAGACGGCAGGTCTCTATTGGATATTGCCAGAACAGAGAAAATTACTATCATGCAAGGCACTCCATTTATGTGGCGTATGATGCTTGAAGCCGACTGGAATGAAGCACTCCCGATGAAGATACTTTGCGGTGGCGAGGCAATGACCAAAGAACTTGCAACAAGCCTGGTTGACAAGTGTGCAGAGCTATGGAACATGTATGGGCCTACAGAAACCACAATATGGTCAACCATAAAAAGGATAACCCCCGCCGATGATCTAATAACCGTTGGTTACCCTATACTTAATACCCAGATCTATATATTAAATGAGCGTTTTGACGAGGTGTCAAAAGGTGAAGTGGGCGAAATTTATATTGGTGGTATAGGCGTTGCAAAAGGATATCTTAACAGGCCCGAACTTACTATAGAAAGGTTTATTGATGATAAATTTTCGAATATTGCCGGACAAAAAATATATAAGACCGGCGATTTAGGGAAGATACTTGAAGATGGCGAGATTTTATGCCTCGGCCGGATAGACCATCAAATTAAAATAAGAGGTTACCGGATCGAAACAGAAGAGGTAGAGCATCAAATTAAGCAATTACCTAACGTTAAAGAGGCTATTGTATCTGTATTTAAAGATGCTTTGGGAAATATGCATTTGGTGGCTTACGTGATGCTTGAAAACCCGGAGGTTAATAGCGATCCACATGTCTGGAGAACCGATTTAGGAAAATTATTGCCTGAATACATGGTTCCGACCAATTACACTATAATTCCCGCTATACCATTAATGGCCAACGGAAAGACAGATCGTAAAGCTTTACCTGAGCCGGTAATTAACGCGCAGGTAAACAACGAATACGAACCAGCGGTTACCCCTGTTGAAACCGTATTGGTCGATATTTTTCTGAAAAATGTAGCTGTTAATAAAATTGGCATAACAGATAACTTTTTCGAGCTTGGGATAAATTCATTGGTTGCCGTTAAGATCATGCTGCTAATTGAAAAACAGTTTAACAAGCGATTACCATTATCAACATTAATTAAATACCCAACAATTAAGGAGCTCGCTTTAGATATCCAAAACGAAACTGTTGAATCGCCTTATAAGGCATTAATACCTATTAAACCCAAAGGTTCCAAGCCAACTTTATATATGGTACATGGCATTGGGCTTAATCTTAATAACTTATATAATGTGGTGAACTTGCTGGGAGAAGATCAGCCCGTTTATGGCTTGCAGGCATTAGGCCTTGATGGTTCTGTTGAACCATTGGATAATATAGAGGCTATAGCAAAGTACTATAATGACGAAATAATTACACATGACCCGGTTGGCCCTTACGCGATAGCGGGCTATTCATTTGGCGGATTTATTGCTTACGAAATGGTTAAGCAGCTTAAAAGTATGGGTAAGACGGTTAACATGTTGGGCATGTTTGATACCAATCTGCAGCAGCCGACGCACCAATATTCATTATTAAAAAAGATCTGGGTGAAAGGGATCAGGCAGTTCCATAAGTTTGTATTCAGATTAGGCACATTATTCACCATGCCTTTGGATACATTGGCGTATTTAAAGATTTATTATACAATAAAGTTTAAACTCAATCTTAAAAGACTTGGCTTTTTTAAGGATTTTGATCCGGACAACATGCCTCCTTTTATGCAGGAAATAGCCGGAAAACTAAATCATGCCTTTGGCAACTATGTAGTAACCCCATACGATGTAAAGATCGATCTGTTTATGGCAGATGAGCGGATATTTTATGTTGATGATCCTCAATATTTGGGTTGGAGCAAATATGCGTTAAACGGAGTTGAAGTGCATAAAGTTCCCGGCGATCATAAAGATTTATTCGATCCGCCGAATGACGCTACATTAGCCGGAGTTTTACAAAGCAGATTGGATCAAATCAACAGTGAACAAATAGTTTTTTCCTGATTTTTATGAGGTTAGCACACCTGATCCTGGCACACGGTAATAAATCACAATTGGAGCGGCTGGTAAAACGGCTTATCTATCCTAATACAGATATTTATATACATCTGGATGCGAAAAGTGATATAGCCGAATTTGCTTATCTCGAATCGTTAGAAGGTGTATTTTTCATCAAAAAAAGAACAGGTATTAAGTGGGGTGATTACAGTATGGTTACTGCTACACTGATCAGTTTTGAAGAAATACTGAAAGCCGGACAGGATTACAGCCACATAAATTTATTAAGCGGCCAGGATTATCCTTTGAAAAGCGCGGCTATCATACAAAAATTCCTGTTTGAAAATAAGGATAAAAGCTTCATTAAATACCTTTCCATCTTTGATGACTGGCATGAGTCCAAATCAAGGATCACCATGTATAGCTTTGGCGATTATAATTTCCCGCTTAAATTTAAAGTTCAGGACCTTTTAAATAGGTTTCTTCCGGATAGAAAAATGCCCTTAGGGTTAAAGCCTTACGGATTTTCGCAATGGATAACCATAACGCCGGCCTGTGTAGCCTACGCGCTCGATTATTTAAAAAAACACAAGTCTGTAAGGCGTTCTTTCAGATTGATCTGGGCCGTAGACGAAATTGTTTTTCAGACCATTTTGATGAACTCCCCGTTAAAAGATAGCATCGTAAATGATCACCTGCGTTACATTAAATTTAAAAGAGGGGCATCCAGGCCAAATACATTAACAATGGCTGATGCAAAACTACTTGTTGATTCAGATAAATTTTACGCCCGTAAGTTTGATCCTAATGTTGATAGTGAGATCTTAGATTACCTGGACACAGTTGCTGAAAAAAGGAAATAAATAAGCTATTTTTGAATTAGTATAACTTCGTTGGCGCTGATTGTACCAAATGATAAGTTGCTTAAAAAAACGCTTGCCCTTGCCACAGGCGATTTGGACTCTTTTGCTACTACTTTACCGGTTATGCTCACGTTTTGTGCCATAGCAAACACAGGCAACAAAAGACACCATTACTACTAACCGAGAAAACCGCATAGATAAATTGACATTAAGTTTTTTTAAAAATGCTAATTAAAACATTTAGCGCTAAATTATTAACCAAAAGAAATATAATTAAATGCGCATATTTTAATCTCGTTTTAATCTCGTTCTAATCTCGTTCTAATCTCCGGCTAACAAATAACGCTAAATTAGCTTGAGTTTTACAGAACAGGTTAGATCAAATAAAAAAATAACCTAATTGTTTAGATAATTATGAGGTTAGCACATCTGATTCTGGCACATGGTAGTAAATCACAACTGGAACGGTTGGTGAAACGCCTTATTTATCCTAACACGGATATTTATATACATCTGGATGCAAAAAGAGATATTTTGGAATTTGCTGATTTTGCAGCATTAGAAGGTGTGTCTTTTATAAAAAAAAGGATGAGGATAGGATGGGGCGACTATAGTATGGTTTCCGCGACACTGATCAGTTTTGAAGAAATACTAAAAGCCAGCCCGGATTATAGCCATATTAATTTGTTAAGCGGGCAAGATTATCCATTAAAAAGCGCGGCTACCATACAAAAATTCTTGTTTGAAAATACGGATAAAAGTTTCATGAGGTATCGGTCTGTTATTGATGACTGGCAACAATCTCAATCAAGACTCGTTATGTATAGCCTTGGCGATTATAAATTCCCACTTAGATTTAAGATTCAGGATCTTTTAAATAAGTTTCTTCCGGACAGAAAACTGCCTTTAGGATTAAAGCCTTACGGATTTTCGCAGTGGATGATTTTAACGCCGGCTTGTGCGGCCTACGCACTCGATTATATAAAAAAGCACAGGTCAGTAAGGCGTTCTTTCAGGTTAACATGGGCTGTAGATGAAATCGTTTTTCAGACTATTTTGATGAACTCGCCGTTAAAAGATACTATCGTAAATGAGCATTTCCGATACATTAAATTTAAAAACGCCGCATCCAGGCCAAATACGCTGACAATAGCTGATGCAAAACTATTAATTGACTCAAATAAATTCTACGCCCGTAAATTTGATCCGAAAGTTGATAGCGAGATCTTAGATTATCTGGATGCTGTTGCTGAAAAAGAAATAGATAAGCTATTTTTGAATTAGTATAACTTAACTAACTTTCAAAAAAAGTGAATCGCTCAACAAAAATTGCGGGTATGATATTTGGTGTTTTACTGACACTGGTGTTTTTTATAAGTTGCAAACATGTACCTTATGGCAATAATAAAGCTGCGGGCAAATACTATAACATTCGTGGGTTTAAAATGTATTGTGAAACCTATGGTAGTGGCAAACCTTTATTGATGATCCATGGCGATAATGGCAGCATCAGTACCTTTTCAGATATCATCCCTGCTTTTGTTGATGATTATAAAATTATTATAGCCGATAGCCGTTCGCAAGGCAAATCAAAAGATCTTACTGATTCGATAAGCTTCGAGATGATGGCTGATGATTACGCTGCTTTGCTGGATTCATTACACGTTGATTCGGCTTACGTTATTGGCTGGAGCGATGGTGGGGTTAACGCTTTGTTGTTAGCCATGCGCCATCCCGAAAAGGTAAAGAAAATAGCTTCGTCAGGTGCTAATTTATGGCCTGATTCCACAGCGATTAACGGAACAGACTGGTTAGCCGCAAAAAAGGAATACGAACAAAATAAAGACAGGGTGAAAATGACGGATCAAGATAAGCGAAACTGGAAACTTTTTATGCTCGACTGGCAACAACCGCATATCGCCCCCAAATCGCTAAACGCTATTAAATGCCCGACTTTAGTTATGAGCGGCGATCATGACCTGATCAAAAAAGAACATAGCAGGATCATTGCTCAAAATATCCAGCAATCAAACTTATGGATAGTTCCGCATTCAGGGCACGGGATCCTTTTTGAACACCGCCGAAAGTTTATCAGTACGATAAAAGACTTCTTTGACCGACCTTTTGATGCGAATTACAGTTATTAGGTATTAGCCGGTTTTAGCAAAAGCTTCGCAGTGTTTTTTAATACATTATTGAAGAGCAGGATATGGATTATCAACACGATCCATGCCAACGGCTGGGTTAATGCTGCGAAAAGCAACAGCGATACAGGGTAAAAAAAATGATAATAATCAGCCATGAATATCTGGTATGATTTGCCCTCGGGAGCCAATACGAGTATAAGTTTTCGACTTAACTTTTTGTAATTTATAAATACCAGTATAAAATATAAGGCCAAAAACACCAGAGTTAGCGGTATAAATACTTTAACCAACATAATGGTAAAGGCAATTAGCTCAATAACGGTAATTAAAATTGCTATGCCTTTAAATGATTCAGGGTCAACACGGGTGGCGAATGTTTTTAAGTTTACTTTCAGATCATTACCGCGGTCATAAAACTGATGCCATAATATTCCTCTTAATCCATAGGTAAAGGCCCATACACCTACGGCGGTAAACCATAGCCAATCTATCGGCCTGCCTGTAAATGCAGATACGCTTGATACGATAAGCAAACTAATAAAAACATGCGATCCTGAAGCATCAGCCATCACACCCCAAATGCCTCTTTTTTTTAATCTGACAGGAGGGAAGGAGTACAGACTAAATGAGATCCAGGGTAGAAAATATAAAACGCGTGATAATGTGTCTTTTAAAAAGACCGAAATAAATACCAGGCCAAGTAAAATACAAGCCGCAGGTATCAGCCACCTGTATTTTGCCGGTATTTTGGCCATTCGGTTTGATTTACCGCTGGCCAGGTCTTCGTCCATATCGGTAATATCGTTAATGGTACTAACGTATATGGCGCCGATAATAATTGACAATAGCAGCAATACCAGCCAGCCACCAACTTTATACAACGGCATTGTTGAAGACAGCGCAGTTGCGTAACCCAATGTTAATAAAGGCGGTAATTTAAACTCCCACCATTCATGCGAACGGATGATCTTTAAAGCCTTTACCATAGCTATTTGCTTTAAAATGGGTTAAGTAAATAGCTATCATTGTATTCGCTGGCGTAATTGCTATCGTAAATTCCCCAAAGATCTTCTTTCTTCATGATACTAAATTTATAGGGATGAGGGCTGATTGTTTAACCGGCCTTGTTTGGTTTGAAACTTCACCACGAAATCTTTGATGTGGCGGTTAACACCGAACAGCAACACATCAGGAATGGCTTGCAAGGTGTACAAGAAATCTATTTTAAATGCATTACTAAGGAGTTTGGCAGATTGGTTAACATTAAAATTACGTACTACATGATGCTTTGATAATTCAACCAAACCTCTTATACATCGCTTATTTAATATTAAAAGCTCGGCATCGTTGGTTTTGTCTTTAAAACGATCAATAAACTCAAGTGTATCCTTTATATACATTAACTCCAATACTTCATTTCTTGCCCGGCCGTCGTAGATATTGTTTGAGTTGATAAATTTATTCCAGTGCACATCCATAGTAAAGGCAGCTTTGCAATTTTTTGTCATGATCATATCCAGGAACAGGCACCAGTCATCACAAATGTTAATCTTGGGATTCCATCCCGATACGATAGACGATTTACGTATAACAGCCGATGAAGAAGGAGATGGGCAAGCCTTAAAATATAACGAGCGTAGTTCGTCAGCAGACAAGTCCTGCCATTTGGCTTCCGTGTTTCTGATATAAGGTCTTAAAAAAATATCTCCAGAAAAAAAATCAGTTATTTTGCCGTCTAACTGTTGTTGGTTCCAGTTAGCAAATACAAAATCTATATTATCGTTCTCCAGTTTTTCTACACATACTTCAACAAAGTCAGGGTTCCATTTATCGTCCGAGTCAAGCGAAGCTATAATTGTGCCTTTAGCTTTTGCCAGGCCATTGTTTCTGGCAGACGCTTGTCCGCCATGTTCATTCATCGTGTAATCTATGCCTGGGTAATTTTTTTCGATAAAGGCTTGTGTACCATCAGTCGACCCATCATCACTTACTATTAATTGGATGTTAGGGTATGTTTGATTCAGTGCACTTTCAATGGCAGTGACTATTTTGTCCCGTCTGTTATAAGTTGGTATAATTACAGAAACTAAAGGCTTGTCAGTCATTTATTAGTTCATTTATAATATTTGCAAATTCTAATTCAGGTTCTTTCGGAACCGTTTCGGCAATATATTCAGCTGCTTTTTTTCCTATGCTTTCCCAATTATTTCTTTCGTTCCAGGCTCTTTCCATTGCATCGTCAAACATATCGTGATCTATTTTTCCAACAAATCCTGTTACGTTATCTTCAACAACTTCCGCCGTTCCGCCGGCATTTGTAATAATTACAGGCCTGCCGCTGGCCATTGCTTCAACAACAGACAATGGCAAACCTTCGCTACGAGAGGGGAGAATTAGCGCATGGTAGTTGTGCCATATATTTTCAATATTATCAACCTGGCCGGTAAATTCAACGTTTTGGATGCCCAAAAGTTTGGCCATTGCGCGCAACGGTTCCAGATCATCACCAGAACCAACGAAAGATACGGTTAATTGGCGATTTTTCCACTTTTCTTGTCCCAAAATCCGCAACAGCATATCCTGGCCCTTATCAAGTAAAAACAAACGTGCAACACATGCCAGTTTATAGCCTTTTATTGTATCCGGAAATGGTAAAGGATAGCGCGAAACCTTAACCGGGTTAAAAATTACGCTACCGTTTGGTAATCTTACACCAAATTGTTCCTCGGTTAATTTGTAGTTATGCTGTGATACAAAAAAGATCTGTTTTGCATTTACAAGCGCTTCGATCATAAACGGCCTGTCGCCTACACCCGGCCAATAAAAATCAACCGCCTTTTGACAGATTATAACGTATGGGATATTTAGCAATAAACATTGGTAGGCATGTTCTAAACCATCAAAATTTATCCCCTGCGAAATGATCACAAGGTCGGGTGTGTGCTCTTTTAGATTGGCTATAAATGCACGATCGGCTTGCTTAACGGGGGCAAGCTTTTTAATTTCTGTGTAGGCGTTGTTTAATGTGATCAATCCTCTTGAAATTATACGCCGTCCCAGGTTATAGGTTGATCTTGTATCTGTCAACGTTACACCTTTTGCAGCAAGCTCGGCAAATTTTGGGTGATGGTAATTGAGATGTTTTTTATAAACAGTTACTTTATGCCCGTTGTTTAAAAGATGAGGCACGCTCTGCGCCCAAAGCTCTTCGCTACCGCCCCAGTCAATAAAACAGGTACTTACAATAAGGATGTTTTTAACAGGCATTTTTATATAAACTTAAGCAGGATCAGATTTTACAACGTCCTTATTGAATAATAGGGCGTAATCGCCTTTCATTTTTAACAACTCCTGGTGCGTACCGCTTTGGGTCACCTTTCCGTTCGATATCACATAAATATAATCCGCATGCTCAACCGATGATACACGGTGGCTTATCACCAAGGCAGCTCTTTGACCGATGCGTTGCCTGAATGACTGGAAAAACTCTCTTTCAGACAAAGCATCCAGCGCGCTGGTAGCCTCGTCAAGTATCAGCAGTTGGGCAGGACTGTACAAAGCCCTGGCTATTGCAAGTTTTTGCCATTGGCCGATGCTTACCTCATGCCCGTCGTCAAATAAACGGCCCATCATGGTTTTGTAACCATCGGGGAAATCTTTTATATAACCATGGGCACCCGAGTGCTTAGCGGCTTCAACAATGGCTTCTTCGGAGTGTTCGCCGTCAATGTTTCCAAATTTGATGTTATCATTAACGGTAAAATTATATCGTCCAAAATCCTGGAAAACAACACTTACCTGTTTATGATAATCGGTAAGGTTAAATTTTTTGATATCAACACCATTAAGTGTAATGCTGCCTGCGGTAGGGTCATACAAACGCGATAATAGTTTTATGAGCGTAGATTTTCCGGCGCCATTTAAACCAACTATGGCAATGATCTTACCCGGAGGGATATGTATATTGATATTACTTAGAGCAGGTTGTTGCGAATGCGGGTAGATAAAATCTACATTCTTTATCTCTATATCCAGCGTTTCGTCAGGCACACTCATAGTGCCTTCATTATCAGCTATATTAGGCTTAAGGTCAAATAATTCAAAGATGCTGGTTACAAAAATGTTGTTTTGATATAACCTTGAAATAGAAGCCGACAATGATTGCATCTGGGCGAATGATTGCGGAAACACGACTAAGAACAAAGTAATGTCGCCCACACTTGTTTTACCTGTCACAACGCCATGAGCTATATAGCCTATACACGCAAAAAAGCCTGCCGTTGCCAGTACAGTAGTTACGATTTCATTGATCGTGCTTTTCCTGCCTATATTAAGTTTTTCTGAAAGTAAATTTAAACGGATGTTTAAGTACATGTCTCTTAAATATACGCCTAATCGCAAAATTCTTATCTCTTTCGCAGATGTATCAGAAGTTATCAGTCCACTCAGGTATAAAGATTTTCTTTCTAATGATGTTTGTTTAACCCGTAAGGCATGCAATTTTCCTGCAAAAAAAATTCTCACCAGCATAGTAGGCAATACAAACAGTACCAACAAAGGCAGCAAAAACCAGTCAATAGTTAATAAAACCGATCCTAATGCCAATAGCATCATAGAGTTTTTTATAGTTTCTACCAGGTTGGTGATAACAGCGTTAGGACGGTCGGGGCCAGCCTCACGCGCTCTTCTTAAAATATCAAAATAAGCGGGGCTTTCATAAAATGACAGATCAAGCTCAATGGCGGAGGCATGAATTTTGTCGTCGATATATTCTGATACTTTAGATGCCTGCACCTCTGTAGTAAAGCTTGAAATTGCTTTACTCACTGCATAAAGTATAGCTGATAAACCTGCTGCCAAAACATAATATACCAATAAATGATCGGTTGCAGGTGTACGCATGGCCAGTTTGTCAATTAATATTTTTAAAAAATAAAGAGAAGCAAAAAATAGCCCACTCTCCAACACTACCATTAACAGAGAAATTGCCGTCCACTTAGGTGCTACAGACCATACTAAACTTATGGTGCGTCTTAAATTTAGAGTAGATTTTAACTTCTTTATTTTTTCTGAGAAATTATAACTCATTTATCATAGTGTTTTTTTATTAAGATTTACAATTGTTTCTGTATCAAATGATCAATTGTAAGTTCTGATATATTTATTTCATCGTCTTTTTGCGTAGCCAGGTAACTTTTATAGTTATTATTAATATGCAGCTGCACTAATTTCCATTCTATATTTTCACAAATTGCTGTGTCGTCATTTAATAAAACATCTGTAAACTCAATTTCAAGTCCTTTCCCATTTGCTTTCATAAGCGCTTCTTTTTTTGCCCAGATTGCATAAAACTGATTTAATGCATCCGGATCATTTAAAAGCTGTCGTAGTTCGTCCTTCGTTAATACGTATTCAAAGTCAAGGATGTTTAGCGGGACGATCTTTTCAATATCAATTCCTATCCGATTGCTTTTTGAGACCGCACAAACCACATAATCGCCCGAATGTGAAATATTAAAGTCTATTTTATTGTTTAAAAATGGCCTTTGATATTTGTCAATTTTGATATGATTTAAAATGTCTGCCTGATAGCCTTCTTCAATCAATAAATTTTTTAAAAGGATTTTACCAACGACGCTTCGTATCCTATCTTCTTCAAATCTGTATTTAAGCACTTTTTCCTGCATGAAAGCAGGGACACCATCAATAAGTTTTTCATAATTAATTTCGGGGTAGGGTGCAATTTTGAAAAACTTAACTTTTACCATTTTCTTTTAACAACATATTTTTCAATATGAATAATAAACATATTATTCATATTATTATAATAATGCTGAAGTTAGCTGCAATAACCATACTGTAATATTAAGATTTGGATACTGCAAAGAACAATTTGATTGTGTTTTTTAACAGGAGCGGCTAAACATTTTCTTTTTGAAGCAAGGCCGGTACAGTTTTTAAGATCACTAACAGATCGTTTTTGAAACTGTGGTTTAAAGCGTACGAATTATCAAGCATCAACCTTTCATCCTCATTCATATCTCCCTTGCCTCTTTTTTCAACCTGCCATAATCCGGTTATGCCTGCCGGCGCAATAAAGCGTAACGCATATTTATCTACTGTAAGCTTTTCAGCCTCATATAAAGGTAGTGGCCTGTTGCCAACTATGCTCATATTGCCAATAAAAACATTCCACAATTGTGGTAATTCATCAATACTGGCGTTCCTTATAAAATTACCGATCCGGGTAACCCTTGGGTCATTTTTAATTTTAATAAATGCAGACTTGGCATTTGTTTTCTTCGAGGTCATGTACTGCTTTTCGCACCATGTGGTGTTATCAGCATATAGGGGGAATTGGCATGCGCCATACGAAACGCAGTCGTTGCATAAGTTAAGCTCGTATTTGGTCTCTTCAACCTCACCGACAGCATCAACTTCATATTGGTTTAAGTGTTTGAGGTCTTTAAGGCGCTGATCTGCATTGATATACATCGATCTGAATTTATAAAACTTAAAGATCCGGTAACCTGTTCCGGCACGGTATGAATAGTAAAATGCCGGCCCCGGCGATTCTATCTTGATCAAAATATATATGATCAAGAATATAGGCGAGGAAAACAGTAGTGCAAGGCCCGAGAATACAATATCAAACAAGCGCTTGCCAAACGGGGTTTTATAAGGGGCTGATGATTTTTTCTTGAATTTTTGTTGCAGTACTTCCCAGTTTTTGATGGTGAAGTTTACCCTTTTCTCTACATTTTCGGGTTTAAAAGGCAATTCAAAAACATCAACGATCCCGGCGTCAAGCGCTACGCTCAGCAAGTTTTTGTTAAAGTGTGTAACCAACAAAAAAATAGGAATACGGGGTAATTTTTTACTTGACAGGATTTCAACCATGCCGACACCGTTACTGCCCAGCATCTCGCTATTTGAAATTATAGCCACTATTTCAAACTGCTTGTTATCCCAATTTGAAATCAGTTCTGTCTCATCGGCGAAACTAACTAAATGCCTTTGTCCAAAATCGCATTTACTTATCAGGTCCTTAAGTTGTTCATCAAAATTAATCAGACCAATAGCTTGCATTTGCTGGTATTTAAATTATTAAGTATTAATAATTATTTGTTGTTTCTTTTTAAAACAACCCTTATACGAGCTTCAAGTTCGGCAGGGTTAAAAGGTTTAACAATATAATCATCAGCCCCTGAATTTAAACATTTTATCCGTTTGTCGGAAGAGTCATCGCCAGAAATCATTATAATTGGGATGGATTTGAAAAAATCACTCGCTTTTAATTGGTCAATTAGCTCTAAACCACTAATTTGCGGGGTGTTTAAATCTGATATGATGAGGTCGGGTATATTGCCATTTTGCAAATAGGTAAGTGCATCAAGTACAGTATCACATGTTTCTATTTTATATGTTTCATTTAAAAACTCTGATAAAATGAGCTGCATGTATGCATCGTCTTCAATGATTAGAATTTTGGTTTGGGTAATAGTTGAAAAACTCATATATTGTACATGGAAATATTCTACTAAAATATAAAATTATAGTTTACGAAAACTATAAATAATAGTTTCTTTATCTTTATGAAGAATTATAAAGATGCTTTCTAATTAATTTACTAAAAATGAAGCTTACGTTTAGTCAGGAACAACTTAACAGATTTTTTCCATATCATTTAATTATGGATAAAAATTTAGTTGTTTTATCCTGTAGTAATGACATTTTGAACCTTATTGATACTGTAGAGGGTAAAAGCTTTTTGGATATCTTTAATATTAGAAATATTGGTTATACTCAAGAAAGTTTTACACCTGATACCCTGCATAACTTCATTAATCGCCCTTTAAAGATACAATTAAAGTCGAACCAACAGCTAATTATTGGCGGTAAATTTGAAGATTTAGCAGATAATGGCCGTTTTTTATTTTATGGCGACCTGTGCCCGGCTACTAACGAGGATATTATTAACGATGATTCTGCCTCTGATAATGTATTGCCGGAGTTGGCATTCCACCAGCATATTATTAATGAAATACCGTCTGATATAGCGGTTTTTAATATTGACAGAACCTACTTGTTTGTAAATGCGTCTGTCGAACGCGATCCCCAGATCAGAAAATGGATGATTGATAAAAAGGATGAAGATCATTGTGTCCTTAAAAATATCCCGATGAGTATAGCCTTAAACCGTAAAAGGTTATTCGAAAAGGTTTTAAATTCAAAAAAGATCAAATCCTGGGAAGAAAAGATCGTTGAGGACGGCGAGGCAAATTATTACCTGCGCAGTTTTTACCCGGTGCTGGATGATAATGGCGACGTTAAGCAAGTAATCAGGTACGGTGTAAACATTACCGATCGTAAACTTATTGAAGAGCAGCTGGTAATTAATGAAAAGCGGTATCGCGATCTTTATGCTTACAGCCCGGCGCTGATCTATACGCATAACCTGGATGGAAAACTGCTGTCCTGTAATCCGGCAATATTAAATATACTGGGTTATAGCGAAGAGGATATTGTAAATACCGATATTCAAAACCTGTTGCCGGCGTATGACCGTAAAAATATAAGACGCGATTATTTTGATAAAATTATAAAGGAGGGGAACAGTAAAGGTATCTTCCGTGTAATTCCGAAGCAGGGTAACAAGGTGCTGTACCTGTATTATCAAAATTACCTGGTAGACGAATCTGATTCATCATCCTACGTGATCGGGTTCTCGCAGGACATTACAGACCGTATCAATACAGAGAAAAAGCTGCGCATGGCTAAGTTGGCTACAGAGAACATTGCCAAACAAAAGCAGATATTCCT
Organism: Mucilaginibacter sp.; assembly: GCA_028287975.1. Taxonomy (GTDB): domain Bacteria; phylum Bacteroidota; class Bacteroidia; order Sphingobacteriales; family Sphingobacteriaceae; genus Mucilaginibacter. The sequence continues at coordinate 12,562 of JAQBOP010000166.1, read as the reverse complement.
GGCTAACATGAGCCATGAAATACGAACGCCTATTAACGGGATTTTAGGGTTAAATAAACTACTACTTAAAACCAAACTGGATGCACAGCAAGAAAATTACGTTAAACTAAGTTCAGAATCTATCAATAACCTGTTAATTATTATTAACGATATACTGGATATTGAGAAAATAGGCTTTGGAAAAATTGAATTCGAGAACCATCCGTTCAATATTTCTGATAAAGTACTCAGAACCATACAGCTGTTTCAATATAAAGCCAAGGAAAAAGAGCTTGAATTACTGTTTGATAACAATGTATCTACAGAGTTCGTGGTTAATGGCGACCAGTATCGTTTCTCCCAGATCATATCAAACCTGTTAAGTAATGCCATAAAATTTACACAGGCCGGATCTGTTACCGTATCAATGAATGTGGTTAATGAGATGCAGGGTAAAGCAATGCTTGAGTTTTCTGTAAGAGACACAGGTATAGGTATCAATGAAGAAGATATCTTAAAAATATTTAAACCTTTTGAGCAGGCATCCTTAAGCATTACCCGCAAATATGGCGGTACGGGCCTTGGTTTATCCATTTGTAAAAAGTTAATTGAACTGTTGGACGGCAGCATAAATGTTTATAGCCAGGTAGGTAAAGGATCAGAATTTATATTTACCATTCCGTTTGAAAGAAATTTTGAATATAAAGAAGAGAAAAATCAATCGTCAGTAATTAACTATTCAAAATTAAGGGATAAGAAGATATTGATTGGAGAGGATGTTGAATTAAACCAGTTCCTGATCAAAAATTTGCTGGAATCATGGGGTTGTGCCGTTGATGTTGTTGACAACGGGATAAGAATAATTGAAATGTTAACGTTGAGTGATTACGACATTATTTTAATGGATATACAAATGCCTGTAATGGACGGTTTAACGGCTGCAAAGCACATTAGGGGTATGGATGATCAGGTTAAGGCTAATATACCCATACTGGCCTTTACTGCAAGCGTTATGCAGGAAGACATTAACAAATATCGTAATGTCAAAATGAACGATTTTATTTTAAAACCGTACTCTGATGAGTTGCTACATGAAAAGCTTATCTCGGTTTTAAATATAAATGATCCCGGCGAAGTTTTGGTAAATGTTGAAAGCGATGAAACAGAGGTAGAGCCCGTTTCAGTATCAAAGTTGTATGACCTGTCAGAGATCAGATCATTAAGCAGGAATGATGAAAAGATCTTTAATAAGATCATAAATATGCTTATCAGCACGCTTTCAGTAGAAGGGGAAAATATTAAATCATCAGCGATGGATAACGACTGGGAAACCGTATCGGGGATCGTTCATAAAATAAAAACATCATTAATTCATATCCGTGTAGATTCTTTAAAGGATATTATTATAAAACTGGAAAAGAATTATAGCGATTATGATTTAGAAAGCCTTAACTCGTTTGTGGATGAGCTGTGCAATACGTTAACCGAAATTGTTGGCTGCCTGAAAAATGATATCGATACCTTAATTGAAGGATAAGCATGTTTCAGGCAGTGCTTGCCAATTATAATTTAAACTTTTATTAAAATTCAGCCAGTTCCTTAGCCAGGTATGGCGCCAGGTACATTAATCTCGAAGCGTTTTCTAAATGCCAAAAGTAGATCCTGTTATTGCGGTTGCCGCCAAGTAGCGGCCCAATTACATATAAATTAGGCGCGGCTTCAAATTTATCGTTCACATAAACGCCTTTTCCTGATAAATTCATTTTGCACAGTTTATTATGTACAAGATTATACAGCAACCGGCTTGATGAGCTGTCCAGGTTATCAGAACCTGAGCAGTTTATAACTATTTTAAACCTGGCGTCGTGTTTTTTTTCCAGGTTGTTTTCGTCAATGTAATTTATCACGCCAAGTCCTTCCTCCGATTCTAAACTTATCGCTGCACCCTTCACTAATTGCAATTGGCCACTATTTATCCATGATTGCGCGCCACCTTTATAATCATTACCGGCCCTTCTGAATATATTACTTAACTGCATCCCATAAATGCCGAAGAAAGCATTCTTTGCATCGTCATCAAGTTGATTGAGCATCTCAATGGTACATCCAATTATTTTGTCAATGCTTGAAGTAATAACTACGCCATCTTGCGTCGCTATCCTGATATCTTTCCTGGCTGCATCAATTAAGGTATTGATGTCGAAACTGTCTTTAGCTTTCAGATCGCCCAAGTGTATTAATGGATTGTCAACAAATGTATCATTAGAGATATGATTAGGTAAACTGCCGCTCTTGGATAGTACGGTGATCTTATTGATCATGGCCTTTATATCTGCATGGCCTGACAGGAGATACAAAAATTCAAGGCTGCTGGCGTTTGATCCTATTATTAAAATATTTTTTTCAGTTTCGCCCGTACTGCTTAACACCTGCCTGATCTTTTCAATATTAGTTTCTGTACTTGGGTCGTAAACATCTTTTATATAAAGAATATTGTCGTCTAAAGCAGACGGATCAACAATTTCTCCGGATGGTGCAGAACCCGTTGCTACTACTAATTTGCGGGCCTTAACTTTGTCGGTCGATTGATCAGCTTTCTCAAAAGTAACTTCATACAGATCGTTTTCGTCAACCTTAACATTAATGGCTTCGGCATTTATGGTGTTTAGCGTAGCCAGGCCTTTTTCTTCGACAGTTTTTAAAGTTTTGTTAAACCTAAGCAACTGGTATTTGCCAAAAATAAACCTGGGGATATAAACCTTATACCAATCATGCGCTTCAATTGCCTTACGATTATTCTCATACCATGTTTTAGCAGTATCGCCATTGTTTAATATATAATGATGGTTCAATTCCTCCATGTTTGCGTAAAGCCATTCAAAAAATAAAGCTCTTTCCTTATCCGAGGTGAAAAAATCATTGATAGAAGTAATAGTTAACGCATTCTGCGATGATCTTGAGCCGTACGGGATACCTTTCCACAATTCATGATGCTTTTCAATAACGGTAATTGATAGTTTATCCTGTGGATTGTTATTAGCGATCAGGTTATTAAATAATTCTATCAGGGTAGACGTACAGGCAATACCACTCCCAATTATTACAATATCATTAGTTTGCATAGCTGTAAATTAATAATTGTTTAGGGCTTCAATTGTCTGCAGTATTTCATCTTCGGTATGCGAAAAAGAGCATGGCATACTAAGCGTGGTATTATGGATTTCGTCCGTTATCGGGAAATCTCCTTTAATATTTTCACCCTTTAATGCGTTTTGACGGTGCGGCGGGATAGGGTAGTGTACAGCCGTCCCGATACCTTTGTTAAGCAGGTATTTTTGTAAATCATCACGCTTTTCATGCCTGATGCTAAAAATATGGAATACATCGTAGTGGTCTTCGCTAACCTTAGGTAAAATGAAATCGCCTTTTAAATTATCAAGGTAAAGCTTTGCAAGTTTATTCCTGTGCGCGTTCATTTTATCAAGATATTTCAGCTTAACACTTAAAAATGCTGCCTGCATTTCGTCAAGCCGGTTATTGTATCCTACAATTTCATTATGATATTTGATCTCAGAACCATAGTTGCGCAATTGTATGATAGTACGTACATGCTCGGGCGAGTTGCAGATAATTCCACCGGCATCGCCCAGAGCTCCCAGGTTTTTAGTTGGATAGAAGCTAAAAGCGGCAAACTCGCCAAACGTGCCTATCAGCTTGTTTTTATAGGTGGCCCCATGTGCCTGCGCGCAATCTTCAATTAAATAAAGATTGTATTTTTCTTTTATGCGCATGATCTCGTCCATATCACAAGCCTTACCATACAGATGAACTACCATGATAGCTCTTGTGTTAGGGGTTATTGCTTCTTCTATTTTAGCAACATCTATATTATAAGTATTAATATCAGGTTCAATCAATACCGGTTTTAACTGGCAGTTTAAAATAGCCAGTATAGTTGCTATATAAGTATGGGCAGGTACAATAACTTCGCTACCTGCAGGCAGGTTACATGCTTTTAAAGATAGGATCAAAGCATCCAGGCCGTTCGAGATACCGACGAAAGAGTTTACCGAGTGGTAAGCAGCAAATTCTTTTTCGAACAATTCAAGTTCACTACCTAATATGTAGTGGCCATTGTCAAGTACCTTGTTAAATTTTTCGTGAAATGCTTCTGTGAAAGGTGCGTTTAAGCGTTTAAGGTTTTCGTATGGAATCATAGCAATAAGGGGTTCATTAAGTATCCTCTTATAATCATTATTGAAGCTGAGGTTACCGGTTTAATATATCAAATAATCAGCATCACTTAACTATAGCTATATAATCTGCGTTTGCTGTAAATATTTTGAGCCTAATTTATTAATAAAATTGGATTTATTTTAAGTTACCTTAATTTATATGCAAATATTAAAGATATATAATATTGATATAGGTATTATTTAACAAATGATGTAAGACTAAAAATCAAAAAAGGGAAATTATTTCGGGATTTGTCTTATTCAGCACTATTGAGTTTGATATAGACATATAAAGATGTAAACCCGTTTATTAATTTAATTGTTATAAACACATCAATTGATAAACGGTGTTCTCTTGAAATTAATACCTATGCTTTTAGCATTGAATTACAATTTGTTCTGTAACTTAAAAACTATACAGCCCGTGCGTTTTGTCAAACGTTTCATCCGGGTCACAAATGGCATTTGAGCACTCATAGATAAAAATAACACGCAGTAAAACTACGTAAATAGCGAAAAAAAATACTAACGTCATGATGCCGATTTATAACTATTGGTTGTGCAATTAACTAATTAAACAGCATTTCATTGTACAATAGGGATGTTTTATTTTAATCTTAATGTTACAATAAATTAAAATATAGTAATACTTAAATTATTTCTTTTTAGTTTATTTGCAGCATGAAATATTTTTAAGAAAACCTGTACTGTTAATGCCTCGCATGTTATCGGTATATAGTAATGTTTAACAAACAAATTACCATTCTAATATCAATCTAATTTACCTTTAACAACCAAGTCTTAGATTTGATCGTTTAAAATAAACTACTCGTTTTAAAATTGATCTTTCTTCAGTTTTTTTGTATCACAGCTTTAATAAGTAATTTTTACTTTTTTAAAGTCTAATAACAAAATCCATTTAAAGTTTCATGCTCAGGTAATTATTCTATTACATCCTTTGCATGTGTAAGTAGTCGTAAGATTTATAATTATATTAGTAAACAAAAAAATTGATAATGGATCCACTTAATTCCCGGTTTGTATATAACGAGAGACGACTAAACTGGATAGACTATGATAAGGGAATTAGTATAATTTTAGTGGGCTATGCCCACTGCTTTTTTACTTTAAAAGGTTATGGTCCGGATCTCGATGCGTACCCCATCCTGAATGATCTTGATGTTTTTTTGTATGGCTTCAGGATGCCGTTATTCTTTATCATTTCGGGTATGTTTTTAGCTAAGAGCTTGCATAAGAAATCGCTCTCCGGCTATATTAGTGCTCGTGCGGATACAATTTTGTATCCATTATTTGTTTGGGGTATATTTGAAATATCCTTAAAGATCATTAATGCACGGTTTAATCCATCCATTGTCCATGAAGGTTCAAGCTCGATGGATTATCTCTATTTAATTATTAACCCGCGTGTCACGGGGCACTTCTGGTACTTAAACGCATTGTTTTGTATCGGAGTAATTTACGCTATACTTAAATCAAAGCTTAAATGGTCGGCAAATTTTCAAATAGTATTGGGGCTTATTCTTTATGCTTTCTCTTCTTATATCCATATTAATCAGCTCAATTACGGTGTAATAACCGATATCTGTGAATACTATTTCTTTTTCGCTTTAGGAGACCTTATTTCAGATATCATTCCAAGCGGAAAAAATATACAAAGATCTACTTTATGGTTAATGTTTGTGCCTTTAGTTATCGCGTTTTTTGTGGTACAATATTTTTGCATGGATGTGAATATCAAAAAAAGTGTTGACGGCATAAGCTATGTCGAACACAGGTTACCTCATTTATACCTTGCACAAGTGTTAGTTGGCTGTGCTTTTTCTGTAATTCTTTCTTTTTTATTGCAGGAATATAAGGCTTTTAAATTTTTACGCGTAGTAGGCTATCACTCGCTTTATGTGTATGCCATGCAAATCATCATGATGACTTTCGCCAGGATCATTTTCTACAAGATCTTTAAGATCTCCTATGTTCCTGTTCTTTTCATTTTGGTATGGGTATCAGGTGTGTTACTTCCAATTGTATTTTATAACTTTTGTTTACGCCATAATTTATGGCGGCTTTTTACCTTTAAAAAGCCGGTTAGGCAGGTAGAATATTTACGAAATACCAACATCTTTAGCCTCAAAGGTTCCGATAACTTGAGTGAAGTTAACAAATGATTATGTTTAATACGGGTACTTCCGGTCTTCGCCAGTATTATTTGATAAGACATAATGTTCAGAAAAAAAGCCACCCTTGCAGTTTTTTTTTGTTTAACATGACTATACAAGAATAATTGTTGTTAAATAGGTTATATTATTATAACTTTATCGTTAACCAATTGATAATACATCGCCTAAGATGTAATGTGCTGAATTATGAAACGGAATATATACTGTATATTGCTTGTTTGCATGTTGTGTATCTTATACACCACATATTCCTGTAACCATTTTTCGACGGAGCAAACTGCGACCGAAGAAATACCAGATACCATTAGCTACAATTTTAACATCAGGCCTATCCTGTCTGATAAATGTTTCAAGTGCCACGGCCCTGATGCCAGTAAGCGCCAGGCCGGTTTAAGGCTTGATATCCCTGAGAGTGCTTATAGTGCACTAAAGGACAATCCTACAGCACATGCATTAGTGCCGGGTAATCTGGATAAGTCTGAGCTTTATCAGCGGGTGTCTGCTTCAGATTCTGCCATTTTAATGCCACCACTCAGTTCAAACCTTAAACGGCTTAACCAATATGAGTTGACGCTTATAAAGCAATGGATAAAGCAGGGTGCCAAATATGAAAAACATTGGGCATTTGTACCACCAAAATATACCCCGATACCCGAGGTAAAAGACAAAGCCTGGCCAAAAAATACGATAGATAACTTTATTCTTGCCCGGTTAGAAAAATATAATACCAAACCCAATGCCGAAGCCGACAAGGAACGATTGCTAAAACGGATAAGTTTCGATCTGACCGGCTTGCCGCCTGATCTGGCTATGATGGATAAGTTTTTGGCAGATAACAGCCCGGATGCTTATGAGAAAATGGTTGACGAACTAATGGCAAAACCTCAATACGGCGAAAAAATGGCGCTGCATTGGATGGATATTGCAAGATACGCAGATTCGCATGGCTACCAGGATGATAATTACCGCACCCAATGGCCCTGGCGTGATTGGGTAATACATGCCTATAATGAAAACTTATCATACAAAAGCTTTATTACCTGGCAACTGGCCGGCGATCTGATGCCAAACCATACCAAAGAGCAGCTGCTGGCAACCGGCTTTAACCGTAATCATAAAATAACCGAAGAAGGTGGCGTTATAGACGAGGAATACCGCATTAGTTATGTTACCGACCGCACCAATACATTCGGCAAGGCTATGCTGGGTGTTTCGCTTGAATGTGCGCATTGTCATGATCATAAATATGATCCTTTTTCGCAAAAAGAATACTACCAGGTATTTGCATTTTTTAATAATGTAAAAGAGGTTGGTATAGAAACTACTGTCGGTGGCCCTGAAACATACGCCAAAAAACCGTTGATGCAGATCAGTAATGACGATGTAAAAAGTGTACTCAAATTTATAAATAAGCAGGATACCGGTAAACTGATCGTGTCTATCATGGGTGATAGCTCAAATTACCGCAAAACTTACCTGTTAAAACGCGGAGCCTATGATGCTCCCGGGGATGAAGTATCTCCAAGCACGCCAAAATCTATCCTTCCTTTTGATAATAATTATCCTAAAAACAGGTTAGGGTTAGCCAACTGGTTATTTGACAATGATAATCCGTTAACGGCAAGGGTGTACGTGAACCAGATATGGCAGGAGTTTTTTGGACGGGGTATAGTTAAAACACTGGGCGACTTTGGTATGCAGGGCGATCTGCCATCTAACCCGCAATTGTTAGATTGGCTGGCGCTGGATTTCAGGGATCATGGCTGGAACATCAAGCGGTTGGTTAAACAGATCGTTATGTCGGCAACTTACCGCCAATCAGCTGTAATATCACCTGAAAAACTGAAAGACGATCCTGAAAATATTATGCTTGCCAGGGGCCCGCGCAGCCGCCTGCCAGCCGAGTTTGTACGCGACGAAGTATTGGCCAGCAGCGGGCTTTTAACAAAAACTATCGGCGGCCCAAGTGTGAACCCTTACCAGCCACCGGGTCTATGGGAAAATACTACATCAGGCAGGGGGCAGCTTGCAAGTTATAAGCAGGTTCATGGGCCCGATCTATATCGCCGCGGGATGTACACCTTAATTAAGCGCACCGTTCCGCCGGTTGAAATGGCCATTTTTGATGCCAGTAACCGCGATCAATGCGAGGTGCAGCGACTACGTACCAATACACCGCTGCAAGCCCTGCTGATGATGAACGATCCTACTGTTTTGGAAGCCGCACGCGTTTTAGCGGCTAAATTGCTGCAAGAAAAAAGTACCTCGAACGATAAAATATATAAAGCTTTTCGCCTGATCATCTGTCGTAAGCCAACGGATAAGGAAATGGGTATCCTTACGGCTTATTATGCCGATCAGATACAATCAGCCAATAAACAAAGTGCAGATAAATTATTAAATGTTGGTGAGTATCCCATTCCGCCTGACCTGGATAAGCTCACTTTAGTTGCTATGATGAAAGTAGTAGATACCATTTATAATTTGGAGGAAGCGATAACAAAAACCTGAGTGCCATGGAAAAAGATATATTAGAACATAGATTAGGCATTAACCGCCGCCGTTTTCTGTCGAAGTTAAGCCTTGGTTTAGGCAGCGTTGCATTGGGATCATTGCTGGTACCTGATCTTTTTTCAGGAGTTAAGGGTGACGACACAGATTTTATACCGGGGATACCCAACTTTGCGCCTAAGGCAAAAAGGGTGATCTATTTATTCCAGGACGGCGCGCCATCACAGTTAGAATCGTTTGATTATAAACCTAAATTGAGGGAAATGATGGGGCAGGAGCTGCCGCCATCTGTAAGGGGTAACCAAATATTAACAGGTATGACCGCTAAACAAGCGTCATTCCCTTTGGTAGGTTCATTTTATGATTTTAAACAATACGGGCAATCAGGCGCCTGGGTAAGTGATATCTTTCCGCATATCGGTAAGATCGCAGATGATATTTGCATTATCAGGTCGATTCATACCGATGCCATTAATCATGATCCGGCACTCACATTTTTCCAGACAGGCGCGCAGCAAGGTAACAGGCCAAGTATGGGTTCGTGGGTAAGCTATGGGCTTGGCAGCGAAAACAAAAATCTACCGGCTTTTACCGTATTGCTGTCAAAGGGAAAAGGTAACGGACAAGGTGTTTATTCAAAATTATGGAGTAACGGATTTTTAGATTCCATTCACCAGGGTGTGCAGTTTAGCAGCAGCGAAGACCCGGTTTTGTATTTAAATGATCCTAATGGAATGGACAGGTTGGAGCGTCGTAAAATGCTGGATAAACTGGCTGAGCTAAATGACATATCCGGCAAAGAGTTTAATGACCCCGAAATTAATGCCAAAGTAAAGCAATATGAAATGGCCTACCGGATGCAAACTGCTGTACCCGAGATCATGGATATATCAAAAGAACCTGACGATATCATAAAATTATATGGTGCTGATTGTTTAACCCCGGGCACTTACGCTGCTAATTGCTTATTGGCACGCAAGCTTTCAGAAAACGGGGTAAGGTTTGTACAGCTTTATCACCAGGGATGGGATCAGCATGGCAACCTGCCTATAGAAATGGGAGGCCAGGCAAAGGATGTAGACCAGGCATCGGCAGCATTGGTAACTGATCTGAAACAACGTGGCTTACTGGATGAAACATTAGTGATTTGGGGCGGCGAGTTTGGCCGTACAAACTTCAGCCAGGGCAAATTGTCGAAAGATAATTATGGTCGTGATCATCATCCGCGCTGCTTTAGCATGTGGATGGCTGGTGGTGGTATTAAACCGGGCATAGTTTACGGCGAATCGGACGAACTGGGTTATAACATCGTGAACAATCCGGTACATGTACACGATTTTCACGCAACCGTATTAAACCAGCTTGGTATAGATCACACTAAGCTTACTTATAAAAGCCTGGGCCGCAGATACAGGCTAACTGATGTGGCAGGTAATGTAGTAAGAGATATCATATCCTAAAAATAACCAAATATGGAAAGAAGGAGTTTTGTAAAGCAAACAGCCATTGTATCGGCAAGTTTTTTTATTACCAAGGATCTTTTAGCAAAAGATAAGGGACCTGTTTATGGCCACAACGGTATGCGTTACCGCATGGATAATGCCTGGAGCAAAGCCGATCCGAAGATCAATCCGGTAAATGATTGCCATGAAATGGTTCAGGATGCTAAGGGAAGAATATTGTTATTAACCAATGAAACGAAAAACAATGTATTGGTTTATAATAAGTCAGGCAAATTGCTAACTACCTGGGGCCATGATTTTCCCGGCGCGCACGGTTTAACTTTAGTTAATGAAAACGGTACAGAATTTTTATTCATCACCGATACGGTAAAGCACCAGGTTTACAAGACTACCATTGACGGGAAGCTATTAATGACTATTGACGTCCCGCTTGAAACCGGTGTTTATAAAAAAGCAGAAGAATTTGTACCAACCGAAACTGCTGTAGATACCAACGGCGATTTTTTTATTGCTGACGGCTATGGGGCACAATACATCACTCATTATGATAAAGATGGTAAGCTGAAAAACTTTTTCGGCGGTAAAGGCGATGGGGACGAACATTTGGATAATGCACATGGAATTGTGATAGACAGGCGTAACAGCACACCTACTTTATTGATCACAGACCGTACCCGCAATTGCTTTAAGCGTTTTAGCATGGATGGGAAATTAATAGAAGTTATTAAGTTGCCCGGTGCCTGTGTATGCCGTCCGGTCATTAAGGGCGATCATTTATACGCCGCCGTGTTGCGCTCGCCAAATCTTGGGTCAGAAAATTCCGGATTTACCACCATCCTGGATAAAAACAATAAAGTGGTATCTAACATAGGGGGCACCGAACCGGTGTACAAGGACAGTGTTTTGCAACCTATGGCACAAGCCGAAAAGATCTTTTTAAACCCGCATGATGTATGCGTTGACAATGACGAAAACCTGTATGTAGCACAATGGGCGTCGGGTAAGGTGTACCCGTATAAATTTACGCGCGTTTAATACTGCTACCTTTTATATGATAACAAGCCGCTACAAGGGTTTTGCAGACAACCTGTTAATTGCCTTAAATATATTTATTGTTTTTTTATTAATGGCCGATGGCCATGTGGTGATACCGCAATGGCTGCAACCGGCAGGGCGTATGCACCCGCTGGTGCTTCATTTTCCAATTGTAATACTCATCCTGGCAATGCTGCTGGAGTTTTTCCGTTTCAGGCCGGAGTTTATAGACGATAAGCTGTACCAGCAATTTACTACGACATTACTATTGGTCGGCGCGCTTTTTTCGGCTATTACAGTTATCATGGGTCTTTTTCTTTCGCACGAGTTAGGCTATGCAAGTGGTAATTTACAATGGCATAAATGGTTTGGCGTTTGTGTAACCTTTATGGCAACAATTATTTATTGGTTTAGAGGTAAAAGCCGGTATAGCACTACATTGGCTCGTGTAAACGCTGTCGTGTTGGTTTTTTTTGTAATAGTAGCCGGGCATTTTGGCGCTGATATTACGCATGGCGATAATTTTATACTGGCTCCGGTGATGCAGAAAAAACTGGTACCGGCTGATAAGGCCATAGTTTACCGGGATGTGATTCAGCCCATTTTTGAAAGCAAATGTAATGGTTGCCATAATGCCGAAAAATCAAAAGGTGGTTTAATGCTGATAGATCAGGCTTCGTTATTAAAAGGGGGGAAGACAGGTAAATTATTTGTACCGGGACAGCCGCAGGTGAGCTTATTATTACAACGTATCCATTTGCCTGATGATGAAAAAAAACATATGCCGCCAACCGGAAAACCACAGCTAACGGCCGATGAAATGAAAGTACTTTACCTTTGGATAAAAGAGAATGCCGGCTTTGATCAAAAAGTAGTTAGCCTGCCTGCAGGCGATTCGTTGCGCACCATAGCTTCAACTTTTTTTAAACCGGCCGAAGCTGTAGAGGAGCAATTTGATTTTGCCGCGGCCGACGATAAAACAATAAAAAAACTCAATAGTAATTACCGGGGGGTATATCAGTTAGGTACAAGTTCGCCGGCTTTGTCGGTTGACATATTTAACAGAAGTGCATATGATCCTAAGATGCTAAACGATTTGGTTGAAATAAAAGAACAAATCATATCACTTGATCTGCATAAAATG
>JAQBOP010000149.1 GCA_028287975.1 Mucilaginibacter sp. | reverse complement strand
ATGTGGCCTTGGCAATGCCGACCGATACGTTAATATTTTGCTCAGACAGTTTGGTTTTTACTACCTGGCTGTCCATGCCCTTTACCGAAAAAGTGACAATTCCGGACAATTGATTGCCGTCATCATGAACGCTTATTCCGTCAATTTCCGTCAATTTCCGACGCAAATCGTCAGCTAATTGCTGCACACGCTGCCAGATGCGGTCTACCCCTATTTCCAGCGTATATTCTACAGCCTTGCCAAGGCCCAAAGTTAGGGCGCGGCTTTTTTCATACAACTCAAACCTGCGGGCGTCGGGCCGTATGGTGTAGTCATGCAGGCTAACGGTTGGCGAGCTAAAACCGTCCATAAACAAAAGCCTGAACCGGTCCTGCACATTTTTGCGCACATACAAAAACCCGGTACCACGCGGCGCACGCAGGTATTTGCGCCCGGTTACCGACAGCATATCACAACCGATCTCTTCTACATCGATCGGCGCTTGCCCGGCGGTCTGGCAGGCATCAACCAGGTACAGAATGTTATGCCTGCGCGCTATAGCCCCAATTTTAACGATAGGTATAATCGCACCGGAGGATGAGGGCATGTGGGTTACCGCTATCAGTTTTGTTTGCGGGGATATGGCATCTTCCAAAGCCTGAACATTAAAGTTACCTTGCTCGTCATTCGGGATGATCTTTAGCACTACCCCATGCGTTTTCTGCATGTTGATAAAACCGATGAGGTTGGTTATGTATTCCATTTCGGTAGTGATGATCTCATCGTCCTGTTTAAAATCGATACCGTGAAATACCAGTCCCCATGCTGTACTGGCGTTTTCAACAATGGCTACTTCGGTTTTATCGGCGTTGATCAGTTTGGCAATCAGGTCGTAAGTGTTTTCAAGCTGGTCTTTGTATTTGGCTTCGGTTTCATAACCGCCATATGTGGCTTCTTCCTGCAGATAACTGATCACGGTATCCACCACCACATCCGGCGGCAAGGAGGATCCGGCGTTATTAAAATGGATTACTCCGGCAGCACCTTTGGTGTCGGCACGTAATTGTTGTATTTCCTGTTCGGTTATTATATTTTCCATATGGCTTATGGTGATTCAGCGTTTAAAATGGCGCATCTGAAAGCGTTATCTTTTTCAGTAAGTAAAGTAACTAATTGTTTGTTGATGGTTTTACAGCTTAGTGCCACATGAGCGTAATAAATCAGAATATATTGCATGCTAAGTGCTATTTTAGCTGTGCAATTTAACGCCTGCTTCCATGCTAAAACAATCCTTTTTCAAACTCAAGCTGCTGTCAGCATTGTTGATTATTATCTCCTTAATATCAGCGTTTACTATCAATCGTGCATCGGGTACGCAACGTAAGTCGCCCAAAAATATCCGTGTTTTGATCGTTGGCGGCGGTACGTCGCATGATTTTGATCGCTGGTATAAACAGGCCGATGCTGCCACCCTTAGCAGTGGTGGTTTATGCACAGTTATCTATACCAGCAATACCGATTCGATAGGCATCTATTTAAAAACCGCCGATGTGCTTTACCTGGTTACTAACCAACCTATAAACGTCGAAAACCGCAAGGCGATATTTGATTTTGTGGATGCAGGCAAAGGACTGATACTGGGCCACCCTGCCCTTTGGTATAACTGGAAAGACTGGCCCGAATACAATTTGCAACTGGTAAGCGGCGGCGCAAGCGAACACGATCGTTACAGTTTTGACGAAAACATTATCAACACCCATCACCCCGTTACCAAAGGCGTCGCCCCAAACTTTACACTTAAGGACGAGCGTTATCATTATATCGCTGATCCGGCCGGGCCGGGGATTGAAGTTTTAGCAAATAATCATGTTGCCGGATCGGATATTGTTTATCCATCCATATTTGTGGTAAAGAACCCAAAGGCGCGGATTGTTTGTATTGCGCTTGGCCATGATGGCGCGTCGCATGATATCGAACCCTATAAAACCCTTTTGCGTAATGCAGTTAAATGGGTAGCGCATCAATAATATCAACTTATATTACCAAAAATAAGGCAACAAAAAACCCGCTCTGTAAGCGGGTTTCTTTTTTATAATCTATTGAGTGATTAGCCTAATTTTCTGCGTAGATAGGTTTTTTTACACCATTATCATAAGCTTTAAGATTTTTCTTGAGCAGCTTACGTGCAACGTGGATCCGCGTTTTAACTGTACCTATCGGGATTACTAAATGATCGGCAATTTCATGGTATTTATGGCCCTCAAAATACATGGTAAATGGTACATAATAATCTGCAGGCAGCCTGTCTAAAGCTTTCTTGATATCGTCCATCACAAATTTTGCTTCGCCTTGATTTTTAGTCGAACTGAATACCAGGTTAGGTGATGAGATCTCATCAGATTTGGTAACAAAAGTGCTCATTTTAACAAAACGGCGGTAATTGTTGATAAAGGTGTTTTTCATGATGGTATATAACCATCCTTTTAAATTAGTGCCTTCTTTAAACTTATTGTAATAAGTTATGGCTTTCAACATCGTGTCCTGGACAAGGTCGTTAGCATCATCTGCGTCGTGTGTAAAGTGTAAGGCGTATGACCTTAATGAACTTGCCTGACGTAGTACTAGGGTGTTAAACTCAATCTTTGTCATTCTGTTAATGTTTTGTACTGGTATGTAGACAAACCCTATACCACTATAAATTTTCACTAACTGTATGCATTGTAATTATAAAGACAATAACACAAAGTGTTGCATACACACCACTCCTTACTAAAATATCTGATTTACAGTAATTTAAGCTTTATTTTTAACGACCAAACCGGTGGAATGACAATAGGATTACACTTGCAAAATTACCGTTAAGTAAAATAAATTAACCGATAATATTTACTTCGCGTTGTAGCTGAACGCCAAATTTGGAGTACACACTGTCTATAATTTGCGACGAAAAGTTGTACACTTCCTGACCCGTAGCACCGCCATGATTCACTAAAACCAATGCCTGG
>JAQBOP010000070.1 GCA_028287975.1 Mucilaginibacter sp. | reverse complement strand
CATTTTCGGGCGCTATATTCCTGGCATCGCAAAAAACCGGGGCCAATCTAAAAAAGATCTTATTTATCAATACGCTGGTATTTGGGACGGGGCTGGTGCTTTTCTCGCATGAGCATAACTACGCGTTGGCGCTGTTGTTTGTTACTATTGCCGGTTTTGGCATGATGTCGCAGATCACAGTGAGTAATACGCTGATACAAACTACGGTCGCCCAGAATATGCGCGGCCGGGTGATCAGTTTTTACGCGATGGCCTTTTTCGGAATGCAGCCTTTGGGCGGATTACTTGTAGGGGCCATATCAAAGTGGATAGGAACCACCGATACCCTGATGGGCGAGGGCGTTGCCGCCCTGTTAATTGGCATGTTGCACTGGCGCTATCTGCACCGCGAAAAACTAAAAGCCAGACGCAAACCGGAAGTAGTTGAGCCGCCGGTGATGCAAGTGATTTAAAAAAACAAAGATTTCTGACCCGTATAAAAACAACAAGACCGCACGTAAAAATGCGGCCTTGTTTCTGTATATAGATATTAATTAGGGGGCAATGTTTATTTCCAAAAAGTCCTTCATTTGGTTAAAAAAGGGCCGAAAGACTCTCGCAGTATTTCGACCCTACATCTACCTATGAAAAACAACCCTTTGGGAGGGCTACTATTGATTAGTCAAAAGAAATGCCAAATGTAACATGGCTGTTACATAAAGGTAAAAAAAGATATTTTAATTCCTAATAAAAAAATTAAATGAAGAAAAATTTCCCCAGCAAGGGAGATTTTTACACGAATGCATAGCGGGTAGTTGCTTTATAAGCAACATAAGACTGAAACTTTGATGCCCCGGTCTTTTAAACTAGAACTAATTGCTAATCAAAAAATAAAACCTGAAACTATCGGCAGACAGTGTTGTTAAAGATAATATGGAGTACAATGTATATCTCTTAGCGACCGATCCAAATAACGCATGCAGAGACGTAATTCATTCAAGGGACACAGACTTGAAAATCAGAGTTTATTGCCTTAATGAAGACAGCTTTCAACCTAATCCTAACGAGATACAGTTGTTTGGATATGCGCACAGCAAGCTATATGCCTTTGAGACCATAGATATTTCATCAGAAGATGCGCTGGATGTGGTAGGCGCCATACAATGGTATGCCGACTATATTGAGTATCCGGATATGGAAATATTGCCCGAGGACCCACGCCCCGGGCATAGTGTAGCAATGTAATTGCTTAATTAAGCATCAACTGTTTTAAGGTATTCCATATTTATCTTCATACTGGCTAATGCCGAACCTGCAGGGTACTCTTCCTGCTCAATAAAGAAATATTTCATACCTGCTTCTTTGCTATGTTGCAGCAATCCTTTAATATCTAATGATCCTTTACCAAACTCTACGCTGTTTTTGCCTTTCATGTCTTTTAAGTGCCATAGCGGGAAACGAGGGCCATATTCTTTAAAATAAGCCAACGGGTCTTTGCCTGCGGCAACTACCCAGCCCAGATCCATTTCCATATTTACAAGTTCAGGGTCTGTATTTGCAAGCAATACATCATATAACACCAATCCCTGGTCTGTCTTAAACTCGTAATCGTGGTTATGATAGCCAAATTTTAAACCGGCATCCAGGCATTCCTGGCCGGCTTTGTTAAAGCGCTCTGCTATTTTCTGGTAATTTTCTACAGTATCGCCGGAGAATGGTATGGTAGAGCATACCAGGTATTCTTGTCCTGATTCTGATGCCTGCTTTATTGTGTTTTGCCAATTGCTGTCAATACTGCAATGTGCACTGCGTAGGGTCAATCCAAACCCCTTACAGGTCTTCTTCATCTCCTGCGGTGTTAACCCGTAAAATAAACCTTTGCTGCTTGCTGCCGATTCAACTTGTTTAATTCCCAGATCAGCAATTATTTTCAAAGTGCCTTTTGGGTCTGCCAGCATTTCATCGCGAAATGTATAAAGCTGTATGCCCGGGTTACTAACAGATCTTGGTGCAAATTTATAAGAGGATAACAATACCGATCCTACGGCTAATGTCCCCATATTTTTTAGGAAGTCCCTACGCTTGTTCATGTTTTCAAAATTTAATGTTAATGTAATATCAATTATCGTCGTTGAATTTAATGGCACGCACCGCAACCGGTGGGCCATTAAACACAAAATATAAATCATTAATGCCTTGTCCGGCAGGTATCGTTATCCCGCCTTCGTAGCTGCCTGTTGCTATTAATTTACCCTGTGCAGAATTTGCGCGGAGTTCAATAGCGCCGCTGCCCCCACCCGTAGTAAAGGTTATTTGTTTTATGCCTGTAAGGTCTATCTGGTTAAATTTTAACCATGAGCCTTGCCCTTTGATGTTGGCGATGTTTTCAACCAGCTTAACTCCATTTGACGCGCTTGCTTTTGTTACCAACATTGTTGACGCATTTAAAACTAAAGTTTGTTCGCCGGTTTGTGCGGCCATGCCTTTAGCACCACGGTCGGTATAAGCTGCACGAAGGATAAAACTTCCGTCCTGGTTTTTACCTTCGGGAACCGTAGTGGTGTAAGTGCCGCTAACCGGTAGTGATTTTGCTTTTGGCGGTGCGTAAGCCAGGTTCAACACATATTTTACGATAGATTTTACGTCGCCATCAGAAAGGCCCGGGTGTGCAGGCATCATCGCGTCGCCCCAATTGCCTGATCCGCCTGTTACTATCTTTTTAGCCAGTCTGTCGGGTGCTCCGGCGTCATCTTTATATTTTAAAGCTACCTGCGTAAATGATGGCCCCAATACTTTCTCTGTTACCGAGTGGCATGAGCGGCAATCATTTTTAGCAATGATGGCCCATCCGCCGGAAGATTCGGCATTAGCATCGGCAGCACCTTGTTTAGATGCGATTGCTGTCATATTATATCCTTCAGAAAGATAATCGGCAGTTACCGATACTTTTGATGGCGCAATACGTTTGTTGGCCAGGCTGCCGTCTTCCTTATCAGCCACGCTTACATTATAGCTTATGCTTTTGCCCGGAAAGAAAAAGCTTGAATTACCTGCTGTTATGTTAAACTTAACTATCGGCGGCTCATTGCCTGCTTTAACCTCGACAGATTTGCTGTTTTTAGCACCCTTCGAATCGGTAACAGTAAGCAAAGCCTTGTAAGTACCCGGAGCAATAAACGTTACTGAAGGGTTTGCTTGCGCGATGGTCTTAAACGAAGCACCGTTACGGGTTATCTTCCACGAGTAGCTTAGTTTGTCGCCCACATCGGCGTCTGTTGTTCCTGCCGATGATAAGCTAACTTTAAGCGGAACGCCACCGGCTGTTTTATTAACCGCTGCCTGCACTTGTGGTTTCCGGTTGCCGCCATTATATTCAATGCGGATCAACTCAGCTTCAGGATTATCTTTAAAGTACCCGTTGCCATATTCTAAAACATAAAGATCACCGCTTGGGCCAAACTTCATGTCAATAGGGCCTCGTAGTTTAAAGTTGGGTAAAAAGCGCTCCATACCTACGTAATTGCCGTCCTTGTCAATGCTTACCACATTTATCCAGCCGCGAACCCAGTCGGTAACGAACCATTTGCCTTCATAGTAGGACGGGAACGGCCTTGGCGCGCCAATAAAATCATCAGCATGAAAAATCGGGCCGCCAACCGCGCTGTCGCCGCCGCTTTCAAGCAGCGGAAACTTAGTGCTTTGTTGTTTTGAGTAGTATATAAATGCGGGTGTTGCCGGCGGCAGGTCAGTTAACCCTGTATTATTGGGTGATGTATTAACCGGGTGCGCGGCATCAAAAACCGGCCCCGACTCTTTAGTCGCGAAATTATAATGATGATAAGCCAGATTGTCGGCCACAAAATAAGGCCAGCCATAGAAGCCTGCTTTTTTAGCCTGGTTAAACTCGTCGTATGATTGTGGTCCGCGGTGCTCAAAATCATCGGTGCTGCCATCCGGGCCAACTTCGCCCCAGTACAACCAGCCGGTTTTGCTGTCAATAGTTAAACGCCACGGGTTACGGTTACCCATGGTATAAATTTCAGGGCGTGTTTTTGGCGTCCCTTTTGGGAATAAGTTTCCTGCCGGGATGCTGTAGGTACCATCGGCTTCCGGGTGGATCCGCAGGATCTTTCCGCGCAGATCATTGGTATTTGACGAGCCTTTTTGCGAATCTTCTGCTGACATTCCCGGGCGCTCATCAAGCGGTGAAAATCCGTCTGACGCACGAGAGAAGGTATTATCACCGGTGCTCAAATAAAGGTTCTTGTTTTTATCGAAAACCATACCACCGCCAACGTGGCAGCACTCATAGCGTTGTACAACAACATCCAGCAGTTTTTTGCGCGAGCTTTCGTCCAGCGGGCCTTTGCCATCCCAGGTATATCTTTCTAACGTGTTTTTAGGATCATTACCGGCAGGCGAATAATAAATATAGATCCGGTGATTTTTGTAAAAATCCGGATCTAAAACAACGCCTTGTAAACCATCTTCGGCCTCACTTACTTCGCCGGTCTGGCTTACGTATTTGGTGCTGACGGCAAACTCATGGATGATAGAGACCTTTTGAGTTACCGGGTCATACAATTTTAGCTTGCCTTTGCGCTCGGCATAGATCACCTTGCCGTCCTTTAAAATTTGAAATTGCATAGGCTCTTCGATACGCTGAGCCAGCACCACTTTTGTAAAGCGATTGTCCTCGGGCTTAACTGTTGTTTGCGCCGAAGCTGTGAAAAATGTAGCGGCTATTAGTAAGCCTGAAAGTAAAAGATGTTTACGCATAACATTTGATTGGAAAGATAGCAATAGAAACGGGTTTTTGTTGAGAGTTAAGGTCTTATATCGCCAATTTTTTACAAAAAACTAAATTTGTTACAAAGCGATGATGAATTAGCGGTAACAAACATATCTAAAATCCCGCATGAAATGGTATAGGCAAACAATATGATATAAAAGATTTTTAATATAAGTTTGGCTACGCCTTGTTAAACCAATTAATACACATCTAGTGAGTAGATCATGAAAAACAAAAAAGCCATCGTAACCATTTGTGCATTTTTATTTACTGCTCCGGTTTTTGCACAAATCAGTCCGGCCTTTAATACAACCTCAAATGTGGCCGACCCCGCCATGCAAAGCCATTTTGTAAATCCGCCGCACAGCGCCCGGCCCTGGGTTTTTTGGATGTGGCTCAATGTAAATGCCGACGAAAAGGCCATTACTGCCGACCTGGAAGAAATGCATAAGAAAGGTATTGAAGGCGCTATTTTATATGAAAGCGGTACGGGATCAGAGCTAAGCTCGACCACGGCGACCATGGTTTTACAAGGCAATAAATATGTAGTTAAGCCAACACAGGATTTTAAGGGCGCCTATATGACGCCATTACCCGGCGAGTTTTTAAAACCGTGGGACAAGCGTACGCGCGAATTATTCAGGTTTGCATCAAAGGAAGCGGGCCGAATCGGGATAAAATTTGTTTTGAGTGTTGGATTGGCCGGTACGTCGGGCCCGATAGACCCGGAATACGGGCAGCAGGAATTGGTATGGTCTGAAAAAGATGTGCAGGGGCCGTTAGTTATCAATGAGCAACTGCCGGATCCCTCGCAAACAGTACCGGCAACGCATTTATCCGCTATGGCTGCAGGGCAAGATTATCAAAAGAAACTGGCACACATGCCCCAAAGGGCAAAGAGCGAATTTAAAAGGCATGAAATAGCAGTATTGGCGGTATCGGGTGATGAAAACGCAGGTATATCAAAAGTGATCGATCTAACCGGTAAAACCGACAAGGACTGCAACCTGCATTGGAGCGCACCAGAGGGAAAATGGAAGATCATGCGGTTTGCTTATCGGCCCACAGGTAAACATGATGTTTGGGGCTTTTTTACCGATGGCATGAGCAGCGAAGCGTTAGATACCACCTGGAACACAACAATTGGCAAAGTTTTAAAAGAAATGACCCCGGAAGAAAAGAAGGGATTGACAGGAGTTGAAGACGATAGCTGGGAGGGTGGCGAAACCACGTGGACCAAGCTTTTTGCCGATAAGTTTAAACAACAACATAAATACGATCTGTTACCCTGGTTACCGGTTATCGCGGGGATAAACATGGGTGACACCGCCGCTGCCGATGGTGTACGCCGCGATTACTATCGCACCATTGCCGACCTGACCGCTACCAACCATTATGCGCATTTGCGCGATCTGGCTAATAAAAACGGGTTGCTCCTGTACTCAGAAGCAGCCGGGCCAAACTCGGCACAATTGGATCCGTTGCTTAATTCGAAAGGGGTTGATATGGCGATGGGCGAGTTTTGGGTCCCGTCTGTACACCGGCCCTCGC
>JAQBOP010000034.1 GCA_028287975.1 Mucilaginibacter sp. | reverse complement strand
AGGTATTGGGCATCCCTGTTTTTTATGCGGATACTGAAGCCAGGAATATCATGACTACCGACCCGGTATTGGTTGCTGATATAAAGAAAACTTTTGGCAACGAAGCGTATTTTGCGGATGGTAGCCTTAACAGAAAATATATAGCTAACATTGTTTTTAACGATGATGGGCAACTGACTAAGTTGAATAGTTTAACGCACCCTGCTGTATTCAGGGCTTTTGATGCCTGGGTCTCGGGTATTAAAGATGCGCCTTATGTAATAAAAGAGGCCGCCTTGTTATTTGAAAGCACATCCTATAAAATGTGCGACTACGCTTTACTGGTTACTGCTCCGCTGGATTTGCGGATAGGGCGTGTAACTAAACGTGACCACATTACACGCGCAGAGGTTGAGGTCCGTGAGGCCAAACAATTTACTGAGACTAAAAAGCGTGATCTTGCAGATTATATTATTGAAAACGACGAAACGCAGCTGCTTATACCACAGGTTTTAAAACTGCATGATGCGTTTTTACAATTAGCTGCAGTGTAATGATCCTTGACGATTTTGTTCTAATCAACGCCAACGGCATCTACTGTAAATACGGCGATTTTTACCTTGACCCACAACAGCCGGTAAATACAGCTGTGATATCACATGCTCATGCAGACCACGCCATAAGCGGGAATAAAGAAGTTTATTGTACACGGCCGACACAGGAGTTTATGCATCTCAGGTATCATCGGTCGGCGGCGCAGGTGTTTAATATTGCCGGTTATCATCAGCCATTCAATATAAAAGATGTTAAGCTCACTTTTATACCGGCAGGGCACATGCTGGGTTCTGCCATGGTATTGATGGAATACCAGGGTGCAAGCTATTTATATACCGGCGATTACAAGTTACAGCCTGACGCGACCTGCGAACCTATTGAATGGGCCAACGCCGATGTGCTGATCACCGAAAGTACTTTTGCCGACCCTAATATTATCCATCCCGACCCGGTAGAGGAGATAAAGAAATTAAATGGTATTAAAAGCAATATCCTTTTAGGCGCTTATGGCTTAGGTAAGAGCCAGCGTTTGCTGCGGATGATAAATGACCACGCTCCGCAGAAAAAGGTGCTGATACACCACAAAATAATGCCTATAAACCAGATCTACGAGCGCAATGGGTACCTGCTTGGCAAATACCAGATCTACGGCCGCAAACTAATGAAAGCACAGGACGAATTTGTATACATTGTGCCGCCTTTTACGTTTAACAGTTATATAAAGGCTACAGGTGTTAAGCGGTTATTTGCATCAGGGTGGAAGAACCTGCAGGTGAATAAAGAGGATACACTGTTTATATCAGATCATGTAGACTGGAACGACATTTTGCAAGCCATTAAACAGGTTAATCCTAAGCAAGTGTGGACACTGCATGGCAACGGCACGCATTTAAAGGCACATTTAGGAACAGATATTTTGGTTAAATTGCTCAATTAAACGGCAATGAAAGAAGGCGAAGACTACTATATTAATGAAGATGGCAACTTTGTTTTTACAGAAGCCTACCACTTAAAACGCGGTTATTGCTGCAAAAATAAGTGTAAACATTGTCCCTGGAATTTCGGAAAAACCGGGGAAGATACCAAATCAGAGAAAAAATAAAGATATTTGCATCTTTGAAGTAAGATTAGTTATGCGGATAGACGACGAAATACAAAGCTCTAAGTTTGAGGATAATTATCAGAAGGCAGTTATCAACATCGCGTATACCGATGGTTGGTTAAAGAATACTTTTAACTGCCATTTTGAAAAACATAATTTAACGCAACAGCAATTTAACATCCTGCGCATACTAAGAGGACAGTATCCAAAACCGGCCACTGTTAACCTGCTTAAAGAGCGCATGATCGATAAAATGAGTGATGCCTCGCGCATTGTTGACCGCCTGGTACAAAAAGAAATGATAACCCGCTGTACCAACAATAAAGACAGGCGGGCAGTTGATATCCGCATCAGCGAAAAGGGGCTTGAGATTTTAGCCACCATGGACACTGAGTTTAAAACCAAAGATTTCATAAAAAACAACCTTACACCCGAGGAAGCCGGTGTGTTAAGTGATCTGCTAGATAAATTAAGAGGGTAGCAATAGCTAATAAAAAGACGGCAGATTTTCTATTTTTCTCCTGAGAACTATTTTATCCGTATCCGCTTTAGCAAGTGATAAAGCCTGCTCGAAATTCTGTTTAGCTTTTTGGTTATCTATACCGGTATACAATTCGCCCAGCAATGTATAGTAAAATTGGTCATTGGTTAAATAAAGTTTCTCTGCCTCTATGATAGCCGGTTCTTTTCCATTTACCTTCGATAACACATAGATCCTGTTTAAAATTGCCACAGGCGAGTACGATAACGCTAAAAGTTGATCATACAATCCCAAAACAATTTGCCATTTTTCGGGCGTATCCGGTTTTTGGGTACGCCAGTAGGCGATAGTCGCTTCCAAATGATATTTAGATAATTCAGCGCCGGTGGCAGAGCAGTTTAAAAAATAAGCACCCTTGCTGATCAGGTCGGTATCCCAAAGACTGATGTCCTGGTCGTCATACAAAACTGGCTCGCCGTTTTTATTAGTCCTGGCTTCAAATCGCGAAGCATGAAAACACATTAAAGAAAGTAGCGCGTTAACTGGCGGCTTATTGGTTCGCGGGTTTTCAACCAGCATGGTACAAAGCCGCATAGCCTCAAGGCAAAGATCTTTACGTAAGGTTGTATTGGTATTGATGGAATAATAACCCTCGTTAAATAACAGGTAAATAGTTGTTAAAACGGGTGCCAGGCGTTCATCTATTTGTTTGTCGTCGGGCAGGTCGATACTCACCTTTTCCTCACGTAGCTTTTCTTTTGCGCGATACAATCTTTTATTGATGGTTTCTTTGTTGGATAAAAAAGCATCAGCAATTTCATCGATTCCAAATCCGCAAAGAATGCGCAGGGACAACCCGATCTGCGCCTCGGTTGAAATAGATGGATGACAGATGGCAAACATCATTCGCAGCTGGCTGTCATTGATATTTTGCGGCGACAGGTCTATATCTGTTTCATAAAATTGAGGTATGGTGTTTTGTATTTCGGGGGATATTTTATTATTAAATACCATGTCGCGTTGCAGGTAATTTTTAGCCTTGTTTTTCGCAACGGTATACAACCAGGCGGTGGGATTGGGCGGCAGGCCCTTGATCCCCCAGGTTTGAGCGGCTGTTGCAAATGTATCGCTGGCCAGGTCCTCGGCAACAGCAATCTGGTCAAACCCAAAATGACGACAGAGCACCGAAACAATTTTCCGGTACTCTGTCCTGAATAAATGGGGGATGATCTCTTGTTGTTGCATAACCTGAGATGTAGAGACGCAATGCATTACGTCTTTCTTAATGCAATTTAATGAACGCTATCGCCTTTTGCCAGCAAGCGTACCTCTATGGTATTGCCTTCGCCCTGTAATATTGGACTGCCTTTTGCAAATTCAACGGCTTCGTCTACCGAGTTAGCTTTGACGATCACATAGCCGCCAAGCGTTTCCTTGATTTCGCCAAAAGGGCCGTTGGTAACCACATTATTATGATGCACAACTTTGGCCCCGTCGAAAACTAAGCCATCTCCCTTACCTTCATATTTGCCTTTAGCAGCAATTGCGCCCAGCCAATCCATGGTTTGCTGCATCCATATTTGCATTTGCTCGGGCGAAGCTATTTTGCTGCCATCCTGATGCCTGAAAATTAACATGTACTCTTTCATTTGTTTTGATCTTTAAATGTTACCGGATAAGTGAATTATACCGATATATCAAACGAGAATTACACTATTGGACAAGGTGGGCAAAAAATTATTTGACTAAGCCAGATTCAATTGCCACGATACCCCAAACTTATCAGCTACCCAACCAAATTTCTTACTGAAGCCATAACTGCCCAATGGCATCATGGCACTGCCGCCGTCAACCAATGCATTATAAAATTGGTCTATCTCGGCCTCGTCTTCGCAATTAATATAGATGGATATGGAAGGCGTGAAAGTAAACGCGTGCCCTGCGCTGTCGATAGCCATAAATTGCTGGCCATTTAACTCGAACGTAGCATGCAATACGGTACCTTCGGCACCCGGCCCGCTTGCGCCATAACGTTTAATATTCGTTATTGCCGAGTTTTTAAATAAACCGGTATAAAAGGTCATAGCTTCTTCGGCTTTGCCTTCAAACATTAAAAAGGTTACAAATTTTTGCATAATGTTAATCTGCTAATCGTACCATACAGATCAGGTCCTTCTGGTCAATATATTGTTCAACACAATAACCTTGCGGATCGATGCCCGGATATTCTAAAAGCTGGTTAAAAGCCTTTTGTATAGCCGGGATATCTTTCATAAAGTCATGTATCGTTAAACTAATATACTTACCTTTTTTAAGGATAAGGGGTATCGAGCTTTAATTTTTCTGCCTCACCGTTTTTCAGTTCCTCAGCAGCAGCTTTGTAAATTATCTGGCCGTTTTCCGAACGCGATAGGCCAAAATATTTTCTATCGTCCGAATAGATGATAAGCGCGTGCAATTGCTGGTGCGCAGCCATTACGCCGTCCGGAAATGACGAGGCAGCTATGCACATCACTTTAATGTCCTGATTGATTGTTCTTGTTTCCATAACTGGTGATATTGGTAATTAACCAAAGTTAGGATACAATGTGTAAACCCGGCAGGGTTGCTAAGGACAATTTAAAGGGGCGAACCGGACAACTTAAAGCCTGTTGATAAACCAGTTATAAAATGCTTCAAAATCAACGCGCCATTGTTTTTGGCCGGCTTTGGCGCCTTTAATTACAAGTGGGGCAGGTATATTTTTTGAGCTTAATTTTTTATGGCGCAAAACGGTACTCATACGATTTACTTCATCAGCTTCGTTATCCTCAGCATCGCCATAAGCTAAAAAAAATCCGGATCTTGAATTTATCGCCTGCTTTGTCATATCATCAAATATTGCCGGAGCCAGTTTATAAGCCGGGGAAAATATCCCGGCGATGCCAAACACATCCGAATACTTTGCTGCCGCGTACGTAGTAATTATGCCACCTGTGGAACTACCCACGATAGCAGTATATTTTGCATCGGTTTTGGTGCGATAGTTAGCATCGATATAAGGCTTTACCACTTTAGCAAGATAACTGGCATATATAGCGCCATCGCTGTTACCCAGGTACGGGTTATATTCGTTTATATGGCTGCCACCAAAGCCTGCATAAATAGCTACAAGAATGCATTGTCGCTCTTCGGGCATTAAATTAACTAACGAGTCGGCATACCATTTATCAGCATCAAGGGCGTCTTTGATAAAGGCATCCTGGCCATCCTGGATATAAATTACCGGGTATTTTTTTGACGATGTCGAATAGCTTTTAGGTAAATAGATCTGTAGGGTGCGCTGCCTTTTAAGCCGCTCTATCACTAACTTTGTGGTTTCGTATTTAGGCTGGGTGGTATCAGCCAACTTTTGCGCGGATACGCTGCCCGGCAATAAAATAAACAGAAAAATAACCGGTATTATAACGATCCTCTTAAGTTTCATAATTGAAAGTCGGGTTTATTTTCCAAAAGATCCATCCAAATAAAAGCCCCACAAAAATACCATATATGGCACCCGCTGTTACATCAACGGGGTAATGCACACCAACGTATACCTGCGCAAAACTAATTGCTGCGGCCCACAAAATAGATGCAGGCAACACCCATTTATAGCGCCTGTAAAACACCATACTTAAAAAAACAGCAATGGCAAAATGATCGCTTGCGTGGGTAGATGGAAAGCTGTAGCCCGTGCCGCAATCTACACGACTTACTTCAATTGAAGCCATTGCCGGGTCGTTACAGGGGCGCACACGTTTGTAAAAAGACTTAATGATGGTAGCGCTGCCAAAATCGGCTGCGCCAAAAGTTAATGCTAAAAGTATAATGATAATTGCACCTTGTTTTTTATAACGCCAAAGGCAAAAAACAAAAATGAAAACGTACAACGGGATCCACACCAACCGGTTACGCAAAACAGGCATCAGTAAATCAAAAAACGCGTTACCCAAATCATGGTTAATAAAATGAAATAATTGCCGGTCGAGATGTAGCAGGTAATCGGGCATGGGTAATTTTTATTAGCGGATAAATATAGGAACAATCTTTTTGTGTAATTGTGGTGTGGGTGCAATTTTACGGTTAGCGTTGTAATGTTTAATTACTGTCATGACCTGTCCATAATCGTTAACATTGATATTATTTTACAATTCCTTAATCTAATTATCTTATTTTTGGGCCTTACTTATTGAATACTATTTTGACTTTAATAAAATCAATTTCAGGCATCCGCGGTACTATTGGTGGCGCTGCCGGCGATGGTTTAACACCATTGGATATCGTAAAATTTACTTCGGCTTATGGCGCATGGGCCGTTAAAAAAAGCGGCATAAAAAAGATCGTGGTCGGCCGCGACGCGCGTATTTCGGGCAGTATGGTAAATAACCTGGTTACAGGTACTTTGCAGGGTTTGGGCATTGATGTGGTTGATATCGGCCTGTCAACAACGCCAACTGTAGAGATAGCTGTGCCGTTAGAAAAGGCAGCAGGTGGTATCATTCTTACCGCCAGCCACAACCCTAAACAATGGAACGCGCTTAAATTATTAAATGCTGACGGCGAATTTATAAATGACGCCGACGGCAAAGAGGTATTGGAAATTGCCGAAAGTAGCGATTTTACCTATGCAGAAGTTAACGCGTTAGGAAAAGTGACATTTGATGATAGTTACCTGCAAAAACATATCGACCAGATATTGGCCTTGCCATTGGTTAATGTCGACGCCATTGCCAAGGCAAATTTTAATGTTGTAATTGATTGCGTAAATTCAACAGGTGGTATTTTTGTGCCGGCTTTATTAAAAGCTTTAGGTGTGAAAACTGTACATAAACTATTTTGTGAGCCGGATGGCGAGTTTCCGCATAACCCTGAGCCGTTGCCTGAAAACCTGGTAGCATTATCAAAAGAGGTATTGGCTAAAAATGCCAGCCTGGGTATAGCTGTTGATCCCGATGTTGACCGCCTTTGTTTTGTTTGCGAAGATGGTAATATGTTTGGCGAAGAATATACACTGGTTGCGGTGGCCGATTATGTGCTGAAAAATACTAAAGGCAATACGGTTTCTAACCTATCATCAACCCGTGCGCTGCGCGATGTTACTGAGCAAGCGGGCGGCGAATACCATGCTGCTGCTGTAGGCGAAGTGAATGTGGTTAATAAAATGAAAGAAGTGAATGCCATCATAGGCGGCGAAGGTAATGGCGGGGTTATTTATCCCGAATTACATTATGGCCGTGATGCCTTAGCCGGTATAGCTTTATTTTTAACGCATTTGGCAAATTATGGCAAGCCGATATCAAATTTACGCAGTTCGTATCCGGGCTATTTTATTTCGAAAAACAAAATAACCCTGACACCCGAAATGGATATAGACGCCCTGCTGTTAAAAGTTGAAGCTAAATATAAAGACCAGCCCCATTCAACTATCGATGGGCTTAAAATAGAGTTTGATAAACAATGGGTACATTTGCGCCGTTCAAACACGGAGCCGATCATCCGGATCTACTCTGAAGGTGATTCTGAAACGGTAGCCAGTAATTTGGCGAACAAGATCATTGCGGACATAAAGGAAATTTTAAAAGTGAACTAAACTATTGAATTATAGAATTAATGGATTATTGATTGGCAATTAAATTCATTAATTCTATAACTCAATAATCCAATAATTAACTGATGCGTGTTTATTTAGACAATGCTGCTACAACGCCGTTGGATGCAGAAGTGATGAGTGTGATGTATAATGTAATGGAGAGCCATTTTGGTAATCCGTCATCTATACATGCGTATGGCAGGGAGTCGAGGGCATTAGTTGAGAAATCACGCAAAACCATTGCTAACCTGCTGCATACCTCGCCGGCCGAGATATTTTTTACCAGTAGCGGTACTGAGGCTGATAATACCGCTATCCGTTGTGGTATTATTGATAACAATATTACACACGCTATTACTACCCCGCTTGAACATCACGCGGTTATCCATACGCTTGAGGCGATGGAAAAAGCCGGTAATATCAAACTAAGCTTTGTAAATGTCGACAGCAAAGGCAATTTAGATTACGCCCATCTTGAAAAATTATTGCAGGATAACGAGCGCAGTTTTGTATCACTCATGCATGCTAATAATGAGATAGGCACACTTACCGATATTGAAAGGGTAGGAGACTTGTGCGAGCAGTACAACGCTATTTTTCATTGCGATACGGTACAAACTATGGGCCATTACCCGCATGATCTGGGTAAGCTAAAAGTGCATTTCCTGGTATGCGCGGCACATAAGTTTCATGGGCCAAAAGGAGTGGGATTTCTGCATATCAACCATAAAATAAAAATTAAACCATTTATTTACGGCGGTTCACAGGAGCGTAATATGCGCGGTGGTACCGAAAATGTTTATGGCATAGCCGGCCTTGCAAAAGCGCTTGAGCTGGCTTACGCCGATATGGGACAACACCAAACCTATATACAGGGTCTTAAAAGTTATATGATAGAGCAACTGAAGGAAAATATCCCCGGTGTGTTGTTTAATGGCGAAATTGCTGAGGATAAAAGCCTGTATACCGTACTAAACGTTTCGTTCCCTGAAACGGACATAGCGGATATGCTGCTGTTTAACCTGGATATCGCCGGCATAGCCGTATCAGGCGGCAGTGCGTGCAGTTCCGGTACAGATATAGGTTCGCATGTGCTTACAGCTATAGGTGCCAGCGCTACAAGGCCATCTGTGCGTTTTTCTTTTTCTAAGTATAATACCAAAGAAGAGATCGACTTTGTTGTGAATAAACTACGTGAGCTATTTACAAGCCCCACCCAACCCTCCCCGGAAGGGAGGGCTATAAAGAGCTTATAAAAGTCTCCCCTTCCGGGGGAGATTATTCACGGTTTTATTGTAATTGGTGTTCATGAAGGCTACGCCGTTTAGAGGGGGCTGAAATACTGGCACGATTTTCGGGGTTTTATGATTACTACTAAATGAAAAAACCTATGAAAAGTAATAATCAAAAATCTAGAAACAGTAATAGACCAGACGAAACTCCTGAAAGACATCAATCAGAACAGGAAGGATCAGGTTACGCTCCACAAAGAGAGCAACAGCAACATACCAGGGGTAATGATGCTTCATATAGTGAACAAACAGATGTTACCCCGCCAAATCATAAAGAAATTCCGGTAGTCGGCCCGGGGAAGGCTGATTTTGAAAGCCGTCCCCAAGGCCGCAGAACGGGCCGCATGTTGGGCCATGAGCCGGGTACAGAAAGTTTATAATAGCTAAGTAGTCTATTAACAAAACGGCTACCTTAAGGTGGCCGTTTTGCTTAAATATTAAAGCCATGAAAACTAACAATCAAAGTCCGGAAAAGGATAATCAAATAAAGAATGCCGGTAAACAACAACAGGCAGATCAATCTCAAAATAGGGACAGAAATGTTTCGGAAAAAAAAGAAACTTATGTAAAGGATCTGCCGCCAATTGACGGCGCAAGGCCGGGGATATTATAATATAAGGATAGCTAATAAAAAAATAGCTAAACAAAAAAGGATGAACATCATGTTCATCCTTTTTTTTATGCGTTGATTTTAAATTTAATTTTTTATCATTTTTAAAAATGCCGATAGTTCTTCTTTCATTTCGCGGCGGTCAACTATAAAATCAAGGAAACCGTGTTCCTGCACAAACTCGGCGGTTTGGAAGCCTTTTGGCAGGTCTTTCTTGATAGTTTCTTTAATAACCCTCGGCCCGGCAAAACCTATTAAAGCGCCCGGTTCGGCAATGTTAATATCGCCCAGCATAGCGTACGATGCTGTTACACCACCGGTTGTAGGGTCGGTCAATAATGATATATAAGGGATCTTTGCCTGCGATAATAAAGCCAGCTTAGCAGATGTTTTAGCCATTTGCATTAATGAAAATGCCGCTTCCATCATCCGCGCACCGCCGGATTTTGAGATCATCAGGAACGGTACTTTATTTTCAATACAGTAATCAATTGATCTTGCAATTTTCTCGCCCACTACAGATCCCATCGACCCGCCTATAAACGTAAAATCCATACAGGCAATTACCAGGTCTTGCCCGTTAATTTTACCAACAGCGGCACGTATAGCGTCTTTTAAACCGGTTTTTAGCTGGGTTTCGATTAATCTGTCTGTATATTTTTTGGTATCTTCAAAATGTAAGGGATCGCCGGAAACAAGGTCCGGAAACAGTTCTGTAAATTCGTTATCATCAAATAAAACAGAAAAATATTCTTTTGATCCTATCCGCAGGTGGAACCCGCAGTAATGACAAACGTATTGATTTTCAACCTGCTCAGAATAATGAAGAGGTTTTTTACATTGAGGGCACTTGTTCCAGATCCCTTCGGGGGTATCTTTCTTTTCCTCAGTAGTCGTAATTATCCCTTTTAATTCACGTTTAAACCACGCCATATCTATGTCTAGCTCTTTCAATACTGCAAAGAAACGAAAAAAGTTTCGAATGGTTTGGGTTTGATCGTAAAAGTTACTAAATATAGGTAAGCTGCAATTGTGATATTCAAGGATTAAAAAAGCGATCGTTTCTATTTGGCAAAGAAACAATTATTTTTTAGGCATGGTTTTTAATAACTCTTTGGCAGGCACTTCTTTAAAGCCATCTACATTATCGCCGACAATTAAACTTTCATTATTCGCGGCTGCTTTTTCAACTAACCGACGCGATGATTCTGTAATGCCCGTGATAATTTTTTGAGCAAGATCCTTTATTGAAGTATTTTGTGTTTTAATTATCATTGCTTTGCATGCTTATCATAAACCAAATATCGCTGTTTATTACAGTTTCTCCTAATCCATCAATATTATTGGCAATTATTACCGGCGTTGGATATCTATTGTCTATCACTATCCAATTATCACAAACTTTGATATATAGGTTTAATAAGTTACTAATGCCTCTGTAATATCTTCTGGTAACAACATTATCAGGAATGTAATGCCCACCCTGGCTCACACGCTTAGCTACCCGCTCTATAGCCATTTGTGGAGAACTTAACCAAAAATACAGCAATGTAACGCTATAACCCAAAGCTTTGGATTTCCTGATAAACGAAACATAACTACGGGTAGATAGCGTTGTTTCAAATGCAAAATCCTGCCCTGTTAATAACAAATCATTAATTCGTTGTAGCATAATTCTTCCGGCTTCAAAAGCTACACTTTCTGGTTTGAACGGAGACAGACCGGCCGCGATGTTGTCAGCATTAACAAATTCGTGGCAATTAAGTAGTTTTGGTAAAACGGTATAGCTCGCCGTAGTTTTGCCAGCGCCATTGCATCCTGCTATAATATATAAATTCGGCATTATATAGAAACGTCGTTATGCCATTCCTCTTTGTGTGATATTGCTTTTGAATATTTTATATAAGTTTGCATATGTAAATATAAGTTTTTGTATTATGTCAGGATAATTGTCCGTGAATAATTTATTCATCTAAACTAAATCTACTATCATTTTTATAGACATTTTTTACTTAAAAACCGATAAATTTTTTACCTTCGAGGCCCAAACTAAGACCAATGGATTTAAAAAATTATAAAGGAGTTTTGCACGGCGACCAGGTGCAGGAACTATTTGAGGCAGCTAAAAAGCATCATTTTGCTTTACCTGCAGTAAATGTTATAGGTACCAATACCGTTAACGCTGTAATGGAAACTGCAAAGGCGGTTAATTCGCCTGTAATTATTCAGTTATCGCATGGCGGCGCGCAGTTTTACGCCGGTAAATCATTAGACAACTCTAAACTGCAAGCCTGTATTTTAGGTGCTACATCTGCTGCAAGGCACGTGCACTTATTGGCCGAGCATTATGGTGTTGCTGTAATTTTACATACAGACCATTGCGCAAAAAAATTATTGCCATGGATAGATGGTTTATTAGACAACGGCGAGAAATTCTTTGCTGAAACCGGTAAACCGTTGTTCTCATCACACATGCTGGATCTTTCTGAAGAACCCATTGAAGAAAATATTGAGATCTCTGCCAAATACCTGGCACGTATGGCCAAAATGGGCATGACGTTAGAAATTGAATTGGGTGTTACCGGCGGCGAAGAAGACGGTGTTGATAACAGTGATGTTGACAGCTCTCGTTTATATACCCAGCCTGAGGACGTAGCTTACTCTTACGAGAACTTATTAAAAGTTAGCCCGCGCTTTACCGTTGCTGCTGCTTTTGGTAACGTACATGGCGTTTACAAACCCGGTAACGTAAAATTACAACCGGTTATATTACATAACTCACAAGAGTATGTAAAACAGAAATATCACTTAGCTGCCGAAAAACCGATCAACTTTGTGTTCCACGGTGGCTCGGGTTCAACGCAGGAAGAAATTCGCGAAGCTATTAGCTATGGTGCCATTAAAATGAATATCGATACCGATATGCAATGGGCATACTGGGAAGGTATAAAAGATTACTACCAGGCTAAAGAAGCTTACCTGCAAGACCAGATTGGTAACCCTGAAGGCGCGGATTCTCCAAATAAAAAATATTATGACCCACGTGTATTGTTACGCAAAGGCGAGGAGAACTTTGTTAAGCGTTTAACCGCTGCTTTCGAAGATCTGAACTGCTTAAATGCTACTGATAAATTATAAGCTATAATTACTAAGTTTTATAAAGCGCCAATGCAAAACATTGGCGCTTTTTTTTAGTTATAAGGTCATAATTAATTAACTATTATGGCCGCCAATAAAAAAAACTTTTTCGAACGATTCTCAAACTGGGCTACCGCTGCTACCGGGAGTTCGGCAGCTTTTCTAATAGCTATTGCTGTTATTGTGGTGTGGTTGATAACCGGTCCGATATTTAAATATTCGGACACCTGGCAGCTCATCATTAATACAGGTACTACCATAGTTACCTTCCTGATGGTGTTCCTGATCCAGAAATCGCAAAATAAAGATTCAAAAGCCATCCATTTAAAATTGAATGAACTGTTAGCATCGCACCAGGGAGCCAGTAACCGTATGGTTGATATTGAGGACCTTACGGAAATAGAACTTGACCAGATCCATAAATTTTATGTGCAGTTATCTGACCTTGCCGAAGAAGAGGACGATCTAACCTGTACACACTCTATTGACGCTGCCCGCGAAAACCATAACTTTAAGCTTTCAAACTTTCAAACTAAAAAGCATTACACTGATGCCCGAGCCAAAAAAGATTCAAGTAAACAAAGTAAATGACCCTGCCAGCCTTGAGAAAGTATTTGCCATACGCCGCGAAGTTTTTGTAGGCGAACAAAATTGCCCGCCCGAACTGGAGTGGGAGCATGAAGACGAATCCACCCATTTTTTAGCTACTGTTGATGATGTACCTGCGGGAGCGTCGCGCTGGCGTAAAACCGATAACGGCTATAAGCTGGAGCGTTTTGCAGTGCTGAAACAGTTTAGAGGACAAGGCGTAGCGCAAGAATTGGTAAGTGCCGTCCTGGCCGACCTGCCTGCTGATGCCGATTATATCTATTTAAACGCGCAGATCCGGGCCATGAGCCTTTACGAGAAATTTGGCTTTGTAAAAGAGGGCCCCCAGTTTGAAGAAGCAGGCATACAGCATTTTAAAATGGTGAAAAAGTAATTTCGAATTTCGAATGTTCGATTTCGGATTTAGAAGATCAAATAAAATTATTGGCCAAATACGCTCACTGAATAATCCAGCGCATCCTGTAATTTGTCATAATTAAGCTCTTGCAGCGCATTTTGCGCTTTAAGGTAACTTATCAGGTTTTCAGTAGCGATGTTGCCTGTAAGGTCGTCTTTGGCCATTGGGCAGCCGCCATAGCCTTTTAATGCGCCATCAAATCGTTTGCAGCCGCTTTGGTAAGCCGCTTCAACTTTTTCTTGCCAGGTGTCAGGCGTGCTGTGCAGGTGTACACCAAACTCCGTTGTCGGGAATTGTGCACAAAGCTGTGGATAGATACTTTTTATTTGTTGAGGAGTCGCAATGCCTATCGTATCCGAAAGTGATATAACGGAAACACCTGCATTGACCAGCTTATTAGTCCAATATTGTACAACATCAAGGTTCCATTCATCCCCGTAGGGGTTACCAAAGCCCATAGACAAATAAACCAGCAACTGTTTGTTCTTATCAACGCATAATGCCTTGATCCGCTTAACGGTTTCAAAAGCGTCAATTATAGTTGAATTTGTATTACGTAACTGGAAGGTTTCTGAGATAGAGAACGGATAACCAAGGTAGGTTATCTCGTCATATCTAACGGCTTCTTCAGCACCCCTGTAATTGATTATAATCGCCAATAGTTTTGACTGTGTGTTGCTTAAATCAAGTTTAGCCAGTACTTCGGCCGTATCGCGCATTTGAGGTATGGCTTTGGGCGATACAAAACTCCCGAAATCGATCGTGTCAAAGCCGACCTGCAAAAGCAGGTTAATATATTCGACTTTTAGGTCTGTCGGCACAAAGTCATGCAAACCTTGCATGGCATCGCGCGGACATTCGGTAAGTTTGATCAAAGCGTCTGTCATTTTGTGATCTAAGTTAGTCTGCCTTTGCCAGTTGCTTATCTTTTTTAGGCAATTCTTCTCTTTTAAACCTGCGGATAATGAGCCTGCTGCCGCCGTTATTGGCCAGGTAGTTGCCTATCCAGTTAATAAATACGATCACCTTGTTCCTGAAACCTAAAAGCGATACCAGGTGCACAAACATCCATATCAGCCAGGCAAAAAATCCCTGGAATTTGATCTTGCCCAGGTCGGCAATGGCTTTATTACGGCCTATGGTAGCTAATGATCCTTTGTCGTTGTATTTGAATGGTTCTGTCGGTTCGCCCTTTATCAGGCGGATAATATTTTTACCCGCAAGCGTACCTTGTTGTATAGCCACCTGCGCCACGCCCGGATGCCCTTTTGGCGTTTCGTCTGATATCATTGCAGCCACATCGCCAATGGCAAATACATTTTCCGAACCCTTTATCCTGTTAATACTATCAACGCTTATGCGGTTGCCACGCTCTATCACATCTTTGTTAATCCCATCAGGTACTACACCCATAACCCCGGCAGACCATATTACGTTTTTGGTTTTAATGGTCTTGCCACCTTCAAACTTTATCTCTTCGCCGTCATAACTTTCAACCTTAACATTCAATAAAACCTCGACACCCATGCCGGTTAAGAATTTTTTTGCGGCTGCCGATCCCTCATCAGAAAATGGGCCCAATACCTTTGGTAAAAAATCGACGAGGTAAACTTTCATATGTTCTTTACCAAGCTCAGGGTAATCGCGTTCAAGAATGTGGTTACGCAGCTCGGCCAGCGCCCCTGCAAGCTCCACACCGGTAGGGCCTGCCCCAACCAGCACGAAGGTCAGGAAAGGTTCTTTTTCTTCCTTGGTGGTCTTTAATGAAGCTTCTTCCAGGTTTTGCAGGATAAGATAACGGAGATTAAGCGCTTCGGGTATTGATTTCATTGGCATAGCATATTGCTCGATCTCTTTATTGCCAAAGAAATTAGTGGTCGAGCCGGTAGCGATCACCAGGTAATCGTACGCGATATCGCCTACATCTGTCTTAACTATATTTTTTTCAAGATCCACGCCTGATACTTCGGCTATGCGAAACCTGAAGTTTTTTTGCCCGCTGAAATTTTTACGTAATGAAAATGCTATCGACTCCGACTCCAGGCTCCCGGTAGCAACCTGGTATAACAGGGGTTGAAAAGTATGGTAGTTATGCTTATCCAGCATTAAAACATCAACAGGCTGGTATGCAAGCTGCTTGGCAACTTCAAGCCCGGCAAAGCCGCCGCCTATAATAACTACTTGTGGGAACTTTGATTTTTGTGTCATATTGTATTTTAATAAGCCTCACCTAAATCCTCTCCAAAGGAGAGGACATTGATGCATGGTGTTTATCTCACCGATTTAGACCCCCTCTCCTTTGGAGAGGGCCGGGGTGAGGTTTACGTTATAACAAAAAAGGCTCCAAATGTTCTTTGGAGCCTTTTAATTATTTGAGATTTTGATATTATTTCAAATCGTTCTTTCCAAAGTCTATAATTACCGGTGTCGCAATACAGATCGACGAGTATGTACCGAAACATACACCAATCAATAATGAGAACGAGAAGCCACGTAATACGTCGCCACCGAATATAAACAAGATAACCAATACGAATAATACAGTTAAAGCGGTAATAATGGTACGGCTTAACGTATTGTTGATAGCGTTATTGATAACTTCCTTCGGATCGTCTGTTTTGGCATGGTGTAATTTCAGGAACTCGCGAATCCGGTCAAATACAACCACCGTGTCATTAATTGAGTAACCAATTACTGTCAAAATAGCAGCTACGAAAGCCTGGTCGATATCAAGGAATGGAATTAAATTCTTGAATAACGAATAGAAGGATAATACCATCAGGGCATCATGCGCGGTAGCGATCATCGCTGCCAAACTATATTGCCACCTGCGGAAACGTATCAGGATATATGCAGAGATTACCAGGATCGCGAATATTACTGTCCAAACGGCTGATTTTTTCAAGCCATCAGCAACGGTAGCTTGCACTTTCTGTGAACCAAGAATATCTTTTTCAGTTAGCTGAGTTACTGCCTTTTTGTTAAGTGCTGATATTAAAGTAGATTTTACTTTTGCATCGGCAGAGGTCGAGTTATCATCGATCAGGTAATTAGTAGTGATACTGATCTTACTAGCACCATAGGTTTTTACTTCGTTACCACGACCTAATTCACCCTCGATAGCTAAACGTACATCATTATCAGTAACGGTTTTGTTAGGGAATGCTATAATATAAGTACGGCCACCCTGGAAATCAACACCATAGTTGAAGTTTTGAACAAACATGGATATGATGCCGGCAACAATAAACGTACCTGAGAAAATGTAGAACCTGAAACGGTTTTTAACGAACGCGAAGTTGGCGTTTTTAAAGGTATGTGAGCTCCATGGGTTTGAGAATTTAATATCCCAGCCTTTTTCAAGCATCCACTCAAATATTAATCTTGAAATTAATAATGAACAGAATAATGAAGTGATGATACCGATCATCAATGTGGTTGCAAAACCCTGGATTGGGCCGCTACCAAAAACAAATAAGATAACACCTGTTAAGAAAGTACTGATGTTTGAGTCTAATATAGATGATAACGCGTGTTTAAAACCATCGCTGATAGCTATGCGAATGGATTTGCCTAAAGCAAGTTCTTCACGCACACGTTCATAGATCAGTACGTTAGCATCAACCGACATACCGAATAACAACACGATACCTGCAACACCCGGTAAGGTTAATACCGCACGTAAGCTGGTTAATACACCCATCAGGAAGAATACGTTGATGATTACGGCAACAACCGCTACAGTACCTGCGCGGTTGTAATAAGCAACCATGAATACCAATACCACCAATAAACCCATCAAACATGATAGCAAACCGGCGTTGATTGATTCCTGGCCTAATGACGGGCCTACTACGTCTTCGCCGATGATACGGGCAGGAGCAGGCAAGCGGCCAGCCTTTAACACGTTGGCTAAATCTTTGGTATCTTCAACTTTAAAGTTTCCTGAGATTGATGATACACCGCCTGCAATCTCGTTTTGAACTACAGGAGCAGAGTATACATTGTCATCCAATACGATGGCAATAGATTTTAAATGTTGTTTGTCTGCAGATGCCTCGGCAGTTACAGCGCGCCATTTTTCGGCACCCTGCGAGTTCATTACCATTCTAACCTCAGGGCTGCCTTTTTGATCCACATCGTTTTGTGCGTCGTTGATTACGTCGCCACCTAAAACAGGCCCATTTTCTGCGCCGGTTAATTTAAGGGCATATAGCTCAAAAATTTTGGTTTTTTCCATCGGCTTAACGCCCCAGGCAAATTTTATATTGCGTGGTAATGATGCTTTTACATCGGCACTGTGTAAATAGGTATTTACTTTTGCTGTATCTTTCACAAGTGACCAGCCTACAACAGGTCCGGGGCGCAGCTGCTGCTGGCCGGTCTGATCCTGATAGGTAGGGATCTGCAATATGCTGAAAAGCGGGTGCGCCGCATTTAATTTTGATTTTGCACCTAACGAAGTATCCTTAGCCGCATTTTTTTCAACCTTGTTCAATAACGCTAAAGCACCTTTTTTAGTAGTGGTGGTGTCTTTTTTAGCAGCATCGGTTGTAATCGCGATTTTTGAAGAATCTTTAACTGCAGCTTTTGACTTAGCAGCTAACAGATTATCTATGTTGCTAAATATAGTATAAGCATCCTGGCTCTCGAAAGTTTGGTAGAACTCCAATTTTGCCGATCCTTGTAAAAGCTTACGTACACGGTCCTGGTCTTTCACACCCGGCAGCTCAATTAAAATACGATTGGTGTTTTCTTCCAGCTGGATATTTGGCTGTGTAACGCCAAACTGGTCGATCCGGGTATTTAATACAGTATATGATTGTTTAACTGCAACATCAGCCTCGTCTTTCAAATATTTCTCTACTTCGCTGTTTGAAGCATTATATTTTAAGTGTGCCTGGTTATCTTTAGTTGAAAAGATAGACGCTAACTTTCCGTTAGGGTTTAGTTTTTCGTACTCATTAACAAATAAAGTAATGTAGTCAGACTGGCTGGTTTTAGTATCAGCATTAGCATTTACCAATGCCTGGTTAAAAGCAGGGTCAGGATTATTGTTTGATAAAGCCTTTACCAACTCGGCCAATGAGATCTGCATGGTAACGTTCATACCACCTTTAAGGTCAAGACCCAGGGCCAGTTCTCTTTCTAAACAGTATTGATAAGTATGGCC
Organism: Mucilaginibacter sp.; assembly: GCA_028287975.1. Lineage (GTDB taxonomy): Bacteria > Bacteroidota > Bacteroidia > Sphingobacteriales > Sphingobacteriaceae > Mucilaginibacter. Next base: position 10,517 of record JAQBOP010000034.1, on the reverse strand, counting down.
CAGAATAGGGTAGGCCGGTAATTCTGCAACAGAATCAAGGTATGCCTTCACTTTTGCTGTATCGCCCTTAGCATATACTTCTGCGTCCTTTTCAACTTTGTGTGTTACCCAAGTAAACGATAGCTGGTATATACACACGATCGTTAGTATTACGGCGAAAAATTTAATAACTCCTTTACCTTGCATTTGTAAATTGTAATATGTAATTAATTAGTTTATAAGCATTTTAAACAAGACGGCAAATCTAACAAAATTTTGCAACCATGAAATTTTAAATTAAAACAATTTTGAGGCGAGGTGAAAGGTTAAAGGCGAAAGGTTAAAGGTATTTGATTATCAATTAAATAAGGTATTTTTTATTCCTGTTTTAACACATGGGATTTAACAAACTGACTACTGCCAACTGACTACTGCCAACTGCTCAAATGCGCTCAAGCGTAATAAATGAGAAGGGAAGCGGGTTTTTTTCGTCAGGATCATGGTCTGCACGCTCGGTTTCTTTCCATATATCTTCCTTAATTTCAGGAAAATAGGAATCGCCATCAATATTTTCATGAACGATAGTCAGGTAAATGCGGTCTGTTAAGTGCATGGCCTGTTTGTAGATCTCGGCACCACCGACAATAAAAACTTCTTCTTCGTCACGGCAAAGATCAAGCGCGGCCTCGATAGAATTTACCACTTCGCAGCCGTCAATAGTAATAGGCTGGCGCGTTACAATGATATTTCGGCGTTTCGGCAGCGGCTTACCTACCGAATCATAAGTTTTACGGCCCATAATAACCGTACCGCCGGTGGTGATATCTTTAAAATGTTTCAGGTCCTTTGGTAAATACCACAACAATTTATTGTCTTTGCCAATAGCATGGTTTTCTGATATGGCTACTACGATGGATATGATCATTTTTTAATCTTAGATAATATCCACAATTTAATTTCGTCGAACCTGATTTCGCCAGTGCTTGCTTTGATCACCATTTCGTACTTTTCTTCAAAACTGGCGTCTAACTTAATGCCTCCCTTATTTATCAATAAATATTCAAGCAATGCATATGCGGTACGTTTGTTACCGTCTATAAAAGGGTGGTTAATTATAATACTCTCGAAAACTGCTGCAGCCTTTTCCTCGACTGTTGGATATAAGTCTTGGCCGTCAAATGTAGCGAATGGGCGATTTATTGCAGCTTCCAACAAAGCACGATCACGTATGCCATTACTTCCCCCAAACTCGCTAATTAAAAGATCGTGTAAAAAAAATACGACGTCAATATGGATCATTGCGCGAGTTTCTGTAGTAGTTGCCTGTTTTCGGCTATGATTTGTTTTATTTGATATACCGATGCAATGTCTGCCGATGGGTATTGTCGCAAATCTTTTATTAAATCCAATAATTCTGCAAATGAACTTCCATCAGGTAAGTCATCAACAGCTCTCTTTATCTCACTTTTTATTTCTATCACGGTCATATCACAAAAATACAAAATACTTTTCTGAAATATTAAACTGCCACAGCACCCTTAATGTGCGGCCATGGGTCATAATTCTCTAATTCAAAATCCTCAAACTTAAAATCGAAAATATCTTTAACGTCCGGGTTTATTTTCATGGTGGGTAGCGGGCGCGGCTCACGGCTCAATTGCAGTTTTACCTGGTCGAAGTGATTGTTGTAAATATGGGCATCGCCAAAGGTGTGAACAAAATCGCCGGCTTCGAGGTCGCACACCTGCGCTATCATCATTGTCAACAAAGCGTACGACGCGATATTGAAAGGCACGCCCAAAAATATATCGGCACTGCGCTGGTACAATTGGCAGGATAATTTGCCGTCAGCCACATAAAACTGGAACAGCATGTGACACGGGGGCAGGGCCATCTCATTAACATCGGCAACGTTCCATGCCGACACAATGATGCGTCGCGAATTGGGGTTATTTTTTATTTGATTTATGACCTGGCTGATCTGGTCTATGTGCCCGCCATTTGGCGTTGGCCATGAGCGCCACTGGTAGCCATATACCGGGCCGAGATTTCCATCGGCATCGGCCCATTCGTCCCAGATCCGTACGCCATTTTCTTTCAGGTAAGCAATGTTGGTATCGCCCTGCAAAAACCAGATCAGCTCATGGATGATAGATTTAAGATGCAGCTTTTTGGTAGTCACCAAAGGGAAGCCTTCCTGCAGGTTAAAGCGCATCTGGTAACCAAATACACTGATGGTGCCGGTGCCGGTACGATCATGCTTTTGGGTGCCGGTTTCCATTACGTGGCGCATAAGGTCAAGATACTGCTTCATGTTTCAATGAGTGAATTAGTGAGTGATGGAATGAGTGAATGTTTTAATGCGTTAATTCATTTCCTGCTACAAATAAAAATAATCTATTTTTGGTATCCTACGGATGTGCATAAATACCTGCCGTTGTTAATTTTTATATGATCAATTTTCCTAACGCAAAGATAAACATTGGCCTCAACATTACCGAGCGCCGCCCTGACGGATACCATAATCTCGAAACCATATTTTACCCGGTAAAAATAAATGACGCGCTGGAGATCATCGAAGCTGGTGAATTGAGTTTTGAATCGTCGGGCCTGGACATCCCGGGCAGGATGGAGGACAACCTTTGCGTTAAAGGTTACCACCTGATCAAAAAAGATTTTGACGTACCGCCGGTAAAGATCCATCTCCACAAAAATATCCCGATAGGCGCAGGCCTGGGTGGGGGCTCGGCAGACGCCGCTTTTTTTATCAGGCTGATGAATGAAAAATTTGCACTGGGCCTGACCATCGACCAGCAATTAAATTATGCCCGCAAACTGGGTGCCGACTGTGCCTTCTTTATCGAAAGTAAACCGGTGTTCGCTTTTGATAAAGGCGACGAGTTTGAATCGGTAAAATTAGACCTCTCAGGCTACGAAATTGTTTTGGTGATGCCAGACATCCATATCTCTACTTCCGAAGCCTACAGCGGTGTAAAACCCGCCATGGTTAAGCAATCGTTGCTGGAGTTGATCTACGAGCCGATTGGAGAGTGGAAAAGTTTTATAAAAAATGATTTTGAAAATAACATCTTCAAAAATCACATCGAGATAAGGGGGGTAAAGGCAGCCTTGTACGAGGCCGGCGCCATCTATGCCAGCATGAGCGGGAGCGGAGCGTCGGTGTTTGGCATCTTTGCTAAAACGCCTGATCTGTCCGCGTTGGAGCACGACAACCAGGTGTTCTATCATATCTAACGGGGATTTTTTTAAGGATGGCTGATATAATCGCGGTCCTCATCACTTAGTGTATCGGTTTTGTTGTTGGTGCTGTTGTCCTCGGGATAGCTGTCGGCAATGCTGCGCACTTTCTTGGGCCGGCCAACCAGTACACCTAAAATAAACGCGACCACCGAGAACCCTGCCAGGGCCACCAACTTTGAAATGTAAAACGTGCCGAACAAAATGGTGAATCTTACCGGCTCAGCATTTTGCATCAGGATCACTGTAAGCAATACAGTAATAAATATTATGACCATTGTTTTTATGCGCATGACTTTTTAGAGTTTACAGTTTTAGCCAATATCCGATTTTTATAGATGTAATAAAAATCCATTTCAAAATAGGATAGAGGCAAAATAAAAAACAACAATATGCAATTGTAAAAAACATGGAGGGTTTGGCCCTTTTTCTTAAAATCGAAAATCGCCTGGTTTTCGATCTGCTTTTTTGATGTCGCGCAAATTTTCCATTATGATTTTGACAAAAAATCTCTTCACTAAAATTTTGACTTTTTTGGCCCTGTTTTTTTGAAATTCTATATCCCGCCAATGATGCCCTGTTTTTTGGCAAATTCTATATTTAGTGACTTCAGTACACTAACCACTCGTTTTTTCACGTCAAAAACTAATGGTGATTTTTAAGTTTAAATTATACAATATATATACTTGATTATTAATACTATATATCATATAAATAATTATAATAAATGCATTTGCTAACCTTGTTAGTAATTCTAAAATTTAGAATTTCAATATAGTTTAATTTTTACTTTTGTTAAATTTTATAAATGATTGATTTTTAAATATATATTTTATTTATGTAAACCTAAGTATTCAAAATTATTTGCTAAAAATCGACAGAAAATTAACTCAAAAAGGATGATTTTGGCAAATGATAAATAATGTGATTTTAATACACAAATAGCCTTGTGAAATTTGCTCTGTAATCGATCGAAATTTTTAAAATGTATGCGAGTATGGTGAAAATACCGCGTGCGTCAGAAGGGCTTAAAATGAGTTTTTCAGGAGTAAATATTATCCCCTACCCTTGGTGAAGGGTGATAATATGTTCAGATCTTGCTGGGGAATAGAAGAAAAAATTAAGCCGCTTTGCGCCTTTGAATCTGCTTTTGCGCTATCGGGAACAGGAAGATAGTAGACAGAATTATTAACGCGCCGATCCAAAATCCGTTAGTCATTTTGTTCATATCGCCAAAGAAAAGGAACGACATCAGGATACCATAAACCGGCTCGAGGTTGGTGATCAACGCCACCCTGAACGCCGAAAGCTCACGCATTACAGACACACCGGCAACGTACGCAAGCGATGTACAAATGGTACCAAGCAGTATCAAATAGCCAATGTCTGACGGCTTCAGGATCATGGCCTGGTTAAATCCACCGGTGAAAAGGAGGTATAGTGTAGCCCAGAAAAAGGCACCGATCAGCTCTAAAAATGAGATTACCGCCGGCTCTGTTTGCTGCACTTGTTTAGAATTGATAATGGAAAATATGCTTGCGCATAAGGCGCTGCATAAGCCTGCCAGGATACCCTTAGTGTAATGAACCTCAAATTTAAAGATCAAAACTATACCCGTAATTATGAGTAAACCAGCGATAATTTCCGTCAATAAAATGCGCTTTTTGCTGAAAATCGGCTCTAAAACGGCAGTAAATAACGTCATCGACGACAGGCAAACAAGCGTAACCGGCACCGTTGAAAGCTTAATAGAAGCAAAGAAAAGGATCCAATGGGCACCCACAATAGCACCTGTAAAGAACAATTTCAGAAAGGTTTTGCGGCTTACTTTGAAGGCTTTTTTGTTAAATTTAAAGTACAAAAACAGCGAGATCAGGGCAATTAATACGCGGTACCAAACCAATTGTACCGCAGAAATGGATATTAATGCGCCTAAAATGCTCGTAAATCCCCAAATAAAGACGGTAAAATGCAGTATAAGCAGGTTTTTATTGAGCTCAGAAGTGTTAGCGTTGCGCTGTGCCATTCTTATTTAGGCGCTTTATACAGCAAATATACGCCAAAAACACCAAATAAGAAGTTAGGTAAACCGGCAGCAATTAAAGGGTGCAGGCCGCTTTTTATAGCGAAAACAAGGGCAAATTTATCCACCACAATGTAAGCGAAACAGAGAAAAAGGCCTATCCCAAGGGGTAAGCCAATACCCCCGCGTACCCGCCTTGATGATATGGAAACACCAATTAAAGTAAGCACAAATGAGGCAAAAGGATACAAATAACGCCTGCATTTTTCGTACTGCATATCCTTTAAATTGCCCGCTCCGCGGATCTTTTCCTTGGTAATATTCTTGTTCAATTCGCTTAATGACATGGCCGAATAGATATTATCATGGGCCTCAAAATCGGCCGGATAAAGCTCAAGCGTAGTGTCTTTTGCCTGGACGCTTTGCACAAATCTTTCCCTTAAGCCGTTTACATAACGTACCGAATAATCCCTCATTGTCCACTTCCTTTTTACCGAGTCATAGCTCACCGTATGGGCTACGGTCTTCTCGCGCAGCTTATCGCCATCAAACTTTTCAAGCACAAATTCATACCCGGTATGCGATGCATTATCATACGAATCAACATATACATAAGTGCGTTTATCCAGCTTTAAATGCACCTGATTCTTCTGCTGATCACCGTTAAAACCATTGGCGTTTTCAAACTTTACCTTTAAATTATTGGTGTATGGAATGAGGAAAAGATTGGCAAATAACGACACAATAAAGATCAAAGTGGCCGCTACAAAGTAGGGGCGCAAGAACCGGTTAAAGCTTGCTTTGCCACTAAGGATAGGCACAATTTCTGTCTGGTTGGCCATCTTGGCGGTAAAGAAAATTACCGCTAAAAAGTTAATTAATGGCGACAGTAGGTTAATATAAAAGGGGATAAAACCTGCATAATATTTAAATGCTACATCATAAAAAGTATCATGGTGCGACAGGAAATTATCCAGGTGTTCTGATATATCAAACACAACCGATATTACCATAAATATGCCCAGGGTAAACACGAATGTGCCCAGGTATTTCTTGATGATATACCAGTCAAGTATTTTTAAATACCGGTCTAAAAAAGCTTTCATTTATAGTCTTTGGCCCAAACGGTTTACCATTACTTTTTTCCAGTTATAAAACTCGCCTTCTATTATTTTATTACGTGCCTCTTTAACCAGCCACAAGTAAAAATGCAGGTTATGCAGGGTTGCTATCTGCGCGCCAAGCATCTCGCCGCTATGTATTAAATGCCTTAAATAAGCCTTGGTATACACCTTATCGGCATATAGGTCACTATCATCCTCAATGGCCGAAAAGTCGTTTTTCCACTTCTCATTCTTGATATTGATGACGCCGTTCTTGGTAAATAACATACCATTGCGGGCATTACGGGTTGGCATTACGCAATCAAACATATCAATACCCAAAGCTATATTTTCTAACAGATTAATAGGTGTACCTACACCCATTAAATAACGTGGTTTTTGCTCCGGTAATATATTACACACTATTTCGGTCATGGCATACATTTCTTCGGCAGGTTCGCCTACCGAAAGGCCGCCTATGGCATTGCCCTCACGCTCAAAAGAAGCTATAACTTCTGCCGACCGTACCCTCAGATCTTTATAAACAGACCCCTGTACAATGGGGAAAAGGGTTTGGCTGTAACCATATTTTGGTTCGGTACTATCAAAGCGTTCGCAGCAGCGCTTTAGCCAGCGGTGCGTCATTTCGATAGATTTTTTGGCGTAGATATAGTCGCACGGGTAAGGCGTACATTCATCAAAAGCCATAATGATATCGGCCCCGATAACACGCTGTATATCCATTACATTCTCTGGCGTGAACAGGTGTTTTGAACCATCTATATGCGAGCGGAACGTTACGCCCTCCTCTTTTATTTTACGCACTTCGCTTAAGCTGTACACCTGGTAGCCGCCACTGTCTGTAAGGATGGGGCCATCCCAGCCATTAAATTTATGCAATCCGCCGGCACCTTCAAGCACATCTAAGCCCGGCCTTAAATATAAATGATAGGTATTGCCCAGTATGATCTGTGCCTGTATATCGTTCTTTAATTCATGCTGATGAACGGCTTTTACTGTGCCTGCTGTACCAACAGGCATAAAAATGGGGGTTTGTATAGTACCGTGGTCGGTAGTGATCTCGCCCGCGCGGGCTTTTGAATGCGGATCTTGTACTGTTAAGTTAAATTTCATTTTTTGCGACCGCAAAGATAGTGAATAGAGATTAGAGAAAGGCCCCCTCTAAATCTCCCCCCGCAGGGGAGACTTATATATTTCTAAAACGATTATTAAAAATCCTCCCTACCAGGGAGGATTTAGGTGGGGCTTAGTTGTTGTTTAAGATGTTACCTGAATCACAGATTCATGGGATTTATCAGATTTTCCTGATCTTGGTGGTTTAGATGAACCTGCATTCATTATCTGATTAATCACAATAATCCGTTTAATCTGTGATTCAGACTAATAGGCAGCCCAGCCAGAAGCGTACAATCGCTGTTCGTTTCTGATACAGATCAATCATTGGATTGTTATATAATTTATTATTAATCAGTTGATTATATAAATGGCATTGAATTTTCTTGGATTTAAAAAACTTGGAACCATGATCAGGAACTATATCAAAACAGCCTGGCGGAGCCTGCTTCGCCATAAAACCTATACAGCGATCAATGTCATAGGGTTAACCGTAGGCGTCGCCGCCTGCCTGCTTATCTTTTTGGTGGTACAATATGAGATGAGTTTTGATACCTTTCATCAGAAAAAGGACCGCATCTACCGGGTGACCAGTGTTGTCACTAAACCAAGCCAAAGTTTTGAGACCGGGGTTCCCTTTCCTTTACCGGAAGCATTGCGGAAGGATTTCCCCCAATTACCGGCAATCGCCACGATATTGCGAAATGAAGGCAGCTTTTTCAGTGCTGATAACAAAAAATTTAAAGAGGACGAGACCTATTATGCTGACCCGCAATTTTTCGAAACATTCGATTTCGGTTGGCTGGCGGGTGATAAAAAAACAGCATTAGCCGAACCTAATACTGTGGCACTGACGCGGAGCGAGGCAGATAAATTTTTTGGGGACTGGCATCAGGCTATGGGTAAAACCATTACTTATAAAAGCAAAGCTGAACTAAAAGTTACCGGTATTTTAGAGGATGTGCCCGCAAATACGGATTTTCCGCTAAAGATTGTCATTTCTTATGCGTCGATGCGCTCTAAAGGCGGCGATAATTTCGAAGCCATGCAAAATTGGGGAGTGACCCTTAGCGAGAATAATTGCTATGTTGTATTGCCTAATGGTGCTGAATTCGGCGCCTATGAGCGGCTATTTGATGGGTTAACTGAACGTCATAATCCCGTTGATTATAAGAAAGGCCTGCGTATACAGTTACAGCCGCTAACGGCAATGCATTACGACACCCGATTGGATATTTTTACCGCGCACCCTTTCAGCAAACAACTTATTAATGCCATCAGCCTTATCGGCTTATTCCTGGTGGTCATTGCTTGTGTTAATTTTATCAACCTGGCTACGGCACAGGCTGTAAACCGTTCTAAAGAGGTGGGTATCCGTAAAGTGCTTGGCAGCCGCCGCAAGCAATTGATCGTCCAGTTTATCAGCGAGACCGGGATCATTACGCTTGGTGCCATTGTATTGGCGCTGGTATCCAGTTTGCTTGTTCTCCCGTTTGTTAATAGACTGCTGGAAATAGAATTAAATGCCCGGTTCATTTTTGACCCGGTCGTATTAACCTTTCTCGGCCTCCTGTGGGTGACGGTAACTTTCTTATCCGGTTTTTACCCGGCGATGATCATATCCGGTTTTGACCCCATTTCAGCACTGAAAAATAAACTCAACGCGATCAGTTCCGGCGGCATTTCCCTGCGAAGGGCTTTAGTGGTTTTGCAGTTCTGCATCGCTCAGCTCCTTGTTATCGGCATCCTGGTCATGATCTCCCAACTTAATTATTTTAAAAACAAATCGCTGGGTTTTAATAAGACTGCCGTTATTACCATACCCATACCGGATGATAGTTTAAGTAAAAGCAGGATGCCGGTTTTACGGTACGGGTTATTGCAGCAGCCGGGTGTAAAAGCACTAAGTTATAGCAGCTACAGCCCGATAGACGAAAACGGCTGGGTCACCGGCATCCACTTTGATCACTCGGTTAAGGAGACCGACTTTGGCGTGAATCTTAAATGGGCAGATGCTGATCATTTTAAACTTTATCAGCTGCAGTTCCTGGCCGGCAAACCTTATGTGGCAAGCGATACAGTACACGGCTATGTGATCAATGAGACACTGGTGAGAAAGCTGGGTTTAAGCAGTCCGCAGCAAGCCATTGGTAAATTTATCGGTTTGTGGAATAATAAGCATTTTGATGCACCCATTGTTGGTGTTGTCCGCGATTTCAACGTCAGTTCTTTTAAAGATGCGGTACCACCTGTACTGATGGCCGCTCAAAAAAACGCTTACGGTGTGCTTAACGTCAAGATCGGACAGGCTAATATGAAGGAAACACTTGCACAGGTAGAGCGCCAATACAATGCCGCCTTTCCTGATGCTTTATATGAATACCATTTTATTGACGAACAGATCGCGCGCTTTTATAAAGCCGATAATCAATTATCTACCTTATATCAAATATTTGCCGGCATCGCCATCTTTATTTCATGCCTCGGTTTGTTCGGGTTGGTTTCTTTCATGACCGTTCAACGAACTAAAGAGGTGGGCATACGCAAAACCCTTGGTGCTTCGGTTGTCCATATCGTTTACCTGTTCTCCAGGGAGTTTACTTTGCTGGTGCTGGTTGCCTTTGCCATCTCCGCACCCGTGGGTTGGTACCTGATGAATAAATGGCTCGAATCGTATGCTTTCCGGATCAAGCTCGGGCCGGGGATCTTCCTGTTGGCTATTGTACTATCGGTTGCTATTGCCTGGTTAACTGTGGGCTACAAAGCCATTAAGGCAGCATTAGTTAACCCCGTTAAAAGTTTAAAAAGCGAATGATAAGCCTGAAACAGCATTCGTTTGTGAAGTATCACAACCGAACGATTCTGTATCGAAAACGAACAGGTTTGTTAATTGGATTGTAGTTAACTATTTTTAAATCAGCGATATAGATATTCGGCATTTTATTGGCGAATGGTGTTCAAATCAAGTTTGTATCTTTCAACAAGTAATTGATATTATGATCAAAAATTTCTTCAAAATC
>JAQBOP010000032.1 GCA_028287975.1 Mucilaginibacter sp. | reverse complement strand
CAAAGGTTACCGAGCCTGAAGGTGGCGCGGCATTTCACGAGAAAAAAGCAGCAAATAGCAAGAACTATAATTTCAGCTCGGGCCAAAAAGCTAAGATGAATATGAAGAAAAAGCACGGGTAAATTATTTATTTTTGTATATGCAAACACTCGAAATAAAAGTACCGGAAAATAAGACCCGCCTGGTTAAAGAGTTTTTAAAAGAGTTAGGTGTAACTATTAAAGTGAAAAAAGAAAATAATACACCTAATGCCGACACCATAAAAGCAATGGATGAATTAAAAGCAGGCAAAGGGAAAAAGTTCAAAAATGTAGAAGATCTATTTAATAAAATTTATTAGAGTTGGTACGTACCGGTACACATTCTGATTTATTTTAATTATAAAGCCCTGCAAAATATCAATTTAGCAGGGCTTTAAATTATATTACAGCACGAATATCTTATTTCACTGTAAACTCATAACTACCCGAAGCTACCTTCAACCCATCACCGATAGTCACTTCTTTGCCGTTTAAATAAACTTTTTTATCAACAGGCAAAACAACCGTAGCTGTCGAGTTAGCCGGGATCACAGCTGAATAGATAACGGTTTTACCTTTCCTTTTCCAGTTAGATTCTATCTTACCGTAAGGGCCGATATGACTTGATTCAAAATGATCTAATCCGGCAACAAAGTTTGGTGTAAGCCTTACATTTTTAAAGCCCGGGTTGGCAGGATCAATATTAATACCGCCGATGCCTTTATAGTACCACGCCCCTATCTCGCCAAACATAATGTGATTTAATGAAAGATCGCTTTTGGCAAATACGTCCCAGTTTTCATAAAGTGTGGTGGCTCCGTTAATAATCCACCAGCCCCATGAAGGGTAAGTTTCCTGTGAGGCTATCGCATAAGCTACATCAGCATGCCCGTTGTCGCTCAGCGCGCCTAAAATGGCTTTAGCGCCCAAGATCCCGGCGTCCAGGTGGTTATTATCCTGTTTAACACGCTCGGCAAGGTTAGCGGCTACTTTGGCTTTTAATTCGTCTGGAACCACGCCCCAATATAAAGGCATGCTTAGTTCAGTTTGGTAACCTTTGTCGTAAATACCAGTGGTTGTATTTAAATATTTTGTATTGATGGCATTTTTGATCTTCAAGGCTAACGCGGTATATTTTTGCTCATCATCGGCTTTGCCAAATAATTTGGCCGCTTTTGCCAGGATATTTACGTCGGTATAGTAATAAATAGTCGACACAAACTCAACCGGCGAAACCGATTTAACAGGCACCCAATCGCCCAAACCCCAGGTGGTCAAGCCTGTTGGGTACAGGTCATCAATATGGTTTACGTAACGCTTAATAGCATCATAGTTATCATTCAATGTTTTGCTATCGCCATAAAACTGGTAAAGGTTCCATGGGATGATGGCAACTGTACTTGTCCAATCGGGGCCGTTACCCCACTCATAACCCCAGCCATTCGACGGTATGATGGATGAAAGCGTACCGTTAGGCTGCTGCTCGTCCCGATGATCGGCCATCCATTTTTCATAAATGGTGATACCGTCAAAACCGTATAAGCCTGTCTCGCTGGCTATGTGGGCATCGCCTGTCCAACCATTTTTTTCACGTTGCGGGCAATCTGTAGGATAACCATAAAAGTTAGACAGGTATGAGGCATTTGTTGCCGCCCAAATTTTATTTAAAGTAGTATTTGACGAACTTACATTACCTAACACCGCCACATCGCTGTGCATAAAATAAGCGGTAAGGCTTTCTTTGGTTAAAGTGATGGGCTTACTGCTGGTAACCTCAACATATTGAAAACCCTTGTAGTTAAAACGCGGCATAAAGGTTTCTTCGCCTTTACCGCTTAATGTAAATATATCTGTCTGAAAAGGATCGGTATCATCCGTTGGGCGATAATGAACATCGATGTTTGTCATATCTGCAACGCCATTTTTATCTAACTTCTCAGTATGTTTTAGGCGGATAACCGTACCCGAATCACCTTTAACAGTTATTTTGCTCACACCGGCTATTGTACGACCTATATTAAACAGGTAAGTTTTATCATCGATCTTTTTCATGCTAACCGAATTGATGGTTTCGATAGCGCGGATCGGTTGCATAGCCTGCGAAACAATATTTGCAGATGGTGCCGGCCTGATGATCACACCTTTCCAGCCTTTATCATCAAAATTAGTAGTGTTCCATCCGGGTTGCTCTTTGCGGGCATCGTAATGCTCGGCCGTATAAATACTGTTAAAAACTATTGGGCTTGAAGACGATTTCCAACTCCTGTCTGATGTAATGGTTTCAATAGAGCCGTCATCATAAGTCACCCGCAGATCCAAACAAAATGTCGGGCGGTTACGCCACGGAGCCTTATGAAAATCCCAAACCGCTGTACTTTGCATATTGTACCAGCCATTGCCCAGTAACACACCTATGGCGTTTTTACCGGTTTGCAGCTGTGATGTCACATCATACGTAACGTATAGCGTACGGCGGTCAAACCGGGTATACATTGGGTCCATTCGGTGATTACCCACTTTTTCGCCATTGATATACAGCTCATATAAGCCTGCTACCGCAATATAAGCCCTTGCAGATTTTACTTTTTTTCCTAATTCAAAAACATTCCTGAAATATGGGGCCGGCTTAAATTCAGGACCTTTATTATCGCTGATCCAGGTACCTTTCCAGTTAGCTTTCTCTATCAAACCGGTTTCAAAACTGGCTACAGATGATTGCGTGATCTTATTCGCATCATCCCAAACAGATACACGCCAATAGTATTTTGTAAATGGCTGTAAGGTTTTACCATTATAAATCACCAAATTAGTGCTTGATTCTGTCTTATTGCTATCCCAAACACTACCCTCGCTGTTAGCTACAGCTGCAGAATCTGTGCCTACAGTTACGTTGTAAGCAGTTTGTAAAGCACCGTTCCTGGTGTCGCTCATCATCCATGTAAATCGTGGATGAACAGCATCGATCCCCAAAGGATTAACCAGGTATTCACATTTAAGGCCGTCTACTTTTGTAGCGGCTTTGGCCGTTGTAAAACATAAAAAACTTGCCGTTATGATGAGCAAACAAGTAACGATCTTTTTAAAGAAAAAATTGGCCGGTAATAATTGAGTCATTATGAATTGGGTTTGACGGGCTAATATAGAAAATAAAGCAGCTCATTTAAATAAAAAACGCCCTTGTATTGCTACAAAGGCGTTTAATGTAATATAAATATTACTGTGTTATTTTTGGACTGGTTTACCTATCAAATCCATAAATTGGTCAAGCTTAGGAGTGATGATAATTTGCGTACGCCTGTTTTTCGTTTTTCCGTCCGGAGTGCTGTTATCTGCTATTGGATTATATTCGCCCCTGCCACCGGCTGTTAAGCGTTTAGGATCGACGTTATAGCTATTTTGCAATGCCTGCACAACAGATGATGCTCTTAGCGTACTCAGATCCCAGTTGTTACGGATATTGGTTTGTTTAATAGGCACATTGTCAGTATTACCTTCAACAAGTACGTCATAATCAGAATAATCCATAATGATCTTGGCTATTTTGCTTAATGTCTCGCCTGCTTTATCTGAGATTTCATAGCTGCCTGATTTATAAAGCATATTGTCTGACAACGAGATATAAACTACACCCTTTAACACCTGCACATCAACATCTTTCAATTCTGCCTGGCTTAATGAGCGGGTAAGGTTATTGGTTAACACCATGTTAAGCGAATCGCTTTTGCCTTTTGCAGCTATCAATTGTTTTATATATTGATTCGATGCTGTGATTTGATCGGCCAGTTTAGCAATATTGACATTGCCCTGGTTATTACCGGCCAAACATTTGTTTAAAGCATCCTGCAAAGCATCGCGGTTTGATTTTTCGGATGCTATTTGTTCTTCTAAACTTCTGACCCTCGTTTTCGAACCTTCCAGTTCGCGTTGGGTTACGTCATAACTTTGTTTTAACTCGGCTTGTTTAGTCTGTAAATTGTTGTAATTAGTTTGAAGTTCGGCATATTTTTTATTACTCACACATCCCTGCGTAAGCGCTGCGGCTACTAATACTAATGATAATAATATTTTAATTTTCATGATCTTGTAAGTATTTCTTAGTCATTATAATACATTCATAATAACTAACCATAAACATATTATAACCTATAAAGTTTGTAACATTTTCATTTAAAAGTATATACAAGCAAAAAACGCCCCACAATTTCCTGAGAGGCATTTTTGCTTTATGAAAGTATATTTTAGGGCATTGGAGCAGCCGAAGGCGGCGGAGAATTTGCGCCCCAGGTTTTGTTAGCTATCGGCCCCATTTCTAATTCAAGCACACCGCCGTTAGCAATATCACTATGCTTAAACCATGGTTTGTTTAACACTACGCCATTAAGTTTAGCCGACTGGATATACTTATTGTTAAACGAAGCATTATGCGCTTTGATCTCGAAATATTTGCCGTTACCCACGTTCATTTTTACATATGGAAAGCATGGGCTACCGATGTTATAGGTTGGCGAACCCGGAGTAACCGGGTAAAAGCCCATTTCGCTGAATACTACAAACGCGGTCATACCACCACCGTCTTCATCGCCGGGGATACCCATCAGGTCATTACGGTACCATTGGTCTAATAACGAACGGATCCGTTTTTGGGTGCGCCACGGCGCGCCGGCATAGTTATAAAGGTACGGGATATGGAAAGCAGGCTCATTAGCCATCGAGAACATACCTACATTACCGGTATGATCCGGCAGTGTGGCATAAAAATCCCATCTTGAACCCGGGTAGCCGGTATTGAACATATCTTCAAGAGCGTCAACAAATTTTTCATTTCCACCTACCATTTTAACCAGGTCGCCTATATTATGCTGCACATCCCAACGGTAAACGTAACCGTTGTTTTCGTCATAGTACTGACGTGCGCCGGGGCCACCATCAATACGGTAATCTAACGGTTCAATAAAATTACCGTCTTTATCTTTTGGATGGAAGAAACCTGTTTTTGGATTAAACACATTGCGGTAATTGTAAGAACTTTTCAGGTAATGATTAGCTTCTTCTGTTTTACCCAGATCCTGCGCGATTTGCGACAGACACCATTCGTCGAACGAAGTACCTAAGGTAACCGCTATTGGCTGGCGTTTTTCCCATTCGCTTACATTTGCCACGGTTTCTTTTTCGCCCGGTTTTAGTGCGGGCAGATAACCATTCTTTTTAAAGAAGTCGTCCAGCTCGCCTGATGGCGCGTACGACCATGGTAACAACGACTTAGTTTCTATAGACGCCTTACAAGCTGCATAGGCTTTAGCCAGGTCAAACCCACGCAAACCTTTAGCATAAGCATCAGCTACGCTGGCTATACCGTGGTTAGAGTTCATGCAATGCTGCTCGCCGCTTACCCCCGGAAAAGTTGGGAACCAGCCTTTACCGGTTTGCTCAGACATCAGGATGTATGAGTTTAAGATATTATTTTCATCTTGCTTGTTGATCAAAACGCGCAAAGGGTGTGCAGCACGGTAGGTATCCCAGGTCCAGTCATCGGTAGAAAACGGATGGCCTTCGTCGCTATGAACTTTACCATCCGAAGCACTGAAATATTTACCATCCTCACTGATAACAGTAGGCCGCTCATAAGTGCGGTATAACGATGTATAAAACACAGTGGTTTCTTTATCAGACGCGCCTGAAACAGCTATCTTGCCCAAAGCCTCGTTCCAGATCTTACGACCTGCTTCGGCAACTGCGTTAACATCAAAATTGTGAATCTCGCGGTCAAGGTTTTTCTTTGCCTGTTCTACACTGATGAATGATACGCCATAGCGCATACCTATTTTTTTAGTACCTTCCGGATAGGCTACTACTAATGATCCCGATACAGGTCCGTTCCATTCAACGCCACCGTCCTTAGCCGCTGTACCTGATTTTGCCGACGCAACGTCAGTCACTGCATAAATATAAACTGAGGTTTTATTACCTAATGATTTGTGCCCGCTGATCACGCTTCCGCTGGCTTTTATCTCGCCGCGGCCGCAATTAAACACCAGGTACGGTGCGCCTGGTTTGTCGAACGTAATGCTGTAAACCGCGCTTTGGTGCGACGGTGCAAAGTCTGTAGCTATGTTTGCTTCGTCCAGGTATTCTTTATAACGATATGGTGTAACTTTTTCCTGGTCATAGCTCAAGGTAGTAGTCGGTTTGATACCGCTTTCGCTGCCTTGATACGGATAAAAATTAAAGCTTGATTCTTCGCGGTGATGTGTAACGATCAATGGCAGTCCGCCAATACGGTTGGTGGTATAGTCGTGACGTACCGGGAAAACACGCATCATACTGTTAGGCAAATGTGTGGTCGGGTACGTTGGTACCAGCATATGGCTGATATTGCCAATATTAGGGTTAACATAGTCAACCGGATCTTTAACAGCAGGCTTTTTAGGTTTCGGCCCGTCGATTGCATACGATACAGATAATGTACCCATTACGCCGGCAAAGGCCAACAAATGTTTAAGTTTAATCATGGATTGGTTTTTTTTGGATTCAATCGTAAAGAAACAAAAAATACATTAAAAACCAATTGCCGCCTATTAAATGAAATAAGCTTGTTACTAAGGATTTATTACAAAGTTATATAGACAACCCGCAATACTAACGTACGTCCTGAATATTAATTACAGCTTTTACATTGGTGAGCACAAGTGCGCCTTTGCGGCTTATTATTTAGAAGCATTAGCTAACATAGTTTTGTCTGCAGTTACTTTAGTAAGCTCGCCTCCGTCGGTATTATTACCACTGCCTATTTTATCGTAATTAAACATTGATGTCAGCCCTCCGTTCTCACTGCTAAGTAACCCCAGTCCTCCATAGCCATTTATCCTACTTCTCTTACCATCGTTATGAATTATTTGGGGTTTACCGTCCTCTGTAACAACAATAAAATTGGTTCCGTCTGCATTCATAACCGAAGTTTTATCATTGTCTTTGATCACCAAAGTTTCTTTACCATTTGAATCGACAATAACCGAAGCTTTGCCCGTGGTGATCATCACTAAATAGCTGCCGTCCCAATTGGTTATTGTAGCGATATTTCCTTTCCGCTCAAATTTAAAACCAGTACCATAAGCGGTTTTCACTTCAGAAATATTTTTATTATAAGAAATAAGATATTGTCCTGTATTATCAGCAGGGTTAACTGAATTTAATTTATTAACCGTAGCGGTAAGGCCGCCGGCAGCTTTTACGGTTATAGAGTTACCATTATCAACAATAACAGATTGTGTACCGTCCGGATGTGTTATGGTAACATTGCCTTCGCCTCTTAATATGCTCGCGCGAAAATTAATTGTATCTCTTTTATTATTTTCTTTTACGGCAGCCTCGTTACCGCTGTTTAGGCAATAGCTTATTTGTGTTAAACCATTAGCTTTGGATGATGCACCTGTCTCGCCCATTGAACCACTGAATTTGGTGGAGGTTGAAGTTGCCTGATAAGTAGTTTTGGTTTTAGCTTTGATGAGGTTAATCTGTGCGAAAGATGCGCCTGAAATTAAAATCAATGCTGATGCGATAAGATATTTCATAGTGAATAGGTTTATCTGATAAATATAAAGAGTTTTATCAAACAAATCAATTGTAATTTATTTGAAGCAAACTCTTATTTATTACTGGCAATCGTTTTATTTAGAATAATTACAAACAATATTTGGATTTATTCTAAATAACCTGCATTTTTGCACAACATGTATTCAAATTTATCCGATCACCCTCACCTGACAGAAGTTTTTACAACTGCGCACGGTGCTGTTTTTCAAAATGATACTGATAGGTGCTGGCAAGTTAACTTCGCCGGAAAGAATGCCCGTTTTGATTATCGCTGCCTGTTAAAATTACGTACCGCAGTCTATCGTATCGATATTGAACAGCGGCTATTAGACAGTACAAAATCGCCTGATGTTGAGATCATTTTTATCTGCGCATGCGATCATTGTTACGTACTAAGCCTGGCTCAGATCATTGCGTTAAGGGACCTTTTAGAAGGTACTTTTGTGATGCTGGAGCTCAATCAGATCATTTATGATCGTCTGCACCGCGTACCAGCCTATATTTAGACTGATTTCATATTATCCTTATTTTAACTGAATACTAAATAATAGTATTATTATTGTTATACAACCGATTGTTGTTATACTTAATAACACTGTTATGAAAGATTTAGTTCGTGTAAAAACCCTTATTTCTTCTGATATTGAAGCCCTGCTTAACAAGCAGATCAAAATGGAAGCCTACTCCTCTTCTGTATATTTATCTATGGCATCATGGTGTAACCGTAATGGTTATGATTTTTCTTCGAACTACTTCTTTAAGCAAGCCGAAGAAGAAAGACAGCATCAGCTTAAATTTTTTAAATACATATTAGATATGGGCGGCAATTCAGTTTCGCCTGACGTTACCAATATTAAACAGGAATATAATTCGTTCCGCGAAGTTTTTGAAGAAGCACTTGACCAGGAGATCAATGTTACCCAATCAATAAAAAACATTTATGCCCGCTGCCTTAAAGAGCAGGACTTTGTAACCATTGAGTTTTTAAACTGGTTCCTGAAAGAGCAACGCGAAGAAGAATACAAAGCCCGCCGCGCGCTTGAATTATTTGAAGTGATAGGCGAAGAAGGTACCGGCAGATGGCAGATAGACAAGCATGTTGGCGAGATCAAATACGATAGCCAGGCTTAATCATGCATCATTGTACTAAGTATTTTTAGTATATCTTTTTCCTTGTACTCCTTTAACCAGGTATTACCGGGTTGAAATGCACAGACCGGTGCAAAATCACAGCGGTCTGTGCATTCTGTACGGATCAGTTCTATTTGCCGGCGGGGTGGCTGATGTTTCAGAAAAGATTTGGCTGCTTTATAAGTGTCTTTCCCCCCACGTTTACCGCATTTGCTACCTGTGCATATATACAATGTTTGATCAGGTATTGTAAATTTGCTCATCACTTAAAATTATTGAACATCAAAGCTAAGCATTATAGTTTAGCATATAATAGGGTTAAACAAAAGCAAGTTTATCGAAAGCGCACGTTAAGCTATTTAAAAAGAAAGTTTTACAGACAACAACCCACATAAACAATCAGCATAACAATACCCAAGTAAAAAACAATACATTGAGCTAACGCCCAAATCCGGATGTTGGAGTCATATGGAGATATCCTTTTAGGAGTTGTTCCGGTTTGCGGGTTTACTATATCTGCTCCCTCCAGCGTACCGGTTAAGGCCCCATGTGCCAGCAGCCCGCAAAAAATACTCAGCAACATAAGTCCCCAGGTAATAAACAGCACAGCTTTATGAGGTATGGCGTGCCCGTCAGGAAGTTTTAAAATATCTTTAATAAAGGTAGCGGTTAAAGCCAGCGTGCCGGTTGACAGGGTTATTAATTGTTTGATCAGGTCAAGCGCACCATCAAACGCTTTTTTTAAAGGCTCTTCCATATCCATTGCAAATATTCAATTAAATACACGGCTCTCTAAAAAATGGGTAAAGGGGGCAAAGTTTCCGCCGGGCAGTGTTTAATGACCACTCATGCAATTCGAAAGATCTTTGTTCGGCGGCGTCAGTAGCCATTTGTTTAGCCAGCAAAATAATATTATCCTGTAATTCTTGCAGCTTGGCTAAAGACCCGGTATGATCAATTATATCATAATTTCTCATGGGCACTTCGCCTTTTGCTACAGCGGCATTAACACTATTCTCAATCAAATGGATCATATCAATCCCCGATCCTGATAATGGATAAATACCTTTATCGCTCATAACGTCCAAAAAAGACCGATATAAAAAAGCGGTTAGCTCTCGTTGATTTTCGTAGCGCATCATGATATTGCAGGTTGGTTTACTAATAACAAGTTACGACTTTACTATTATATATTTATATCACAAAACGATAATATTTTTTATAACTCAAAGATATACAGAAAATTAAGCTTAATACAGCCGTCAAACAATACAGATCTTATTTATTGAAAAAAGTATCCATCAACTGGTAACGGTTTAAATTTTTTTGTGGCTCGGGCTTACTTTCTATGCCTATGACCATTACTTCGGGATCATTGTTTTGCAGGCTGTGCCATGTTGGTAAACCTGTACCGTTGGGATTACCTGTTTTAACAAAATTGACAAAGTAATTTTGCATAGTTTCTGATGTTTTATAGTCGTCAGGCGTCCAGGCATAAACTTTATTTGTGGCCAGGTTGCCTAATGCATATTCTATATCTGAAGCATGTGCAGCGCCCATTGAATGGTCAACCGTCCCCTCAGGGGCACCAACCATAAGCGGGCGTTTTTTTGTGAAAAAATAGCGGTAAACAGATTTACCTCCCGTTTTATTTTGCAGGTCTGTAAACTTCCAGGTTGCGTAAGCAATAAAGCGGTCTGATGCCAGGTCCGTTGCTGCCTGTAATACATCGGCATCTGTATTGGCCTGGTAAGCTTTTAGTATATCTTCTGCGTGCTCGTTGTATAACTTTTGTACCGCCGCCTTGTAATTGTCCACGGTCGGTTCAGCGTTACCCAATATGTTACCGGGCCCACCTTCAGCCGAGTTCCACCCTGCCAATAATGGTACATGCATTTGCTTACCCGCAGAAAATATTTGTTGCGGCGACTCCGGTAAAAAATAGCCATCAATAGTAATTGGAAAATGTGCCCGTGTTGTTAGTTTAAGTAATGTGTCGGCAGGTATTTTTCTTAAATCAGCCAACGAGGCGGCGCCGATACCGGTTGCAAATTTTACTCCATTCTGTTCGGCATCTGCCAATGGTGTGGGCGAAAGATTGCCTAACAAAGAGCCGCTTTCCCCTATCGCGCCAACAAAAAGGCCTTTTGACAGCGGTGAAGCTACTTGTCCGCATACGGACATTGAGCCCGCAGATTCACCTGCTATTGTTACTTTATCCGGGTCGCCGCCAAAAGCAGCTATATTTTTCTTAACCCATGCTAATGCTGCATGCTGATCCATTAAGCCATAATTACCTGACGAATGGTGTGCCGACTCGGCAGTTAGTTCCGGATGTGCAAGGAAGCCAAATATTCCCAATCTATAATTTACAGTTACGGTAACAATACCTTTTTTAGCTAAAGCTTCACCATCATAACGATATTCAGAACCATCACCGGCATTAAAGCCGCCGCCATAAAAATAAACCAGCACAGCGCGTTTTTCTTTTGCCGATTTAGCACCTGTCCATACATTTAAATAAAGGCAATCTTCGCTTTTCCCGGCACTCCTAAACATCATATCGCTATAAATGGCACGTTGCATAGCCTGCGGTCCAAAATTATCCGCTTTGCGTACGCCTTTCCAATTTAATGGCGCTTGTGGTTCTTTCCAACGCAAATCACCTACAGGTGGTTGTGCAAACGGAACGCCCTTGTAAGCTATTATCCCGCTTGGCAGGGTAGCACCTTCTAACACACCGTTAGCGGTTGTTACTTGTTGGGCAGATGCCTGTATCACCATAAGGGTGAATACAAAAAGGAATATTTTTTTCATGATTTTTAATATTAGGTCGACATTGGTAAACAAATCTAATATTCCCTGATATAAGTAGCAATCAAAGTTGTGCTTATTTGTGTAGTTACAGTTTTATTTTTACAAAGGATGCTAAACCGATAGTACAATAATTTCGTCTTCCATTTTTTATTTCTAAATTACCGTATGTCTATTAAAGGAAACCTCACCATCTTTCTTACCCTATTTTTATTTAAATTAAGCGTTGCGCAACAAATTGGCCCGGCTGTTCAAACCGGGATATCATTAGCGCTGGCCAACTACAGGCATAGCTTGATCACTGACATTCAATATAACCTTGATTTTGATATACCTGCCGAAAAGAGTGCAGACATCAACGGTTCTGATACTATTATTTTTAAGCTCAAAACTGTTGATCAACCGCTGCAGCTTGATTTTAAACAGAATGCAAATCATGTCAGATCAATAACAGTTAATGATAAACCTGTCGCTGCCAATCTTAAGCAAGAGCATTTAATTATCGATGCAAAATACCTGCTAACCGGTACTAACAGGATCTGTATTCAATTTACGGCAGGCAATGCTTCACTTAACCGAAATGCTGATTACCTGTATGCTTTATTTGTGCCGGACCGTGCGCGTACTGTGTTTCCATGTTTTGATCAGCCTGATCTGAAAGCTAACTTTTTATTGACCTTACGTGTACCATCAGGATGGAAAACACTTGCTAATGCGATCAAAAAAGACTCTGTTATCAGTAACGATCAAATTATTTACCATTTTAATAACACTGATAAAATACCTACCTATTTGTTTTCATTTACGGCGGGAAAATATACAGAAGCCATAAAGCCTATAAATGGCCGGTGGGCAACTTTTTTATATCGTGAAACGGATTCGGTAAAAATTAAGCTGAGTGCTGATTCGGTATTTAAAGCTCACCAGGATGCAATTAGTTTTATGGAGAATTGGACGGGTATTCCTTTTCCTTTTCAAAAAGTTGGTTTCGCTGCGATACCTGATTTTCAATTTGGCGGGATGGAGCATCCGGGCGAGGTGCAATATAAAGCCTCTGCCCTCTTTTTAGATGGCGGGGCGACTAAGGATCAATTTATTACCCGTTCAAATGTGATATCGCATGAAACAGCACATATGTGGTTTGGGGACATGGTGACCATGCAATGGTTCAATGATGTATGGATGAAGGAAGTGTTTGCCAATTTCATGGCCGATAAGATCACTGAAAAACTGATGGGCAAGGAAACATTTAACCTGAAATTCCTGCAGGATCATTACCCCGCAGCTTATGCTATTGACCGGACCGCAGGGGCCAATCCTATCCGCCAGCAGCTTTCAAATTTGCAGGATGCCGGTTCATTGTACGGAAACATTATCTACCATAAGGCTCCTATAATGATGCGGCAGCTTGAACTGCTGATCGGGCAGGAAAAGTTTAGAGAAGGCGTGCAATTGTATCTTAAAAAATATGCTTACAGCAACGCTACCTGGACCGATCTGATCGCTATTCTAAATAAATACACCAAGGTCGATCTTTACAACTGGAACAAGGTTTGGGTTAATCAACCGGGGATGCCTGTATTTGATTATGCCATATCCTATAGCGGTAATAAGATAAGCCGTTTTATATTAACCCAACACGCTGCAAGGTTTAACGACGGGCGGATCTGGCCGCAATCATTTAATATTACATTAGTATATCCCGGTTATAGTAAGGATATAACAGTAAATATGAATACAGCAAAAGTCGACCTGCAACAGGCAGTCGGTCTTGCAAAGCCGTCTTATATCATTTTCGATTCGGATGGTATTGGTTACGGTATGTTCCCGGTAGATAAAAGCATTACCCCTAACCTGTTTACTATAAACAGCGCGCTGCAGAGGGCGTCGTTATACATCAGCGCTTATGAAAATATGTTATCGGGCAGGTATTATAAACCGAAAGAATTACTCGATATTTTTTCGAAAGGCATAGTCGCCGAAAAAGAGGAAACAAATTTAAGGCTGCTAACCGGCTATATCAGTACGATTTACTGGGAGTTTATTAAGCCTGAAGTTAGAAAACAATTATCGGCAGATCTTGAAAAGAATTTATGGAGTGCAATGCAACAGCAAACAGCCGCCAATAACAAGAAGATCCTTTTTAAAACTTACCAGGATATCTATTTAAGCAACGGTGCTAATGATATGATCTACTCCATTTGGAAAAACCAACAGGCACCTGAAGGTATAAAATTAACAGAAGACGATTATACCTCGCTTGCACTTTCCATCGCTTTAAAAAATGATACCGCCAGCAATGTATTAAGGCAGCAGGAAACCCGTATCACAAACATCGACAGAAAAAAAAGACTTGAATTTTTAATGCCGGCATTATCAGCTGATGCTAAAGAAAGGGATACTTTCTTTGAAAGTTTGAAACTACGACAAAACCGCGAAAAAGAAGCTTGGGTAACAACAGCCATAAGCTATCTGCATCACCCGCTAAGGCAAAAAACTGTAGAAAAATATCTGCGTCAAAGCCTTGATATGGTTGAAGAATTACAAAAAACCGGCGATATTTTCTTTCCGCAATCATGGTTGGGCGCAATTTTCAGCAACTACCGGGATAAACAGGCGGCACAAACAGTAAGCTTGTTTTTAAAGCAGCATCCCAACTATAACCCAAAGCTTAAAGATAAGATCCTGCAAAGCACAGATAATTTATACCGGACACAAAAGCTCTTAAATTAGCAACCAGGTCAGTTGCTATTTAGCAGTGATTAAAACAAATCGCAGACAAGTTAAACTGTAAAAAAAATATTAGTTTTATATACAAAATTCACCAAAAGCTATTACTATGAAAACTTTCAGACTTGTGCGTAGTGCATCTTTCTGTTTTGCGCTTTGCCTATTGGCGTTAAACGGCTTTGCTCAGCGTGAGCGTTTTACTGCTAAAAAATTTGTAGATAAGGCGGGAGACACCCTGCGTTATTGTATCCTTGACCCTGACCGTGACACCCTGCGGAGTACGCCACTGGTAATTTTTTTGCATGGTAGCGGCGAGCGCGGTTTAGATAACCAGGCTCAGTTAAAATGGGGTGTCATGAACTTTGCTACTGACCAAATGATGGCTATGCACCCGGCCGTTGTCATAGCCCCGCAATGCCCTCCGGGCGAGCAGTGGGCTAATGTGGATCGGGCAAAAAACAGCGTAAAAGGAACATTGAATGCTAAACCAACCAAATCTATGCAGGCACTACGCGAGTTGATAGATCAGGTCATTACAACGCAGCATATAGATACCAGGCGTATTTATATTACGGGATTAAGTATGGGTGGTTTCGGTACTTTCGACGCGCTGGAACGTTATCCCGATCTGTTTGCTGCAGCCCTGCCGGTTTGCGGCGGCGGTGATGCGACTAAGATCAGCATAGCCGCACATGTGCCGATGTGGATCTGCGCCGGTGCGGATGATCCGACAGTAAACAACCAATACTCATTTGACATGGTGACAGAATTACGCAAAGCAGGCGCTCGGCCAGGTTTTACGCTCTATCCCGAAACGGGCCACCTGTCATGGCTATCTGTTTACAGCGATCAGCGTATTATGGAATGGTTATTCAGCCAATATAAAAAATAATGCTTAACGGCGCGGCCGATTACTGTTCATTCGCATGTTTTCTATTTTAATTATTCAACCGTTCCGAAATCACCTTAACACCTTTGTGTCCTGCTTCAAGCGTAAACTCCTTACCGGCAAAATGAACATTACGTAACTCGCCCGAAAACGGGCGTGGCGTAGATGGATCAGCAAGGAAATGCGAATTACCTGTTTCGGGAACAAAGCCGAAGAACGTTGTTATCACAACATCACTAAAGGCCACGCCACTGATGCATTCTTTCATGCAACCCTGCCTTGCTGCAATGCGTACAGGCGCGTCGTATCCTGTACGGTCAGGGCCAAAAAACTCACGGGCCTGGGCAAAGGGGCCTTCGCTTGTAACCACTGCAGTACGACAATAAAATTTATAGGCCCCATCGGGATCGCCAAGGTTCCACATGGTATTAACCGTTAGCGGAATCCAACCGTCATAGGCTCCCATTGGCCCATGATCCGGCCGGTCTGAATTAATCGCAGCAGAGTCCTTTAAGCTCATTGCACGCATCCAATCACGGGTAAGTAATTCATGTTTAACAAATGAGACCATTTCTGACTTTTGCGTTGCAGAGAGATCTCTTTTCAAAGCGTTGCCGGTATAAATAAAATCGACGCAGTGACGTAGTTCCACACGCTTACCATTTAACTGCCAGGCATTCCAGACACCTGTACCTGTCTTGTAAAGCGACATTACTTTAGGAAGTAAAATGGCAGCTTTTGCCTCGAGTTCTTTTGCACGTGCCATATTATTATGCAGCACATACCATTTTGCTGTTTGCCGCATCATCCAAATATCCTGTGCATTACAGGATGATACACAATTGATATAAGCCGGCGCACATTCAAGAAGGTTGTTATTCTCGCCGTAATTGGCCAACCCATCATGCCCCTTTGGAAGGGTTTCCCAATCAGTAGCAAGCGCATCCAATATTTCTATAACGCTCTTGCCATTTTCCAGTTTTTCATCAAGGAAGGCATGATCGTTTGTCACCCGCAGGTATTCATCTATCGTTTTGAAAATAGTGCAGGCGTTGAAGGCATACCCATTGATTTTGTCGTAATGATTTGTATCATACCCTTTAACATTCCTTAAATCGAGCGCATATCCGCTGGCTTGTCCACTCCGCGGGTTCTGTACCAACCATCGGCGCAGCGTTGCTTTCATACCAACGGGTTCAAGCAATGCCCATGCGGTTGCCTGCATGGATGCATCCCAATAAAACTGGGTGCCATCTTCACGCTCGCCACTTGTAACAAACGAACGTTTATAGACAGGAAACTGGGTACGCTCTAAAGCCAACATTGTCCATGCACCAACATAGTAGTTGCGCATTAGGGCGGCATCATTACTCTTTAAAATGGGCAAATGTCCCGAAAAATGTTTATTTCCCGGGGTGAAGGCATCAGCCCACCGATTCTCCCAGTTTGTTTTACAAGCATCAAAATAGGTGTTGAACCTCGCAGCCCATTTGGCCACATTGGCATCGGTTTGAGCACTTTGTGCTGAAACCTCATCTCCTGCAACAAATTCAATATGTGTAGAGCCTCCTTTAGGGAGGTTTATCGTCCACCGCCAAACTACAGTATCTTTTTCTACTGATACAGCATCAGGCTTACGTGCCGGACGCACGATAGATACAACACCCTGACGCTGCAGGTTATTTGAAACACCAATACCATCGGCCATAAGTTTGCCCGGCACACGAAGAGCAAGCGTGATATACCGCTGTAGTATGGTTGTATTGGTTGCAGTAATACGGCACATTACATTTCTTGACTCATTAAGCATGCGTACATCGGTTTCTACGGATGTACCATTGCAATACTGATTGCGGCGAAGAGCTTTATAAGCAAAACATCGGGTTTCCGCTGCCTGATACTCTTGTCCATCTATGGTTAACACCGTCATGGGATGTCCTTTTTTCCAGGGATACAGCCCACCTGGATAATAGAAGTAGGAAGTCAGATCACGATTGACCACCAACATATGATTAAAGTTATGAACAGAAGGCATGTTTTCAACCTGAGCCATCGGCACCCAGTCGCCAGCCAGGTTATCAAGTGTTGGAATACCTAATACTTCGGCGCGCCCTGAAGGAAAATCTGAAACAGCTCTGCTATGCTGATTTTGCAAAGCAGAGACCGACAGTGCGCTAAGAACGGAAAACACAAAAATTAAATAAGCTGTGTAAATTTGTTTTTTCATTATAAAACAGTTTTTAAGATTAAATAATCAGCGCCATGCATTTAATCTAATTTGTGATGTTAAAGATATAATTTATGTAATAATGTATGAACATATAATGTAATAATTTTTTACTGAATTATTAATTAGCTATTAATTAATAATATGAAACAAAAGCCTGGAATCCGATTCCAACGCTCTTTAACTCTTTTTGAAAAAACATTTAAGAAATGGTATAAGTGCTTTTTCCGGGTTAGAGAAGCCAATTAAACGTATTAAATTATACCATTTTCAAAAAGTTTTTCGTTACAAACAGATACAAATATCAAATATGAAAAATAAAATCAATCGCTTATTAGCCCTTACTTTTTTAATGATGATGATAATGACAAGTCACCTGTTTGCACAATCCGGCCAACCTAAAGCCGCCGACCGTACCCTGGAAAAAGCCCGTCAAAAAATCGACTCCCTCGACAAAAAATTAATTGAAATACTTGGAGCACGTGAACGCGTGGTAAAGGAAATAGGGATCTACAAAGCAAAAAACAATATACCGTCTCTGCAAGCCGCACGTTTTCAACAGGTAATTGATAAGGCAATAGAAGCAGGTAAAAAAGAAGACCTATCCCCCGGGTTTATCACAGAGGTACTAAATGCCATTCATAAAGAAAGCCTGCGGATAGAAGATGCCCTGAAAGAAAAGAAATAGCTTGT
Source organism: Mucilaginibacter sp. (assembly GCA_028287975.1). Classification (GTDB taxonomy): domain Bacteria; phylum Bacteroidota; class Bacteroidia; order Sphingobacteriales; family Sphingobacteriaceae; genus Mucilaginibacter. The sequence goes on along the minus strand of JAQBOP010000032.1, from coordinate 11,944 downwards.
TGAAAAAGCCTCTGGCTGCCGCAAGTGTCACGGGCTGAAGTATCCGCAGGGTCTGCGGAATGTAATATAGGCCATAGTGCAAGGTCCTCTGTGAGTTTAAGTTAACCCATAAAATCCTCGGCTTGCCAAGTGCCGAATTCACCAATCGTTCCTATGGAACGAGACTAAATCGTGTACTATTTCCTACCGACCAGACGTCCCGATGGGACGAAAAAGTGCTTTTTAGCGTGCCATAGGTACGCCTTGTTGGTAGAAATGAATATCAAACATTCATTTTACGTTCCATCGGAACGTTTGGTGGTATTGAGATGCTATGTACCACTTGTTTTAACCGTTATTTTTAACCGAAAGATTTTGTGGGTTAACTTAAATCTGCGAGAAACCCTTGTGGTGCCAAAAAATGTGTCCTTAATAGAAAAGCAGCCTTTTTCAAGCTGCTTTTTGTGTCGGGTGGGTAACGGAGCATATATTTTATCTATTTTGTTTAGACAATTAGGTAAAATTGGTTGCTATGGTTTCCAAATATTCCTCAATAGGTACCGAATTACGTAAGCTCACCAGGTAGTTACCCGATGCGCCTATCACGGTGCGAAATTTTTTGCTTTCGCCGGTAGCCAGCCCATAAATGGCGTTCACAATTACCATCGGGTCATCCTTATGTTCATCGCCGGCGGTGGCAAACAGGTGTTTTAGTTTACTGGTCAGTTCATCATATGCAGTAATTTCAGGATCGGTGTTCCAAACTACATTATCTATAAAATTATTATCCTTTGAGCCGCCTTGTTCTATCAATCGCAGTTCAATATTCAGTGGTTTCAATTCGTAATAAAGCCCTTCGGTTAAGCCCTCTAAAGCAAATTTAGACATGTTATACAGCGATCCCAGCGGCGCGGCCGTTGTAATCCCCATAAACGAGCTGATATTGATGAACATACCGCCGCCAGCCTCGCGCAAATGTGGTAAAAACGCGCGGATTACATTTATCGGTCCGCGGGTGTTCACAGCAAACTGCCAGTCAATATCATGCTCTTCGGCCAGTTCCAGCGCGCCATAAGTACCCATGCCGGCATTATTCACTATTACATCTATCTTTCCAAAAGCAGCTATAGCCTGCGCGGTAGCGGTTTTTACCTGTTCTATATCAGTTACATCCAGCTTAAAAATTTTTATATTGCTGTAAGCTGTTAATTCGGTTTCTTTTTCAGGGCTGCGCATCGTGGCCGCTACATTCCAGCCTTGTTGGGCAAAGTATTTAGCGGTTAATTTTCCAAGTCCGCTGCTTGTTCCGGTTATAAAAATTGTTTTTGCCATGATATTATTAATTATTGGCAAAGATATTTACAAATTGATATAACTTTGTAATCAGTATCACAGAGTATACCAATGAAAGATATAGAAAACATATTAAGCACCCCCAGAAACCAGGCCGAAGAAGTGCGGGCTTTGCAGGATACCATTTATGTAATCGGCGGCAAATGGCGCTTGCCCATAATCAACTCTATCTGTAATGGTAACAAACGTTTCAGAGAAATTGAACGCAGCATCCCCGGCATTACTACACGTATGCTATCGCGCGAGCTTAAGGAAATGGAACTGAACAAAATTATAAAGCGGACAGTGTATCCCAATTCCCCTGTTTTGGTAGAGTATGAGTCAACCGAGTATTGTACCACCTTTGGTGATATTATTCTTGAGATGATAAAATGGGGAATTGAGCACCGGAAAATGATAGCGAAGAAGTATTAATGTGTGGATGTGTAAATGACAGATGTTTATTACTAATAACATCGAATAAACACTACACACTAATGTTTAAAACCAATGCAATAAAACAAAAAAAGCAGTCTTTGCAGACTGCTTTAAATTCCGGGTAAATGATGGGGCTCGAACCCACGACCCTCGGTACCACAAACCGATGCTCTAACCAACTGAGCTACATCTACCGTTTTGGAGAGTGCAAATGTATAAAATTGGTCATTAATATCAAGCTAAATTTTAAAATTACAATTTGCTTACGCTAATATTTAGAACGGCTCTAAATAATAAGGTAAATTTGTATACTATGGCAGAGCAATTAGTAGAGTTAAATGTAACGGGGATGCACTGTAATAACTGCGCCCTATCTATTCATAAATTATTGGAGAAGAAAGGCTTAAACAACATCCTGGTTGATTTTGCCGGCGAAGAGGTTAAATTTTCAAACAACAGCACGGTTCAATTGCCTGAAATTATAAAAGGCATAGAGCAATTAGGTTTTAAGGTTGTTGATGACCCTGCGCTACACGTACCAAAGTTTTACGAGAAGATAGAGAACAAATTTATCTTCTGCGCTATCTTTACCGCGCCCCTGTTATTGCACATGATCTTGCCGTGGCATGTGTTGCATATGCCCATGGTACAATTGCTGCTATGCCTGCCTGTTTTTATTGTTGGCTGCCTGCATTTTGGCAAAAGCGCGTTTCATTCGCTTAAGGGCGGTATCCCTAATATGGATGTGTTGATCTTTATCGGCTCAACATCGGCATTTGTGTATAGTTTGGTGGGTACGATACAAAACCTTGGCGAACAATACCAGTTTTACGAAACCTGCGCCACAATTATTACACTGGTGCTGTTGGGTAACGTTTTCGAAAAACGTTCGGTAAATCAAACCACATCGGCTGTTAAGGACCTGGTTAAAATTCAACAGGTAAATGCTAACCGGATCATTGATGGCACGGTAGAGGTTATTAATGCCCGCGATGTTCGCCCGGGCGATATTTTAATAGTTAACCATGGCGATAAAATACCTGTAGACGGTGATATCCTTGAAGGAAGCGCCGCTGTTGATGAAGCCATGTTAACCGGCGAAAGCATGCCTGTTGATAAGGTAAAGTATGATAAAGTAATTGGCGGCACGATAGTTCAAAACGGCAATTTCCGGATGATAGCTACTAAGGTAGGATCTAACACGGTGCTGTCGCAGATCATCGAGCTGATGAAGAAAGCCCAGGCCGCTAAACCTCCGGTACAGAAATTGGGGGATAGAGTTGCCTCCATATTTGTGCCTGCTGTGATATTGATCGCGCTGATAACTTTTGTGGCTACCTATTTTTTAAGCGATGTTGGTTTGCAAAAATCGTTGATGAACGCTATAGCCGTGCTGGTTATCTCCTGCCCCTGCGCTATGGGCCTGGCTACGCCTACCGCGGTGATGGTCGGCCTGGGCCGTGCTGCTAAAAACGGCATCCTGATAAAAGGCGGCGATACCATTGAAGCTGTAGCCAATACTAAATTTGTAGTATTTGATAAAACAGGAACGCTTACTACAGGCAAATTCAGCATTAATGATATTAAGGTTGAGGATGGTGTTGACCTGGAGCATATTCGCGGGATCATTGCCGCAATCGAAGAACGATCAAACCACCCTATTGCTAAATCACTGGTTAACGGGTTAAAGGGTTTACCGCAAACTAAATTGATATTAAAATCTGCCACCGAGGAAAAAGGTTTAGGCATGCGCGCCGAGGATGTGGACGGTAATACCTATTTCCTGGGGACGGGCAAAACTGCAAATGAAGACGATTTTAACTTATCGTTATATAAAAACCAGGTATTACTGGCGCAGATAGCTATTGATGATACCATCAAACCCGAAGCGGCATCATTAGTGGCTCAGTTAAAAAACATGGGCGTAGTACCGGTACTTTTAAGCGGCGACCGAAAAAATCGTTGCCTTAAAGTGGCCAGAACAATAGGCATTACCGAAGTACATGCCGAAAAACTTCCTGACGAAAAGCTCTCGGTAATTGATATTTACAAACAAAAAGGTAAAACCGTAATGATTGGCGATGGCATTAATGACGCCCCAGCGCTGACCAAGGCCGATGTGGGCGTATCTATGAACGACGCCAGCCAGGTAGCCATACAATCTGCCCGCGTAATTTTATTGAATACCGATCTTAACTCAGTGGTTAAATTCCTGCAGATCAGCAAGCACACTTTGTTAACCATTAAACAGAACCTGTTTTGGGCCTTTGCCTACAATGTCATAGCCATCCCCGTAGCCGCGTTAGGCTTTTTAAACCCGATGGTTGGTGCGCTTACCATGGCTTTTTCTGATGTTGTGGTTATTGGTAATTCTTTAAGACTGAAAAGCAAGCGTATAGCCCCCTAACCCCTGAAGGGGGAATAATAGCATATTATTATTCATTTTATTACTATTTTCGCCACTATAAGCTCCCCCTTTAGGGGGCTTGGGGGGCATGATCGAAATTTATACAGACGGCGCATCAAGTGGCAACCCGGGTCCGGGTGGATATGGGGTGATCCTGCGCTCGGGGCAGCATTATAAGGAGTTGTCCGAAGGTTTTCGAAAGACCACCAATAACCGAATGGAACTATTGGCGGTTATTAAAGGATTGGAAGCTATCAACAAGCCTAATCAGGACGTCACCATCTTTTCTGACTCTAAATATGTGATAGACGCCATCGAAAAGCGATGGGTATATGGCTGGCTGCAAAAAGGGTTTAAGGATAAAAAAAACAAAGATCTTTGGCTGCGCTATTTAGATATCAGCAAAATACATAACATTAAATTCACCTGGGTACGCGGCCATAACGGGCATCCTGAAAATGAGCGTTGCGATGAACTGGCTGTGGCTGCCGGCAAACAAAAAGACTTGCTGATCGACACTGTTTTTGAAATGGAAGCAGCGAAGACCAATATGTTTTAATAAAACAAATGGGTGCCACTCTGAGGCCCTCCCACAACTTCTATTTATCGCCCAACTCAATCACCTGCAAATCCTGGATCTTATTCCCTTCGATACTAAAACGCATGAGCGTCCGCACTTTTTGCCAGCCCTGCTTACCAGCCGCGCCCGGATTAAGATGCAGACAATTGATCTTTTTGTCAAAAATAACTTTCAGGATATGCGAATGGCCCGAGATAAATAATTGCGGCGGGTTGGCGTAAATTTCATTGCGGATGCGCAGGTCGTATCTATCCGGGTAACCGCCTATGTGGGTCATCCACACATCGACATCTTCGCATTTAAAGCGCAGGTTTTCAGGATAAGTTTGCCTGATCTCTTTGCCATCGATATTTCCGTAAACCCCGCGTAAAGGTTTAAATGCCGCAAGCTGATCAACCAGTTCAATATTACCAAAATCACCGGCATGCCAAATCTCATCGCAGTTTTCAAAGTGCTTGAATACGGCATCGTCGAGGTAACTGTGGGTATCTGATATAAGGCCTATACGGGTCATGTTTATTTCGAATATCGAATGTTCAATTTCGGATTTAGAAAATCGTAAAAAAAGATTTTAGTGCATCGATATACTGCTGCGAATATACTTTCGGCTCATTATAAATAACAAACCAATTATCAAGTTCTTTTTTATTATCCAGGCTAAACACCAATATTTCGCGGTGGGGGTCAGAATTAGGGTATGACAAAACATTTATTGCCTGCCTGAGATTCAAACCAATTTCAACAGCTATAACTTTCACTAATTGAGCCGTTTGCAAAGGTAATATCAACCAAAATGTACCATCGTCAGTTAGCTGTTTTTTGGCCTGTCGTATCAAATTTTCAAAGAAATTCTCATCAGCATGTTTAGCAAGGCTTTTCTTAGCCCCCGGCGATTCTAACGAATTAATATAAAACGGTGGATTGGATACGATCAGGTCGTATTTCTTATCGTACAGTTTAAAATAACTTTCAAAATCCAAGGGATATACCTTAAGCCTATCATTAAATTTCGAGTTTGCAAAATTCTGCCTGGCGGTATCTGCTGCTATTTCATCGATCTCGACGGCATCAATTTTGGCCTGCGGAAATCGTTGCGCCAGCATCAACGCTATTACCCCTGTCCCGGTGCCGATATCCAGTATATTTTCGGGATTGTCGGCATCCGCTAAAGCGCCAAGCAATACGCCATCGGTATTGATCTTCATGGCGCAACCGGTTTGGTCAACGTTAAATTGTTTAAAGCGGAACATTGGGCTAATCTATATAAATTAGTTAAGTTTGACTAACCCAATAACCACATACCATACCTATTAACGGCAACAATAGATACATATATCTAGCAACAATTATGAAGATAACCATAAAAACCATCTATCTTTTAATGGCTATTGTGCTGACTGTTAGTTACTGTAGCGCGGCAGATATTTATGTTTCACCGCACGGCAATGACCATAATTCCGGTACTAAAGCAAAACCATTTTTCAGCATAAAAAGAGCACAACAACAAGTGCGGAAAAGCAAAGGTCCGATCACTGTGTATTTACGCGAGGGCACATATTATTTAAATGAACCCGTAGAATTTTCATCAAGCGATTCGCGGGAAAAGGGCGCTACCGTTATTTACCGGCCCTATCACGGCGAAAAAGCAATTATAAGCAGCGCAAGATCTTTAAAACTGCAATGGTCTGATTATAAAAATGGCATTAAACAAGCCCATGTTAGCCAGGATATTGTGTTTGATGAGTTGTTTGTTAACGGCCGTTTGCAGCATATGGCCAGGTATCCAAATTATGATCCTGAAATTGCGCATTATGGCGGTTTTGCCGCGGATGCTATCAGCGCCGAAAGGGTTAATAAATGGAGCAATCCCGCCGGTGGATATATTCATGCTTTACATGAAAGCGAATGGGGTGGCTTTAGTTACCTCATAACCGGTAAAGATGATAAAGGCAATTTATCTATGGAAGGAGGTTATCAAAATAACCGCCCGGCAGCAATGCATAAAGAATTTAGATATGTTGAAAATATTTTTGAAGAGCTGGACACTGTTGGCGAATGGTATTATAACAAAACTAATCATACACTATATTTTTATCCCCCTAAAAATATCGACCTTAATAAAGCAACAATAGAGACACCCCAGCTTGAAACTCTTTTTGAATTTAGAGGTACAGAACAACGGCCGGTAAAAAACATCATCATTAACGGACTGGAGTTCACGCAAACCCTGCGTACCTTCATGAAAACTAATGAGCCGCTGTTACGCAGCGACTGGATGATCTATCGCCGTGGAGCTTTAACTATGGAGGGTGCTGAATACTGTTCGGTCAAAAATTGCTTTTTCAATGCTGTCGGCGGCAATGCCATAGTCTGCTCTGATTATAACCGGCATAATGAAATTTCGGGATGCCATATTGCTGATATTGGCAGCAGCGGCGTTGTTTTTACCGGCGACCCCAAAGCAGTGCGTTCTGCCTTGTTCAGGTATGAGCAGTTTAATGATCCGAATGGCGTAGACCAAACTCCCGGCCCCAAAACCGGTAATTATCCGGCTGATTGTTTAGTTTATAATAACCTGATAGAAAATATTGGCTGTGTTGAAAAACAGGTAGCAGGCGTAGAGATATCAATGGCTATGAATATCACGATTAGCCATAACACTATTGATAAAACCCCCCGCTCAGGTATTAACATAAGCGAAGGAACCTGGGGAGGGCATATCGTTGAATATAATGATGTGTTTAATACCGTTTTAGAAACGGGCGATCATGGTTCATTTAATTCATGGGGACGGGACAGATTTTGGTACCCTGACCGTAAAATGATGGATAGCATCAATTTAGCTCACCCCGGGCTGGCTTTGCTGGATGTTATTAAACCTATTATCATTAGGAACAACCGCTTCAGGTGTGACCATGGGTGGGATATTGACCTGGATGATGGCTCAAGTAATTATGAAATATATAATAATGTTTGCCTTAACGGCGGATTAAAGCTAAGGGAGGGCTTTCATCGTACGGTTTATAATAACGTTATCATCAATAACTCTTTCCATCCGCATGTATGGTTTAAAAATAGCGCCGATGTATTTACACATAATATCATAATGGCCGATTATTTCCCGATAGGTATAAAGTATTGGGGCACAAAAGTCGACTATAATATGTTTCCTGATTCTGTATCGTTAAAACAAGCCAAACAAAGGGGCACAGATCAGCATTCTGTAAATGGCGATCCCGGTTTCATCGATCCTTCACAGGCAGATTACCGGGTAAGGCCCGGATCGGCAGCCTTAAAAATTGGTTTCAAGAACTTCCCGATGGATCAGTTCGGCGTAGTTTCTACTAATTTAAAAACAATTGCTCATCATGTAGTAATTCCGGCATTAATTTACAGATCAACAGAAAGTAACCAGCCTGTTCATGAGTTTATGGGAGCAATGATAAAAAATCTAAATACGCTTGGTGAGCGGTCTGCTACCGGTATGGCATCAGAAACGGGGGTTATTGTTTTGGAGGTTAGATCAACAAGTAATTTGTATGGAAATATTTTTCCGAATGATGTCATATTATCATTGCAGGGAACGCCGGTAAAGAACATCAATGATCTGCTTAAAGCTAAAGCAAATATAAAACCAGGTGCAGAAATAAATATGGAGGTGTTCAGAGATCAGGTATCCAAAAAAATAAAATTTAAATTAAAGGATTGGAAATAGTTGCTTTATTGTGCAATCGGTTTGGTTAACATTAAATTGTTTGAAACTGAACATTAGGCTGTTTTGTATAATTTACTTAAATTTGATTATGCCTGAACTATTTCGACTATTTGGTATCAGATTTTTCTTTTTCAGCAATGAACATTTGCCCATACACGTTCACATTGAAAACGGCGATGGGGATGCTAAATTTGAAGTAAAGCCTGTTAAGCTTATATCTAATAACGGGATGAAAAACAAAGATATTAAACTTGCGGAGAGTATAATTGAGGAAAATGAAGATCTGATCGAAAAAAGATGGAATGAATATTTTAAAAAATAAATTATGATCACAATAAATTCAGTTTGGTTTAGCGGGAATGACATCTGTGTGAAAATGAGTGACGGAAAAATCGTACAAACCGCTATCAATTCGTATCCTAATTTAAGAAAAGGAACTGCCGAACAAATCAATAAATTCGAGATAAAGGGAGATGGACGATGGGTCCATTGGGAAGAATTGGATGAAGATTTATCTGTCGAAGGTTTTTTGCAATTACATTAAGCTACCTCTCGTAAAACTCAATCGGCAACCCATCCGGGTCAGCAAAAAAGGTAAACTTTTTGCCGGTAAACTCATCTATGCGGATAGGCTCTACAAAAATATCGTCCGCGGTAATTGAAGCTACGGCCTCGTCGATATTATCAACCTCAAACGCCAAGTGACGTAAACCTGCAGCCTCCGGGCGCGAAGGTCTTGCCGCAGGTTCGGGGAAAGAAAAAAGCTCGATCTGGTACAGGTTATTCACGTCCAGATCAAGCTTGTATGATTTGCGCTCGGCACGATAAACTTCGCGCACTATTTTAAAACCGAGTATCTGCGTATAAAAGTGTTTTGACCTTTCGTAATCAGAACAGATAATAGCAATATGATGTACCCGGTTAATTTTAAGCATCTTTTTAAATTTAAAGTCTCCCCTTCCGGGGGAGATCTAGAGGGGGCTTACTCCCCTAATATAGCATGTAACACGTTGTCATAAACCAATTTAATATCGGTTATATGTCCAAACGATTCCTCATCTATAGCTAAGCCACCGTTAGTAACAGTCCCTAACAAGCTAAATTCAACTTCGCTGGTAGCCATTAGTTCTATAAAGCGTTCTTGGTCGGCTGGGGCTACACTTACCGCTACCCTGCCCTGTGCTTCACCAAATAAGAAAGCATCTTTTCGGATATTACTGTCTGACGTAATTTCAAAGCCTAAACCATTTGGCATTGCCGATTCTATCAGCGTGATAAACAAACCGCCATCTGCCACGTCATGTGCCGACTGGATCATTTTATGTTTGATCAGTTGTTTGATCACCTGGTGCATATCGTATTCCTTGTCCAAATCGAAATAAGGAGCGGGTGCAGCCAGGATCTTATGCCATGAAGCCAGGTATTGTGATGAAGCGATATCATTTACCGACTCGCCTATTAAATAAACCAGGTCGTCAGGCTGTTTAAAGTCTGATGTCATGATGTTGGTTACATCATCCATCACACCCAACATACCGATGGTCGGCGTAGGGAAAACAGGGCCGTCATCTGTAGACTGGTTATAAAAACTTACATTACCGCCCGTAACCGGGGTTTCAAATTTGGTGCAGGCCTCTCCCATTCCTTTTATGGCGCCAACAAATTGCCAGAACACTTCCGGTTTGTATGGGTTACCAAAATTCAGGCAGTTGGTTATAGCAACCGGCTCGCCACCGGCACAGGTAATATTACGTGCAGCTTCGGCAACAGCAATGGCTGTACCTTTCTGCGGGTCGGCATATACATAGCGCGAATTGCAATCAACCGTTAAAACAATGGCTTTATCGGTACCAATAACATTTACAACCGCAGCGTCGCTTGGGCGATTGGTGGTCATGGTGGCTACGCCTACCATAGAATCATACTGATCTGTAACCCAACGTTTAGACGCGATATTTGGATGCGATATTAAATGCTCGGCCACGTCTAATAAATTAGCAGGCTCTGCAACATCTTCAATTTTAAATTTCTGGTTTTCTGCAAAATAAGCAGGTTCGCTGTATTCACGCTCATAAACCGGGGCGCCGCCACCTAACACAAGGTCGTCAGCAGGTACGTCGGCAACTAATTTGCCGTCGGCATAATATTCAAGGCGTTTGGTATCAGTAACCTCGCCGATAATAGCGCAATTAAGGTCCCATTTATCAAAAACGGCTTCCACTTCTTTTTCGCGGCCTTTATGTACCACGATCAGCATCCGCTCCTGCGATTCTGATAACAGGATCTCGAAAGGCTTCATGTTTTCCTGGCGTGTTGGTACCGCGTCTAAATTAATACGCATACCATGCTCGCCTTTGGCAGACATCTCTGAGTTTGAGCAGATAATACCTGCCGCGCCCATATCCTGCATGCCTACTACGGCACCGGTTTTTATAACTTCTAAAGTAGCTTCTAATAATAATTTTTCCTGGAACGGATCGCCCACCTGTACGGCAGGAAGGTCATTAACAGAATCTTCGGTGATATCTTTTGACGCGAATGCCGCGCCGTGGATCCCATCCTTACCTGTTGCCGACCCAACAATATAAACAGGGTTGCCAACACCGTATGATGTTGCCGATACGGTTTCGCCTGCCTTAACAATACCTGCCGACATGGCGTTAACCAACGGGTTAACGTTATAACAATCATCAAAAAACAACTCGCCGCCAACGGTAGCGATACCGAACGCGTTACCATAATGACTGATACCTTTAACCACACCTTTTATTAACCATTTGGTACGGTCTTGTGTAATATCGCCAAAACGTAAAGAGTTTAGCTGCGCTATCGGCCTTGCACCCATGGTAAAAATATCACGGTTAATACCACCTACACCAGTTGCTGCACCCTGGTATGGCTCTAATGCCGACGGGTGATTATGCGATTCTATTTTAAAGGCACAACCAATGCCATCGCCAAGATCAACAAGGCCCGCGTTCTCTTCGCCGGCTTTTGCCAGCATACGCGGCCCGTCTTTCGGCAGGGTTTTAAGCCAGGTAATTGAGTTTTTATAAGAGCAATGCTCGCTCCACATTACCGAGAATATAGAAAGCTCGGTAAAGTTGGGCACACGGCCCAATATTTCAATAATGCGTTCATATTCGGTGGATAGTAAGCCTAAATCTTTTGCTGTCGCGACGGTGGTAAGTTCCTGGGTCTCCAATGTTATTTGTTTATTTGAAAGGATGGCCAAAATTAGAAAAAAAAGGCGAAAATGCGAGGTAAAATGCGAGGTAAAAGGTAAAAGGCGAAAGGTGATAGGTTAAAGGTGAATAGATACTGGTAAAAAAGCGAAAGGCAGGTTTGCTAATCAAAACCTTTTACCTTTCGCCTTTAACTTTTCACCTGGAAAAATTAATTGTCCACTGTAAAATTGACAGGCAGGGTAAATTTCACACGCACAGGTTTTCCGTTTTGCATACCGGGTTTCCATGCTTTTGACATTCTTAAA
>JAQBOP010000012.1 GCA_028287975.1 Mucilaginibacter sp. | reverse complement strand
AGCACCGTCTTTTATGGCCAGGTCTTTAGAAGCCGTCATGGCAGCAAAGTAAATGGTCTCAAAGATCTCTATGTTTAGTTGTTTGGCTTCAGGGCTTTCAAACGGCATACGTAACAGTATGAACGCGTCTGCCAATCCTTGCACACCTAAACCGATAGGGCGGTGACGCAGGTTTGAGTATTCGGCTTCTTTAACCGGGTAGTAGTTATGATCAATGATCTTGTTCAGGTTTAAAGTAGCCTGATAAGTCACTTCGTATAATTTTTCGTGATCAAAAGCACCGTTGATAACATATCGTGGTAATGCCAATGAAGCCAGGTTACAAACTGCTATCTCATCGGCAGAGGTGTACTCCAGGATCTCGGTACATAAGTTCGAGCTTTTAATGGTACCTAAGTTTTGCTGGTTAGATTTGCTGTTGGCAGCATCTTTATATAATAAGTAAGGGGTACCGGTTTCTACCTGGGCATCAAGTACAGCAAACCAAAGTTCCTGTGCTTTTATCACCTTGCGGGCGCGGCCCTCTTTCTCGTAACGTTTGTATAGTTTTTCAAACTCCTTACCGTGGCAATCGGCCAATCCCGGTGCTTCGTGCGGGCAGAATAAGCTCCAATCCTCGTTAGCCTCAACGCGTTGCATGAACAAGTCGGACACCCAAAGGGCGTAGAACAAATCACGCGCACGCATTTCTTCTTTACCGTGGTTTTTACGCAGGTCAAGAAACTCGAAGATATCCGCATGCCATGGCTCTAAGTAGATATCGAACGCACCTTTACGTTTACCGCCACCCTGGTCAACATAACGGGCAGTATCATTAAACACACGCAGCATCGGGATGATACCGTTACTGGTGCCGTTAGTACCGCTGATATATGAACCTGTAGCACGCACATTGTGGATGCTTAGGCCGATACCGCCGGCGCTTTGCGAGATCTTGGCAGTTTGCTTTAAAGTATCGTAGATCCCGTCAATACTGTCGTCCTTCATGGTTAACAAAAAGCATGACGACATTTGTGGTTTCGGCGTGCCCGCGTTAAACAGGGTTGGTGTAGCGTGTGTGAACCAGCGCTCGCTCATCAGGTTATATGTTTTGATGGCGCTGGCAATATCTTCTTTATGGATACCGATGGATACGCGCATAAATAAATGCTGCGGGCGCTCGGCAATTTTACCATCTATTTTTAACAAGTATGATTTTTCTAAGGTTTTAAAGCCGAAGTAATCGAAACCAAAATCACGATCGTAAATAATGCTGCTATCCAGTTCTTCAGCATTTTTTTCTATCACTTCCCAAACATCATCAGCCAGTAAAGAAGCGTTTTTGCCATTTTTGCTGTCAACATAGTTGTATAGCAGCTTCATGGTTTCAGAAAACGACTTGATGGTGTTTTTATGTAAGTTAGAAACAGCTATACGCGATGCCAGTAACGCGTAATCGGGGTGCTTCGTCGTCAGCGATGCCGCGGTTTCGGCAGCAAGGTTATCCAGTTCTGAGGTAGTTACGCCATCAAACAAACCTTCAATTACCTTTTTAGCCACATCAACCGGATCAACCAATGAAGGGTTTAAACCATAGCACAGCTTCTCGATGCGTGCGGTTATTTTGTCGAATTTTACTGACTCTTGCTTACCGTCTCTTTTTATTACAAACATAATTTTGGCATTTAATGATTAGTGGTTAGCACCTGGATACTAACCGGTATTATTTTATCTCTCTCTATATTGTAGTATCAAGTTTTGCTACCTGGTACTATTAACTGGCTATTTTTAGAAGTCCTCGTCTAACGAGAATGACTTGCTTTCCTGGGTATTTAACACACCGCTTTTTTGATAATCGCCCACCCGTTTCTCGAAGAAATTGGTTTTGCCCTGCAACGATATCATTTCCATAAAATCAAATGGATTGCTGGCGCCGTATACTTTATCATAACCCAGTTCGCCTAACCATCTGTCAGCCACAAACTCAATGTACTGGCTCATTAGTTTGGCGTTCATGCCTATCAGGCTAACCGGCAGCGCGTCACTGATAAATTCTTTTTCAATCTCCACCGCGTCGGTTATAATGGCTGTCGCCGCTTCTTTTGATAGCTTGTTATCTAACATTCTATACAACAAACAGGCAAATTCGCAGTGCATGCCTTCATCACGCGATATCAGCTCATTGCTAAAGGTTAGGCCCGGCATTAAGCCGCGTTTCTTTAACCAGAAGATAGAACAGAAGCTACCTGAGAAGAAGATCCCTTCGACAGCCGCGAAAGCAATTAAGCGTTCGGCGAACGATCCGTTATTGATCCAGCGCAGTGCCCATTCGGCTTTTTTACCAACACAAGGTACGGTATCAATAGCGTGGAACAGGCGGTCCTTTTCGGCAGGGTCTTTTATATAAGTATCAATTAAAAGCGCGTAGGTTTCTGAGTGGATGTTTTCCATCATGATCTGGAAACCGTAAAAACAACGTGCCTCGGGTAACTGCACTTCGCTCATAAAGTTCACGGCCAGGTTCTCGTTCACGATACCATCGCTTGCGGCAAAAAAAGCCAGGATATGCGATACAAAATGTTTTTCGCCTGGGTTAAGATTTTCCCAGTGTTTCAAATCATCAGAAAGGTCAATTTCTTCTGCGGTCCAAAAGCTGGCTTCGCATTTTTTATACATCTCCCAAATTGCGGGATACTTAATAGGAAGAATAACAAAACGATCCTTGTTCTCTTTGAATAATAATTCTGTTTCTTCTGCCATGCGCTTACTATTTTATTTTTTTAACCCTTAATCTTTCTTTAACTACCCCGGTAATTTTAGCCGACAATGCCCCGGCGCAGTTGTTATAAAATTGTGATAAATTAAGATTTATCACATTAAACTACGCTAAACAATCACCCTCACTAATCTCTATTCAACTACGTTAACAGTGTATATCAGCCCACAAATTTTGTAGTGGTTTGCCTTCTTTACCGGCAAGGAAACCGATAATTTGGACAGCTTTAAAGAACTTATAATCCAAAGATATGAGTTGCTGATTTTAGATGTTAGTGATAGTTTTACACATCACCTATAAGTTATAAACAAAATTTTTGTGGAGATTAGAAAACCGTGATTAATAGCGCGTTAAATAAACATTAATAGAATATTAATTTATCGGCAAAAAAATTGTTATGATTTCGGAACAAATTTCATGGACAGAGAATTGACACAATGCCGCACGTTTTTTGGTGTCAGATATTCGCCCTCAAAAACGTGCCCCAGGTGCGCCCCGCAATTGGCGCAAACAATTTCAACACGGCGCCCGTCCGCATCCGGAACGCGCTTAACCGCACCCGGAATTTCATCATCAAAACTTGGCCATCCGCAATGCGATTCGAATTTAGTTTCTGATGTATATAATGGCGCGTCGCAGCGTTTGCATACATACAAACCCTCTGCCTTATTTTCCAATAACGACCCTGTAAACGGCCTTTCTGTACCCTTATGTAATATTACCCACTCTTCGTCGGGTGTTAAATTATTGTATTCCATTTTAATTATTAATTAATCTGTTTACATTAAATCAAACTGCGTATGTATTGATTTAACACTATACAAAATACGACAAATTAAGGATATTATTTGTTTTAGATTGGGATGTTTACATAGGTTTGACAAGGAAATGGGGTGTCACCTTGAGGTACTCGAAGCATGACAGCCGGCTTGTTTTTACTTCGCCACCACCACATCCATATGATAAGCCTGTATCAACCCCGGATTTTCGGGCGTTAGCGTAAACGATACGCGGATATTGGCTTTTTCGCCCTGCATGATAAAATAGCCGCGCATCTGGTTTTCGGGGATCACGGCGCTTACGTTATTGATCTTGCCTGCTTTGGCAAAGGCGTCTGTTGCAGCAATTTTTAACTGGTCGGGGAAATAGTCCATAAAAAAGTTATCAGCAAATATGCCGCTGGCTTTTGCGGTGCTCCAGTCGGTGATCACCCTTAGCAGGTCGCTTTTACGTTGATCTAAAATTGCCGAAGCCGGCAACTGGCGCGGCTTTACGGCCGATAATACCAGTAAGGTATCTAATACCCGGTTATTGATTTCGCCGGCATTGGCATAGGTTAAATTGGCAAAGCAAACCACGCCGATACCATACTCGGGCATAATGTTCCACTGGCTGCCGAAGCCCGGTAAGCCACCGGTATGGCCTACGTAAACACGGTAATCGCAATCCTTCTCC
>JAQBOP010000376.1 GCA_028287975.1 Mucilaginibacter sp. | reverse complement strand
CTGTTATACGTGAACTATCGCTCTAAAGTTTTAGCAAGGTCGGCCATTTTTATAGCCGTAATAGCCGCTTCATCGCCTTTATTGCCATGTTTACCGCCTGAGCGGTCAATAGCCTGCTGTTGGTTATCAGTTGTCAATACACCAAATATAACAGGTTTTGAATACTTTATGGCAACATTGCTTAAGCCATTAGCCACCGCGTTACATATAAAATCAAAATGCCTGGTCTCTCCTTGTATAACGCATCCAAGGCAAATTATTGCATCAAGTCCGGTGTTATTTAATAACAGGTCGGCGCCTGATGTCAACTCAAAACTGCCCGGCACAGCGTAGGTCTGAATATTATCAGCAAGCGCGCCGTTGGCAATAAGACTGTTATAGGCACCCTGGTATAAGGCGTTGGTGATCTCGGGGTTCCACTCGGCAACCACAATGCCAAAGCTATATGGCGCAGCCGATGGTATTTCTGTCGCCGAAAAGTCTGATAAGTTTTTTAGCTGTGTAGCCATTTTTTATTTCGGATTTCGGATTTTCAATTTCGGATTTGTGTAATGCAATTCGATAAATTCGAAATCGCAAATCCGAAATTCGAAATCCAATTATAATTTCGCTTCAACGCGGGCAATATACTCGTCAATGCTTTGAGCCTCTGCGCTGGTTGGGTAATCTGTTTTTATTGATTTATAAGCGTCATCGGCCGACTTATTATCGTTTTGCGCTTCATAAACCAAACCTAATTTTTTCAAATAAAATGGCGACAAGAAATTATTGCTTGCCTTGTCAACCGCTTTTTTAAAGTATGATGCAGCGTTACTGTAATCTTTTAACTCAACATAAGCGTCGCCGGTATTACCTAATGCCTCGGCAGCAATCATCACATCGTCACCGCGATAGTTGTTCAAGTTATCTATCGCTTTGCGGTATTCGCCTTTATTTAAATAAGCAACACCCAGGTAAAAGCAAGCCAGGTTTGCAGATTTTGTATTGCTGTAGTCGGTAACAATTTTTTGAAACCCTGGATAGCCGGCATCGCCGTTAATGGCTTTATCCCAGTCTTTTTTAGCCCAGAAATCTTGTGCTACGTGCATTTGATCAGCCGCTTTTGATTCGCGTGGAGCCAGATATAATTTTTGGTAAAGAATATAAACCAATATCATGGCAACAATAGCCGAAGCTATAAACATCAAGCTTTTCTGATTCTCGCGTGTAAATTTACTCACCTGTGTAAAGTTGTCACCTTTTAACTGCACAGTTGTACTCTCCTGGGTTTTTGACATTTCTATTCTAAATTAAAGTTTGCAAAACTACATTTTTTAAAAAGTTTTAGCAATAGCTTTTTATTTTAATAAATAGAGTTGTTTTATTTAATCTGCCACAGGCAGAAAAAGCATTGCGGTAATTGCTAAATTTGGTGCTCGCTTATGTATCTAAAACAGCTGTCAGTAATTAATTTTAAGAACTATGAAGAAGCCGAGCTATCATTCAGCGACGGCGTAAACGCTTTTTTAGGTAATAATGGCGCGGGCAAGACTAATTTGTTAGATGCTATTCATTACCTGTCGTTATGTAAGAGTTACTTTAACCCTATTGATAGCCAGCAAATAAAACAAGGAACTGATTTTTTTATCATCACCGGCGTTTTTAACAAAAATGGCCAGCAGGAGGCGGTGGCCTGCTCTGTAAAACGCAACCAGAAAAAACAATTTAAGCGCAACAAAAAAGACTACCAGCGCCTGGCAGATCATATTGGGTTACTACCGTTGGTTATGGTGTCGCCTTATGATATCAGCATAATCATTGAGGGCAGCGAAGAGAGGCGTAAGTTTATTGACAACGTAATATCACAAACAGATAACCATTACCTTGATGAATTGATAGTGTATAATAAGGTGTTGATAAACCGTAACGCCCTGTTAAAGCAAATTGCCGATACCGGCCGGTATGATCCCGGGCTGATGGAAGTGTTAGACGAGCAGTTAATTGCATCAGGCAACCGGATCTTTGAAAAGCGCCGCGCTTTTATGGAAATGTTTACCGCTATATTTAACAAGCATTACCAGTTTTTAAGTGATGATGCCGAGCAGGTAGAGCTGATCTACGAATCGCAACTATTGAATGAGAGTTTTGCCACGCTGCTTAAAAAAACTTTAGAGAAAGACCGTGTACTTGAACGTACCACCGCCGGCATCCATAAAGACGAGCTGCAGTTTGCCATACATGGCATGTCCATGAAAAAGTTTGGATCACAAGGACAGCAAAAATCTTTCCTGATCGCGCTTAAATTAGCGCAGTATAGTTTTTTAGATCAGCAAAAAGGGTTTAAGCCTTTGTTGTTGCTGGATGATATTTTTGACAAGCTGGACGACCAACGGGTAACCAAGCTGATGCAAATGGTATCGAACAATGATTTTGGACAGGTATTTATTACTGATACCAGCGATGCCCGGGTAAGTAATATATTTAATAGTATGGATGTACCCATCCGCATATTTAAAGTAAAGGAGGGACAAGCAAATGCGCAAAGCTAACGACAAATCGCTCAAAGAAGCTATTGAGCAAATGATGCAGGTTTATAAGATCAAGCGCAAGTTTGACGAAACGGGTATTATAGCCTCCTGGCCCGACCTGGTTGGCAAATCAGTAGCTAATCGAACCAAAGAACTATTTATCCATGATAAAAAGCTGTTCCTGCGGATAGAATCATCCGTAATAAAGAATGAATTGATGATGATTCGTTCTCAAATAATCGAGAAGATCAATAATGAAGCTAAAAGTTTGTTAATAGAAGAGATCGTCTTTTTATAAACTGGAATTAACGGACATAAAAAAAGTTTCTAAAAGCCTATCCTTAAATAGAACTCTTAGAAACTTCTTTATAAATATTGCAGTTTTTTTAAACTCTTTCGAAAGCCGAGAAGTAGAAGTTGCCCTCGATCTCTGCATTCTCGTCAGAATCTGATCCGTGAACCGCGTTTGCTTCGATTGATTTTGCAAAAAGATTACGGATAGTTCCGGCTTCGGCCTTAGTTGGATCTGTAGCACCAATTAATTTACGGAAATCTTCGATAGCATTATCTTTTTCTAATATAGCAGCTACAATCGGGCCTGACGACATAAAAGCAACCAGGTCCTTATAAAAGCCACGCTCTTTATGTACAGCATAAAACTCGCCTGCTTTCTCTGCAGTAAGCGCGGTTAATTTTAACGCTACTATTTTAAAGCCGCTTTTTGTGATCTTGTCTAAAATTGCACCGATGTGGCCATTGGCAACTGCATCGGGTTTAATCATTGTAAATGTTCTATTACTTGCCATTTGTGTTTTATTTAAGGTAGATGGCCTGTTAAGACACCTCTAAAACCTACCTTTTGTACATAATTGTGCAAAAGTAGGGTTTTGCAACCGAACGGTAAAGCTTTTTTCACTAATTATGAATGCTTTAATATTTATTTGTATAGCTTTGCAACTCTTTTTTAAAAAAATTGATGTTAGACATAACCTCGCTTAATAACCTTTTAGCTCACCCCAAAAAAATAGTCTTCACCACCCATCATAAACCTGATGGCGATGCTATGGGTTCGTCCGTAGGTTTATATAATTATTTAATACAGCAGGGCCATCATACAACAGTAATTACCCCGACAGATTATCCCGATTTTTTAAGCTGGATGCCCGGCAATGCCGAAGTAATTATCTACACAGAAAAAACAGCGCAGTCTGCTGCTTTAATTGCCGATGCCGATATAATTTTCTGCCTTGATTTTAACAATCTGAGCCGCATTAATGAAATGGGCGAACTGGTACGTGCAGCCAAAGCTTATAAAATAATGATAGATCATCACCTCGAACCTGAGGATTTTGATGATTTCCGGCATTGGGATATCAACGCTTGCGCAGCCGCGCAATTGGTTTACAGTTTTATTGTTGATGTTCTTGACAATAAAAAGCTGGTCAATAAAGATGTTGCCACTTGTTTATATACCGGGATCATGACAGATTCGGCATCGTTCAGGCTACCTAATACCACATCGGCAGTACACAGGGTTGTTGCCGACCTGATTGACGCTGGCGCTGTTAACTGGCGCATCCATGAACTGGTGTACAATAGCGCTTCAGAAAACCGTTTGCGTTTTTTAGGCCATTGCTTATCTAATTGCCTGGAAGTACTGCCTGAATTTAATACGGCAATTATTACCGTTAATAAACACGATTTAGAAAAATACGACGTTAATACGGGCGATACAGAGGGAATAGTAAATTATGCATTATCAATTGCAAGCATCCGTTTAGCAGCATTTATTGTGGAACGATCTGATAAAGTAAAACTTTCCTTACGCTCTAAAGGCGATTTTCCTGCAAATGAGATTTGTAAATTGTATTTTAGCGGCGGCGGCCACAGAAATGCGGCCGGTGGTGTGTCATCGGCACCGTTGCAAGAGGTTGTAAATCAATTAAAACTAATTTTACCTGAATATAAAAAACTATTAATTCAATAATAAAAAATGAAAAAAAATCTAATGTTTTTAGGGCTTGCAGCTTTAGGATTAGCAAGTTGTAATGGTGGCTACAAGAAGGGTGATAATGGAATGTTATATAATATATATACAGACAAATCCGGCCCTAAAATAAAAGAAGGTGATTTTGTGCTGGCTAACTTTAGCCTTAAGAGAGATGATGACTCTGTTTTAATGAGCACTTACGAACATGGACGCCCTACACCATTGATTTTGCCAAAACCGCAATATAAGGGTGATATTGTTGATGCCTTTAAACTATTGGCAGAAGGCGATAGCGCCAGCGTTAAGCTCTCTGCTGATAGCGCATTCAAAAGGTCTCCTAAACCACCAACTTTTAAAGGCAAATATCTTATTTATGATATAAAGGTGGTTAAAGTTATACCTAAGGGAACCATGAGCGAACCTGTGTTTCAAAGCACCATACAAAAATATATGTTGGGCTTAATGGATGTTCAAAAAACAGGCGAACCGGCAAAGATCAAGCAGTACATTGACAGTAAAAAACTAACTGTAAACAAAACCGACTCCGGCTTATATTATATTATTAATAAACCAGGCAGCGGACCAAACATTGCTGTTGGCGACACAGCGGTTATAAACTACACCGGTTCACTACTTAGCGGTAAAGTATTTGACAGCAGTATTAAAGAAGTTGCTGTAAAAGCTAAATTAGGCAGCCTGGGTCAAAGACAATTTGTACCAATACACATTGTTGTTGGTATGAAAAGGGTTATCCAGGGATGGGATGAAGGTTTACAGTTATTAAATAAAGGCGCGAAAGCCACCTTAATCATACCTTCAAAATTAGGCTATGGCCCACAGGGTGCAGGGCCGATAGCTCCGTTTACGCCTATTACATTTGATGTTGAAGTAGTAGATATTATACATTCTAAAACACCCGTAACGGCTCCGGCAGCACCAATAGCACCTGTGGCCCCGGTTAAAAAATAATTACGATTAACTTTATACAGCCTTCCCCTAAACAAGGAAGGCTTTTTAATTATGAAAAAATATCTTTTGTTTATTTTAGTCGCAGCATTTGCTATAAAAGCCAATGCCCAGGACGATTTTCAGCGTACAGCATCGCAGGGAACACAATATAAATTGCTTACCCATAATACGGGCGACCGGATAAAAGTAGGCGATGTTGTTACTTTTAATGTGATCCAAAAAACGGATAAAGATTCTATCCTGTTTAGCAGCTACCAAGCCGGCAAACCGCAGCAGGCACAGGTGCAGGCCACCGGTGATCTGATGGATATCTTTCCGTTGATGACTGTAAAGGACAGTATTTTGATCCGTGTCCCTACAGATTCTATTTTTAAGAACCAGGAGACCAGGCGCCCGCCATTTTTACCTAAAGGCAGCAACCTTTTATTTATTATGAAGGTTGAAAAAGTACAATCTTTAGCTGAAGCGATGGCTGATAGAGACAAGGCTATGGCTGCTGTAAAAGAAGAGGGTGTAAAAAAACAAGCTGAAGAATCTGGTGTTATTGATAAATACATAGCCGACAATAAAATAATAGTAAAAACAACGCCATCAGGGTTAAAATATAAGATCACTAAAACAGGCCTTAAACCTAAACCGCTTGCAGGCGATACCGTTTTTGTAAATTATGTAGGGCGTAGATTAGATGGCAAAGTTTTCGACTCGAGTATTGAAACCGCGGCAAAGGACGCTAAGCTGCAACAGCCGGGCCGTGTTTTTGAACCTATAAAATTTGCGCTTGGTGCACAAGGCGTTATCGCGGGTTGGGAAGAGGGTTTGCTTCTGTTAAATGAAGGTTCAAAGGCTACGTTTATTATACCGTCAAAATTAGCCTATGGCGGCAACCAGTCAGGTCCGGATCTTCCGCCGTTCACCACGTTGGTATTTGATATTGAACTGGTAAAAGTAATACGGGTTAAACATGCGGCGACAGCCAAAACCCCGACTAAAACAACAACAACTAAAAAGACAGTGACGAAGAAATCGGTCACAACCAAAAAGAAACAATAAGGGAAAAGCCTTTCGATTATACCGAAAGGCTTTTTTAATTTTGCAGGATGATTTTAACTGATACGCATACGCACTTATATTACCAGCGGGATGATGAAAAACGTACCGCACTGATACAGCGTTGCCTGGATAACGATGTTAAGCGTTTATTTCTGCCAAATGTTGATGCCGAATCAGTCCCACAGGTGTTTGGACTGGTAAACGAATATCCCGGCATGTGTTTCCCAATGTTGGGAATGCACCCATGTTCGGTTAAGGCGGGTTGGGAAGAAGAGCTGGCAATTATCCGCGACAGCAAAAAAGATCATACCATATATGCCATCGGCGAGATCGGGATTGACCTGTATTGGGACAAAACTACATTAGCCATACAGGTAGAAGCCTTTATACAGCAGATCAATTGGGCAAAATCATTAAAGCTGCCCATAGTAATACATTGCCGTGAGGCCTTTGATGAGGTGTTTGAGGTATTGGAACAGGAGAATGACGACGACCTGCACGGGATATTTCATTGCTTTACAGGCAATGCTGAACAGGCGCAACGCGCCATTAACCTGGGGTTTTACCTGGGGATAGGCGGTGTGGTAACTTATAAAAATGCCGGGCTTGATAAAATTTTACCCCAAATTGATTTAAGCCATATCGTTTTAGAAACAGATTCTCCGTATCTTTCGCCCGTTCCGCACAGGGGGAAACCCAATGAGAGTTCTTATTTGATCTATGTTGCGCAAAAAGTAGCAGACCTATATCAAACAGATATACAAACAATAGCCAATATAACAACCGCCAATTCCAAGAAAATATTTGGTGTGTGAGGATAAATTTTAATTATCGTATAATCCTGATTTAATGAGCCAAATACTCATCATCTATACCGGTGGTACAATTGGTATGATGTCCGATCCTGTAACCAAGGTGCTCAAGCCTATAAACTTTGAGCAGATAATGGACAACGTGCCCGAACTGGAAAAACTTAATTGCAAAATTAAGGTGCATTCATTCAAGGAGATCATCGATTCGTCAAACATGAACCCCGAGATATGGAGTGAGTTGGCTGGTTTGATCGAATCGCACTATGACGATGTTGACGGCTTTGTGATCCTCCATGGCTCTGATACAATGGCCTATACCGCGTCGGCATTAAGCTTTATGCTGGAGAATTTGGCCAAGCCGGTAATATTTACCGGGTCGCAATTGCCTATTAGCGCTATTCGTACAGACGCTAAGGAAAACCTGATGACGGCCATAGAGATAGCCAACGCCAAGAAGAACGACCGTGCGCGCGTACCCGAGGTTTGTATCTATTTTGATTACAAGCTATTCAGGGGCAATCGCTCATTCAAGTATAATTCATCAAAGTTTGAGGCATTCCGTTCGCCTAATTACCCAATATTGGCCGAATCCGGTGTGCATCTGCGCTTTAGTGTAAATGATATCAGGCACCCGGGCGAAGCATCATTGATATTGCATAAAAACCTGGTTAATGAGGTAGCTGTATTAAAACTGTATCCGGGCATCAGCCCTAAAGTAGTTGCGGCAACGTTAAATGCCGACGTCCGGGGTATTGTGATGGAAACCTTCGGGGCCGGTAATACCACTACAGACCAATGGTTTATCGACTTGCTAAAGGATGCTATAGATAGCGGTAAAGTGATCCTGGATATCTCGCAATGTAAGGTCGGCACTGTCGAGCTGGGCCGTTACGAAACCAGCAAGCAGTTAAAGGATATAGGTGTAGCCAATGGCTATGATATGACCTTTGAAGCAGCCGTAACCAAGATGATGTACCTGCTGGGGCAATTGGATGATCCTAAAGAAGTGAAACGCTTGTTGGAAGTTGATCTAAGGGGAGAGTTGACCGTATCGTAAATGTGGTGTTTGTTTCACGAAAGTGTGAAACAGATGAAACAAATGAAACAAGGTTTTGAGTTAATATTTTGTTGATCAATGTC
The DNA here is from genome assembly GCA_028287975.1 of Mucilaginibacter sp. Classification (GTDB taxonomy): domain Bacteria; phylum Bacteroidota; class Bacteroidia; order Sphingobacteriales; family Sphingobacteriaceae; genus Mucilaginibacter. The sequence continues at coordinate 1,185 of JAQBOP010000376.1, read as the reverse complement.
TTACGAAAAACCAGTGAAACAAAATGTAACAAAGCATAAGTCAGTAAATTTATAGCTAAAAACGCTATAAATAGCTGTGTATAAGATGTTTGAATTTTTGCAAGTTATCCGCCCCCGCAGGAGCCTCTTCGAGAGACCCTGCGGGGACTAGAACATAAAGCCATCTTATTCTTCAAACCCATAATCCCGCTCCACTTTACATATCCTAACTTTATAACCGGCATACCATTTTTCGCGCCCATATTTTTGTGCCATCAGGTGATCCGCATTGGCTTTCCAGTTACGGATAGCTTCTAATGATTGCCAGTAAGAAACCGTAATGCCAATCTCGTTCCTTGCTGATTCAATGCCTAAGTAACCCTCTTGTTGTTTTGCTAATTCATCCATCGCATCGGCCATGGCGGCATAGCCATTGTCGCCTTCAGTGCGGGTGGAGGTGAATATTACGGCGTAATAGGGTGTTTGCGGAGTTTGGGCTATCATGTTGTTGATGTGCAAATGTGTGGATATGCAAATGTGCGGATTTTCAATTATTTTATGAATAGTTTCGATAATCAGCACCCACAGGGTCTTCCAATGGTTTAAGTTAACTCACAAAATCTCTCGGTTAAAAATATCGGTTAAACAAGTGTACATCGCTTCTTCAATACCACCAAACGTTCCGATGGAACGTAAAATGGATGTTTGATATTTATTTCTACCAACGAGGCGTACCTACGGTACGCTAAAAAGCGCTTTTTTCGTCCCATCGGGACGTCTGGTCGGTAGAAAATAACGCACGATTTAATCTCGTTCCATAGGAACGATTGGTGATTCGACGTTTTGCAAACCAAGGGATTTTATGGGTTAACTTAAACCATTGGAAGACCCTGCGGGGACGAAAACAAAAAAGGCTAATGATTATCAAATCATCAGCCTTTTCATTATTTCATCTGCACATTTGCATATCCACGCATTTGCACATCAAAAAATCACGTTCCGTATTCCGGGGTGGTTACTTCGCTTTCTTCAAACTCGTAATCGGTTAATGGCGGGCATGAGCAAATCAGCGTTCTGTCGCCGTAGGTATCATTAACCCGGCCCACCGATGGCCAGAATTTGTAAGCGGCCACATAAGGCAGCGGGAAGGCTGCTTTTTGACGGCTGTATGGATGCTCCCACTCGTTAGCGGTAATAACTGCTGCA
>JAQBOP010000360.1 GCA_028287975.1 Mucilaginibacter sp. | reverse complement strand
GGGCGCAGGTTTAGCAACGCTGTCGCTAATGGCGCTTAATTGGTTGGATAATGAAGACCGGTTTAGGCCCACTAATTCGCTTTGGTTTCTTAACATTTTAGTTACGGTTTAGTAGTTTTAGCATCGCCTATCGGCGGATTAATTGGCGGAGCGGTGTTCTCGGGTAATTTTGCAGCAAGATATGCGGTCGAGCTAAAGCCGGCCAGCAACAATAGCGTATTCGAAAACACGGGCATTGTTTTGTTGGATATGGTATAGATCACAAAATATACACCCAATACTAAGTTCCATACAAAAGCCTGGGTGCGCTGCACACTATAGCTTTTGCCATCGCTAAGCAGGTCCTCTAAAAATGTGGTGTGCTTTTTAGGGCTGATAGTTTGCCGCTTGGCCTTATTACTATCAATGAAACCGGCAAAGCCGGTAGTGCTAAAACTGATACCGATCATATATAAAATCGACGAGTTAAACGCAGATAATGTATCGGTTAACAGTAACGTATAAATAAACGCGGCAATAACCAGGGCGTTCCAGAAAAGCAATTGGGTAAAAGATAAGCTATAAGCGCCCCGCTTGCTTTCGCGTATAACATCGGTACGCATGGCCAATACAACAAAGCCTACCAAAATAAGAATAAGTACAACGGCCCAAAACAACGTTTCCCACCAGTAAAAAAAAGCTATAGTAATGGTTTGTTGGCTGGCCAGGCTATCAAGCGGGGCCATACTTTCCCAGCCGATAGAAATATTGTTAACATCTGTATAGCTGTCTATAAAATAAGCGGCGCTGTTATATAAAAAATTCCAGCTTGCCTGGCTGGCGGCATTGCGTACCAGTACGATATTAATATCTTCCCTGTGTTTCATTATTGGGAAGATGCCATTGCGGATCTGCTGGCTGGTAAATTTGCTATACCAATCGGCCGTGATGCCTTTCATTTCAATTCCGTTGATGTACAGTACGATCTTAGCCTGGTCATTAGGGCGCGCACGCAAAAAGGATAGGGGATGAGATATGGTAAAGCGGATAGTATTGCCCGGATAAGCTACCAGGCCAATGCTACGCCCGCCACCGGCTGTATCAGATTTAAGGCTGCGTGTGTTCTCTATCTGTTGCCGGCTGGTGTGAAAAATAGTAACCAAGGTAACAACAGGTAAACTATCATGACCGGGCCTGTCCTGGCTATAACTAACCATCGGCAGGCAAAACAGCAATAGGAGTTGGATCTTTTTAAACATACAATTAAATATTACACACCCGCGGTTACAATTCCTGCCTGTCTCACTCATCACCGTAAAGTGTTTAATCAGATAACGTTTTATAATTCAGTTAGATAAATATAGCAATATTTAGATAATAATAGTCGCCTGACCTTGATCAAGCGGCTATTATAAATGAGCCCAATTTTTATAAACTATGCAAATACTACGGGGTCTTCGCCTTGCAGCAAAACAGTTATGATATTATCCAGATCCGGGCAGTTTTGTGCGGTTTCTGTACCCACCTGCATCAGGGCCTGGATATTTTTATCAGACGCGTCATCCATTTGCGGATTGGCTGTTCCAAGGCTTGAGGGTTGGATGCGTACATAATTTGCCTGGTGGTTTTGGGCCGAGAACATTTTGATCATGTGGTAATTGGTTACTTCGGCCGCGCCTGACATCATAATATCGATAACCGGTTTTACCCAGCCTATCTCGCCCCAGCCTTTTGCTTTTTCGTAGGTATATGGCGTATCCTGGCTACCGGTGCCGATAGATACCACATACATGTCTTTTGCAGTAGGGCCGCCAACCGAGTTTCTAACTTCAGAATAAGCGCAAAGCGATGGATTATTGGCAAAAACGCCGCCATCCACGCAAGCATAGTTTTCGCCGCTGATGGAGGTTATCAGTTCGGTTTCAAAATAAGTTGGCGCTGCCGATGTTGACCGGCAAACCTGGCGCACATAAAAATCGGCCACATCGCCTTTTAATTTTTGATCATGCTGGGCAAAAAACTTGGTTTCGCGGTTTTGGATATCATAGCTGGTAATGATACAGGGTTTTAGCAGCTGGCTAAGTTTAATATCGCCAAAATATTCTTCAAGGCAGCTCTCAATACCCGCGGCATCGTATTTTTCTTCAACTACACCACCAATCGATCTCAACTTATGCCACGCAGTAGAATTAAAGATCTTGTCGCCGTTTTTTACATAGAGGTCTACCGCCTCTTTGGCCGAGAATCTTGCTTTTTTAGGATCATCAGCCGACGGGCATAATAAAATACAGGTTAAAATACCACCAGTGCTTGTTCCCGCAAAAAAATCAAAATACTCTGCTATCCGCGCGTTCTGATTGCCTGTTTTTTCCTGCAATTTGGCCTCTAAAGCCACCAGTATTTGGCCTGGAATGATGCCGCGGATACCGCCGCCATCAATAGATAAGATTTTTTTCATGCTTTATTATTGGGTGATTGGTTTGTATTGGTTAAAAGCCGGTTTATATTGCACTCCGGCAGAAAGAACGGATAATTTATGAAGCCGATAAAACTTTCATAAAGTATTGTGTCTCAATTCAAAGTTAATCAGAATATATATCTTTAGCTATTAAAAAAATCATTATGGCCGCGACAACAATTGATGATATTATTACGTCCCTCCAAAAAATAATTGAGCAGTGCACTACTAATAATAGCAGGTTGGGCTACTTTGCGACATTATATTTAAAAGTTACACAAAGCGTAAAAGATGGTATAGCCGCTGGGCAGTTTCAGGACGGCCCGCGGATGGAGAAGTTGGATGTTGTATTTGCCAGCCGCTATTTAACAGCTTATGACCAATATCAAAAACATCAGCCAATTACGCAGTCATGGGCCATCGCGTTTGAGCAGGTTGAGCGGTCGTCAATATTGGTTTTGCAACATTTGCTGTTGGGCATGAATGCTCATATTAACCTTGACCTTGGCATAGCAGCCGTAGAAGTTTGTGGTGAAGATCCGCTAACAACGTTGCAACAAGATTTTGATTCTATCAATATCATCATATCCGCGCTGACCAACGAGGTATTGTTTGAGCTTGGGCAGGTTTCGCCGTTATTGTCGCTGTTGGGGTTGCATGCTTCTGATAATAATTCGGCGCTTATCCAGTTCAGCATAGGCAATGCCCGCGATGGCGCCTGGTGCTTTGCCGAAGGACTTATTGCTAAAAAAGGTGCCGAATACGATCAATATATCGCCGATAGGGATAATACGATCACCAAATTAGGCAAAAGCCTGGTACATGGCACAGGTTTCTTTATGAACCTTACACTTTGGCTGATCCATATTTTTGAAACAAAGAAACCATCAGCAGTTATTAAAGTGCTTAATGAGTATCAGAAAAAGAAAATTGTAATAGCTAAATTGCCGACCGGTTAGTTGCTGTAAACGTGATTTTTCTCGTTTACCTCAATAATTTTAGCAGAAATGCCAATCTCGTCGGTTGATTTCAATTCGTCAGAAGATACGCCATATTTTTTCAACCAATACTCATCATTATAAGCATCGCGTATTTCCATTACGTCCCGTTGTTGTTTTTTAACGTTATTTTCCATGACTTTAGTATTTAAAGTGAACTTACAAATGTAATTAGCCATTATAAAGTTATGATTGGTTTAATGTTAAGTAAATGTTAACATTTACTCATTACTGAAAGGGCCGAATGATGATAATATAAATTGGGCGTAATATTTAAACATCAAACTACAACAAGTGGAACAAACAACCATCAAGAGGGATAAATACAAACAAGGAGCCGATTATGTATAAGCTTAGTCCTCTATGGCTTCTATACCTTGTTCCTTCAATTTTGCCAATCCGTCTTTCATGGCTTTGATCTGTTCCGGAGGGTGTTCCTGCCAGATAGTGATCTCGCCAACAACCTTAAACGGATGCTTGGAACGGTAAGATAAGGTCGGGTTACCCGGGAATTTTTTGTCGGTTAAATTGGGGTCATCTTCGACTGTGCCCATCGGCTCTACTAAATATATGCGTTGGCGTTCTTCGCCATAAGCCAATTCAGCACCCCAGATCGCTGCGTCCAGCGTGGCAGTAAGGTAGATATATTTAGCCTGGTTTCTTTGTCCATAGTTAGAGTTCATACCAATGGCTATTAGGTCGCCAATCTTGAGATCAGCTTTGGTGCCGTGAAAATATGTCTGTGAAAAAGCGGTTTGCATGAGTTTATTACATTTGTTTGAATCAAA
>JAQBOP010000331.1 GCA_028287975.1 Mucilaginibacter sp. | reverse complement strand
ATATTTCCATCCGGATGATGCATAACCAGAAAACCTTTTTAACCGAGCCGCACATCCTGGCTTTCAGGAATAGGCTTTGCCTGATCCCGCCGGTAATACTTACCATTGATGGGTTTGATTATTTTAACCATGGCGAAGAATTTAAAACCATCTACGCCCGCATCCGCAACTTGCCCGAAACCGGCCATTGGTTCAAGATGCTGAAGCACCACCTGCACATCAAAGAGTTTATGGTGCCGCATATTACCATCTGCCGCAATATCCCGGTGGCCGATTTTGATAAACTATGGCCACATTTTAAAGCCCTGGAATGGACAGAAACTTTCATCGTAAATGCCCTAACCGTTTTACAGCGCGAAACATTTGCCAGCTTTGCCAAGTGGGAACCATTTACAGAACTGCCGTTTGAGGGTAAGGCACAATACAGCCTTGCCCCGCCAAAACCGTCGCTTTTAAAACCCACACAAAACCAGCAGACGAGTTTGTTTTAAATATTTTGTGTCAATATTGAGCCATAGGCTCTACCGCTTTGTAGCAAAATGGAAGAAAAATCTTCAGCCCCGTAGGTGGCTGCCCTTTATCGCTCTCTCCGTGGCGGTACAAGTGATAATCATTACCTATCTGTCAATTGGGTAACCTCTCCGAGGCAAATGTCATTTGGTGTGTGTCTTGTCTACAAAGGGGTTGAGCCTATGGCTCATTATTTTCTTGACCTCTTCGCCCTTGTTGGTGAGGACACAGACATCGGGATTGAATGCTGTGAAATCATAAAAATAAATTAGTTTTGTCTTGCTAACAAACCTATATATACCCAATGAGCCAAGCAACTGAGCGCACCACCGTACCCAGCCTTATCCGTTATTTAGTTAAACACATTCACCCGGATACGCATACTTTTTTAAGTCATAAAGTGGGTGATAACTGGGTTGATATCACCTATCGCGAGGCATTAAACAGGATAGATGCCATATCTGCGTGGTTCATTAACATCGGTATTAAAAAAGGCGACCGGCTGGCGCTGATCATTGAGAACGGGCCCGACTATATTTATTACGACCAGGCCCTGCAGCAGATCGGGGCGGTTAATACCTCTATCTATCCTACCCTTACTGAAGCCGAGATCGAATATATTTTAAATGACTCGGGCGCACGGACCATCATTTGCGGTAACCCTTTTTTGTTCAGGAAAGTACTTAAGGTGGCTAATAACTGCGCCGCGTTGGAGCGTATCATACCGGCTTTTGATGATTATGAAAAACATCTCGAAAAACAAAAATTAAACGCCGGGGTAATAGGCTTTAAAGATCTAATTACCACCGGAATGACTTTGGTAAGCCAGCATCAGTCGGCAATTAACAGCGCGCGCGAGGCTATATTACCAACGGACCTTTCCTGTTTGATCTATACTTCCGGAACAACCGGTACACCCAAAGGGGTTATGCTTACGCACCATAATTTGGTTGAGAATGTACGGGTGTGTTTAGTTCAAATCCCTATTATTGAAAGTACTGATGTATTTTTATCCTTCCTGCCGTTATCGCATGTATTTGAGCGTACGGCTACTTATCATGTTTGCCTGTACTCGGGCGCCAAAATAGCCTTTGCACAAAGCCTGGAGCTTCTGGCAAAAAACATGGGCGAGGTTAAGCCAAATGTGATGAACTGTGTACCACGTTTATTAGAGCGCATCCATGACCGCGCCATGAAGAACGGAACGAGTGCGGGCGGTTTAAAATCTAAAATATTTTTGTGGGCGTTAGAGATTGGCAAGAAACACCGAATAGCAAATGAGGATGGCAAAAGATCAGGCCCGATACTAAATGCGCAACACGCGCTGGCAGAAAAACTGGTATTCAGCAAGATAAAAGAACGCACGGGCGGTAATTTAAAGATCATGCTCTCAGGCGGCGGTGCTTTGCCTAAAAATATCGGCGAATTTTTTGGCGATCTGGGTATAAAAGTATTGGAAGGCTTTGGCCTTACAGAAACGTCCCCGGTAATGGCGGTTACCGAGGTGCATCGCCAGATATATGGTACGGTAGGCCGTATAGTGCCGGGCATTGAGGTGGCTATACAAAATGTAGATACCAAACAGATCTATACCATACAAACCCACGAGTCGTTTAAAGAAAGTTTTGAGTCGGAAGAAGGTGAGATCATTGTACGCGGGCATTGTGTAATGAAGGGCTATTTAAACAAGCCTGAGGAGACAGCGGCCACTATCGACAAGGACGGCTGGTTGCATACCGGCGACATTGGCCGTTACCATAAGGGAAACCTGCAAATTACCGACCGGTTAAAAAACATGCTGGTTAATGCCTATGGCAAAAATATATATCCAACGCCGGTAGAAAATACTTATCTGAAAAGCCCTAAAATTGAAGGTGTGTTTTTGTTAGGCGATAAACGCGAATACATTACGGCGATCATCATCCCCGCGAAAGAAGCGTTACAGGAACAATTTGGCTTAAATGAAGCTTTTTTTGACGATATCGATCCTTTTATTGACGGAAAAGACATAAAAGATTGGCTTAACAGCGATATCCGGAAACTATCAAACGAGCTGGCAAAATTCGAGCGGATCAAAAACTTTAAGATCAAGCGCAAACCCTTTAGCATGGAAAACGGCGAGATCACCCCTACCATGAAACCAAAGCGCAAAATCATAGAAAAAAAATATGCTGATGCGATTGAGGATTTGTATAAAGGTGATATAGAGACAGATTAATTATAAATTATGGCAAAAGGCGAATTAATAACTTCATCAATAAGGATCAATAGTTTAAGAAACAAAATTATTGAAGGGGAAATCAAAATTCCACCATTTCAACGAAACTTTGTCTGGAAACAAGATCAGGTTATTGAATTGTTAGACAGTATAGTAAATGATTTCCCGATTGGCAGTGTCTTACTATGGGAAACTAATGAAGACCTACCTTCCAAAAGAAACATTGGAGGATATAATTTACCTGAAAGCAAAGCCGAGTATCCAATAAATTATGTTTTAGATGGTCAACAACGAATAACATCCATATTTGGAGTTTTTAGTTTTGGGTTGGAATACGACGACCCCGAAACTAGCATTAACGTCTTTGATGTATATTACGATTTAGCTTTATCAAAATTTATAAATATCAAAGACTTAAATGTAAACAACAAGTACTTTCCATTAAAATTAGTATTCGATAATTATAGTTTTAACACACATCTACAGGACTATAAATTTGATTCGGAAGAAACAAAAGAAGCGGTAAGATTGCAAGCACTTTTTCAAGATTATGACGTGCCAATGGTTACCATAAAAAAAAGAACAAAAGGCGAAGTTGGCATAATATTCGAAAGAATTAATAACACTGGAACACCATTATCCACACTTGATTTGATGATTGCGTGGACATGGATGGAAGATTTTCACTTAAAAGAAAAATTTGCTGAAATTTATGAATCCTTGGAAAACAAAAATTTCGGGAATACAAAAGACAAGATCTTATTACAATGTCTATCTGCAATATTAAAGCAAACGACAAAAACTAGCGAAATATTAACACTTGATCCTGAACTAGTTCGTTCTACAATCGATTTACTTAAA
>JAQBOP010000290.1 GCA_028287975.1 Mucilaginibacter sp. | reverse complement strand
TGATCGTAACTGAGTACGGAGCCGACGGCGATACCCGGCTGCATAGTCTTCAGCCCGAACGGTTTGATAAAACAATTGAATACCAAACCATCTATCATAAAAGATATTTAAAGGACATTATGGACAGGCCATATGTAGCCGGCGGGGCAATGTGGTGCCTGGTTGATTTTAACTCCGAAGCGCGCATCGATGCTGCCCCGCATACCAATACCAAAGGCGTTGCCACAGACGAACGGGTTCCAAAAGATGTGTATTATTATTACCAGGCCAATCTTTTGAAGAAACCATTTGTTAAGATCGGCTCGCGTAACTGGACGCTCAGGGGCGGAATAGCTAACGATCAGACGGAATGTATACAGCCGGTAGAGATATACAGTAACCTGCCCGAAGTTAGTTTATGGCTAAACGGGCGATTATTAAGTACACAACCTGTTAAGGATAAAGTTGCCATGTTCAGTGTTGCTTTTAAGAACGGGGTTAACGCGTTGAGAGCCTCGTCGACCGAAGCAGGAATAAGCTATGAAGATTTTGCGAACATCAATTTTCAATTGCAGCCCCAATTGTTGAAGGATAAAAATTTGTCTTTTCAAGAACTCAATGTCAGCCTTGGCGATACCCGTTTTTACAGCGACGATAAGCTGCGGCAGGTTTGGCTTCCAGAAAAGCCTTATACGCCCGGAAGCTGGGGTTATATTGGCGGCCATGTTTTTAGTATGAAAAACAACAATCTTCAAAAAGCCGGGACAAACAAAAACATCCTCGGTACTGAATATGACCCTATCTATGCAACACAGCGGGTCGGGCTGGCCGATTTTAAACTGGATGTGCCCGACGGTAAATACCAGGTAACCCTGCTTTTCGCGGAATTGCTTTCAACCAAAGAGAGTGAAGCTTTGGTGTACTAGCTCGGTTATTCAACGCAATAGGAAGTAGCCGCGAACCGGAGCTTTGATGTTTTTATAAACGGCCAAAAAGTGTTTGAAGGCTTAGGAAACAGCAATTACCTTCAGATAGAAAGGGCATTTTCTGTACGATACACTATTGATGTTACTGGCGGGAAAGGAATAGACGTTAGCTTTAAACCGCTAAAGGATGAGGCCATTTTTAATGGCATCCAGGTTAAAAGAACGTTTTGATATTAAATCAACTTATACCCCTCCAACAATTTTACCTATAACATTGTTGTGCCAAATACGTTTAGACCAATGGCGACGGCATAAATAATACAGGGGTATTAAAAATCTTAATACATTCACTAATTGTACGGTTGACGTATACAACCGATACGGAGAAAAGGTATATTCGTCCACCGGTTACGGGGTGCCGTGGGATGGAAAACACGGAGGTGCGAAATTGCCGGTTGGCGCCTATTATTATGTTATAGACCTTAAAAATGGCATCAAAATTTTATCAGGCATGATAACTATTATCAGATAGCGATGAAGAGAATTTTACTTTTATTAATTGTTTTTTTTGCGGTTATCCAGTGCTCCTTCGCGCAGCAGCGGCCTCAATATACCCAATATGTTTTTAATAATTACCTGTTAAATCCGGCTGTAGGCGGGATCGAGAATTATACTGACGTTAAGGCGGGATACCGCAGCCAATGGACCGGTTTGCAGGGGGCCCCGGTTACAAGTTACCTAACCGTTAACGCGCCGCTTGGAAAGAATTTCATAGAAGGCGACGCCACCTCCGCCGCCAGTGGGGGAGATAATCCCAATAGCAGATTATATACACAGGGTTATATGGCTGCCGAGCCCCATCATGGTATTGGCTTTATGCTGGTGACCGACCAGGCGGGCCCAATAACACAAACCAATATCGATGCAACCTATGCTTATCATCTTGGATTGGCGCCGCGTTTAAACTTAGCCGTCGGTGTTTCCGCAGGGGTAAGCCATGTGAGTTTAAACACCTCGCTGATCACGCTCGAAAATCCATTTGACCCGGCTATAGCCAACGGGAATAACAGCCAGTGGAAACCTGATCTGGGTGTGGGTGCATGGTTATACTCTGCCGAATATTATTTGGGGGCCTCCGTACAGCAGGTACTGCCGCAAACCTTGTACTTTAGTAATAATAGTGCCTATAATCAAAGCAAAACCGTTCCGCAATACTTTTTTACGGGCGGATTTAAGGTTTTTATGTCTGATGATGTAACGCTTTTACCGTCGTTTTTGGTTAAAGTCATCAAGCCGCTGCCTATTACCTATGATATCAATGCAAAGTTTTCATTTAAGGATAGGTTTTGGGTAGGCGGATCATACCGCAGGGACGATTCATTTGGCGTATTGGCAGGCATCAACATCAGCTCGTTTATAAATGTCGGCTATTCGTACGATATTACCACCTCAGCTTTAAATACAGTGAGTAACGGAACCCACGAGATCGTCATCAGCTTATTACTCAATAACAGGTATAAGGTGACTTGTCCACAACGAAATTTTTAGCCGGCGAAGAAAATTCATTGCTTTTCTAAAAACGAAAGTATCTTCGTGTTCACTTTGTCTGCCAATCATCTGGAACCAAACGGCAAAATTAGCTTACTGTAGAAAGTATACATAAAACATGCGGATTACGATAATAGGCTCGGGTAATGTGGCAACGCACCTTGGGGCGGCGCTTAAAAATGCAGGGCATCAAATAGTACAGGTTTATAGCCCGAACGGGCAAAATGCCGCGTTGCTGGCATACCATATCGGCGCGGAGGCTATTGATAATTTAGACCAGGTTAACCCAGAAACCGACCTGTTCATTATATCGGTAAAAGACGACGCGATTATTCCAACGGCGCAAACATTGGCTAAATATCAAAAGTTGACCGTACATACTGCCGGTGCCGTTGACCTGGAAACCTTGTTGAAATTTAATCCGAAAGCGGGTGTTTTATACCCGCTGCAAACCTTAAGCAAGATCAGGGAAGTAGATTTTAACACCGTGCCGCTTTGCGTTGAAGGGGCCGGCAATGACATTACGCTTTTACTAGAGCAGCTGGCCCGAACCATCAGCGAACGGGTTTACCGGGTAAATTCTGATCAGCGCGGGGTGCTTCACCTGGCGGCGGTCTTCGCATGTAACTTTCCCAATTACTTATATGGCGCCGCACAGCAGCTTCTGGAAAAACAAAACATGGATTTTGAGATGCTGCGCCCGTTGATACTGGAGACCGCTCAAAAAGTTCAGGATCATCTTCCGCAGGATATTCAAACCGGCCCGGCCGCGCGCAACGACCAAATTACAATGGCCGCGCACCTGCAAATGCTGCATGACGATCCCCGGTTACAGGAATTATATAACTTATTAAGTCAGGCTATTATCAAAAAG
>JAQBOP010000224.1 GCA_028287975.1 Mucilaginibacter sp. | reverse complement strand
TATCAATAAAGACTTGTTAGCTTTTATCCAGTCCTGAGTTTTATATTGATTAACATTAACATAAACGGGACGATAAAGCATGTGCTTTATCGTCCCGTTTATGTTGCCAAAAGAATTGAACCTACGGATTCAGCCTGTTAAAATATTCCGCAATAGTTTCATTATTTGCTTCTGCCCTTGATTCGCTGGTGCCGAAAGTCAATTCAGTTTTACCTTCCTGTAGTTGTTTAAAAATGGATGCTATAAAATCACTTACGGGAGGGTGTGCATCATGAAGTCCTTTTGCGCCAAGATCTGTGTTTAATGCCGGGGGGATAATTTCAATTACCTCGGTATGGGTGTCTTTCAACTGGTGCCTTAAAGAAAGGGTGAACGACCGTAAAAATGCTTTTGTGCCGCAATACACCGGGATTTTTGAGAACGGCACAAAGGCCAAACCCGATGTAACGTTCATAATAGTAGTTAACGACTTTAGTTTTAAAAACAGCTGCGTTAAATGGAGAGGTGCTGTAACGTTAATGGTGATCTCGTTACTGGCTTTTTCATAAAAATCGCCGTCCGCAATGTTCATCCAGTTTTGGACGCCTGCGTTATTAACCAGCACATTCAGATCGGGGTGAGCCGCCGCGATCCAGTTATAAAGTTCAACGCGCTCAGCCTCGTTTGCGATGTCACAAACTTTGGTGATCACACCAGGAAACTTTTCGGATACTTCGTTTAATGCCGCTTCACGCCTGCCGCAAATAATAACTGTGTTGTTTTCGTGGATAAACCTTTCGGTAAGGCCCAGGCCGATGCCGGTAGCGCCGCCGGTGATCAGGATCTTGTTGTTTGATAATTTCATAGTGAGATTTTTTATAATAGGTATTCTTTGTAGCTGCTAACTTTTCAACGCCTTGTTTGGGATGTATTTACGGATCTTATCCCCAAATAACGCACCGCCCAAAAGTAATACCAATAGTATAGAACCGGCCGTAGAAATTTCCTCGCCGACATAATAGGATGCCGGGTGGAATATAAATTCTACCTTATGTTGCCCTGACGGGATGGGTGCCGCTCTTAACAGGTAATCAGCCCTGAAATAAGGCTTCTCTGCACCATCAATAAATAGCTTCCAGCCTTTATTGTAGTAGATCTCTGAGAAAACAGCCACACCCGCAACTTTTGAAGATGAACTGTAAACCATGTGGTCAGGATTATAGTTCACCAGTTTAATTGTCGCGCTGCTATCAGGCACTATTGGTTCATTGCCTATTATAGTTTGGTACTGTTTATCCGCTATCGCTTCATCTTTAGGCGTGAAGCTGATAAGTGTCTGCATTTCTTCATCGGCATTGGCCACATATTTTATATTTTTAATAAACCAGGCATTGCCGCACGCGGCAGGGTTTGGATAAAGCATTTGCCCCTGTCTATTTGAATCGGGGGCAATGATATATTTTGTGTTCAGCATATTTAATACGGCCGGGTTTGCCCTTCCATTAAATTGATTGTCAATCAACTCATCATACCGTTTCATGCGCGCGGCAGAATACCCGCCCAATGTTTTATGGAAAAAAGGATTCTGCACATCTTGCTTTATACTCGCAGTTGCATCAAACACCCTGAAATCGGGATCGGCATCCTTGGCTATCTCGGCGTCAACAGGTCTTTGCGGTACACCTACTACGTCTTGCTTCTCGGTAAAGTCCGAATCTTTCAAATAACGCTTATCAACCTGCCAAAAATCAACCAATATCACCGCGAACAGCATAAGCGACAACGTAGTAACATTTAGTTTCTGTTTGATAAACAGCCATACGATACCAAACGTCAGCAATACAAACACCAGCGACCGGATAGCGTCGGCGCGTTCAAGATTGATCCTGTCTTTCACTACGGCATTGGCAAGCGCGTTGGCGGTGGCCGAGTCGCCCCGCAGGGCCTGGGTTAAGTTGGCTACGCTGCTTGACTGGTCGCTGGGCCTAAAGCTTAAAAACAGTTCAGGTAAAATGATCAGTATCAACGTAAGCCCGCCTGTAATATATAACGACAGCAATAGTTTTTTTACCAGGGGCTTTTTATCCGCGGTAGCGATAACTTCCTGAACGGCTAAAAAAGCCAATACCGGCACACATAACCCGGCGACAGCCAAAATAGAATCGACCGTGCGGAATTTATTATATAACGGGAAGTACTTTAAAAATATATCAGACAAATAGGGCCAGTTGCCGCCAAACGACAGCAACATGGTTAATACTACAGTGCCCAGTAGCCACCATTTTAGCCGGTCTTTAACTATAAGCAGGCCAAATACAAACAGCAGGCAAATACCTGCACCAAAATAATACGGCCCGTTTGTATGGGGCCGCTTTTCGCCCCAGTATAATGATAGGCCTTCCATACCCGGCTTGGTTGCTATTTGCTGCACAATGTTTAAAGCCTGTTCTGCCGGCTGGCCTTTGTCCGTAAAGACTTTAACCATTTCAGAATTTTCATCAAACAACTCGGGCCCCGAGGCTCCGCCCGAAGCGTTGGGTACTAAAAAGGTAAGGCATTCTGCAACGCCCTGGCTGTATTGGTAAATATAATCCCTGTCCAATCCGTCTTGCGGTTCTTTGGCATTATTGGTCAGGTTTGATTTGCCCCTGTAACTGTCCTTACCGTATTCGTAGGTGCTCCATAGACTTGACGCGTTTACCGCGAAGGCCAGCAATGATGCCACCGCCAAATAACACAGTGATTTAAAGAAATGCGCTAAGGTTTTATTTTTGATGGCATGGTACAGTTCAATACCGACTAAAATTAAAATAACCATCATTAAATAATAAGTCATTTGCAGATGGTTGACCTTGATCTCGATAGCCAGGAACAGCGCCATTAATGATCCGCCCAGCAAATACCTCCCCCTTAATGTTAACAGGATACTGGCCAATATCGGCGCGAAAAAAGCGATGGCAAAAGCCTGTTCGCCATGCCCTGCCGACAGCAAGATCATATGGTATGATGTAAAGGTAAAAGCCACCGCACCGGCCGCTGCCAGCCACGGGCTTAGCTTTAATACATTAAACAAAAGGTAACAACCGAGTAACAGCACTAATACTAAACCTACCGGGCTGGGTATCCCATAACTGATTGCAGTGACAATATGTGTAGCGATATTGGCCTTGTAAGGCGCCCATAACTGGTATGCGGGCATGCCGCCAAAGATCTGGTTGGTCCATAAAATGGTGGTATCGCGGGCGCGGTAATCCATAATCTCTTTTGTGGTCGACTGTGCGCCCAGGGTATCTCCCTGCCCTAATGTTTTGCCCTGGAAGGAGGGCGAAAAATAGAAAAAGCACAATACAAAAAATATCCCCGCGACAGCAAAATGTATCCCGTTACGTTTTAACCAATCCATCATAAGCAGCAATAAATAAACGTTTTAAAAATACAATTATAGGTTGTATAATCTCTATTCTTTTTAAACGGATAGATTTATGCGGGTTAATATTGTTTTAACAGGATCGTGCAAAACCATTCTTAATGTGCTATGATCAACGCAATTACCGCGCCTATCACCACGCCACCCAAACCAAATTTAAGCGCTTTCGAATTCCGGTCGCGTTGCTCTTTGGCCAGCAGGTCCTGCGCTTTTTTCAATTCTTCCTGGGCGGTGGTCAGGTCTGTGGTCGATTTGCCCAAGCTGGTATCTATATTATTTAACTTACTGCTTGATTGATCAGCCATGGATTTGCTTGCAGTGTACAACGAATCGTACTTGGTTTTTAATTGCTGGTAATAACCTTCTTTTACCGTGTTTAAGCTATCCTTGGTTTGAATAATGGACATGTACTGGTCCGTAAGGCTCTTTACCTGTTTGGGGTACGACTGAAATTTTGAATAGGTCAATTTATTTAATACAATAGCCGTATCAACCTTAATGAGCAATAGTTGCCCATTAAAAAAACGATTGATCTTTTCGTTCGAGCTGTCATTAAACTCAATGGTTTTTTGGGCCATACAGTGTGTGCTTATCAATAAAAGCAAAGCAGCTGTTATTGTTAGTTTTAAGGTTTTCATAAGCGGTTTAATTAGCGTTTAATTGTTCCATTTCTTTAAGCAACGAATCTCTTTTTTGGGTCAGCGTTTTTACTTTGCTGTTTACCTGCCCCTGCGCTTTAGCTTCGTCAATTTCTTTTTTCACGTTCATTACCTCTACGTTGGTTTGGATCTTGTCGATATTCTCTTTAAAATCCTGGATATCTTTTTGCATCGCGTTTATCGAGTCGCGGGCACTTTTTAAGTTGTTAAGCGCGTCCTGGATGTTGTTTTGCGACAGCGTGATGTTGTTCTTGATCTCGCCTAACTGGCTTTTTTGAAAAAGCGTGATAACGATGTTAATAACCGTAACTACGAGTATGGTAATTAAAACTATCTTGAGCGTTTTGTCGGTATTTTCCATAATTGCACTAATTAATTGTAAAACTTAGGTTAAGTATATTTTGGTTAAGGGTATCTTGCTTTAAGCGCCTGAGATTGGTTACAACAATTTGAAGAAGGAGGGTTTTACCTTGCAGGATAATTTGCTTTATCAGAAATAAAGAAAAGCCGATCCACGTAAGTGTAAAATAAGGTTTAATCATGTCATTAGGAATAACAGGTTAATCAAATTTAATAATAAAATTCTCTTTTACAATAACTTACGCGATTAATTATAGGTTGATTTTTTTGAACAGCGTATTCTTTTTTAATCGTATAAAATCCTAATATCGCAGTAAACAAATCAACCGGCCCGCCAAGGCAAACTATAATGAACAGTAAATTACTATTATCAGGATTGATATGCTTTTTGGCATTATCGTGCTATAGCCAGAAAAAGAAGGCTTCGCTGGTGCCGGATAAACCCTCGGCAGCGCCCGATTATTTTTGCACCTGGAATGTGCAGGGCTATGTAGTTAACTACAGTTCGTCGGTGGCAACAAGGCAGGCCATGACCGAGAATAATATTTTCGGCAACGGTGCGCGTGAGGGATGGGCAAACATGTTTACTAAACTGCACCGCGATCTTTTTTTGGTATTGGATGATGACTGGGAAACCCCGCTGAATGGTGATAAAAATTACTACGGAAGTTTAATTATTGACGATGAACGTTTTCCATCGGTAAAAGGGATGTCGCCTGAGCAAAAGCTGGATGCATTGTCTGGCAAAACAAAACAATTAGGCTGGAAAGGGCTGGGCCTTTGGATCTGCGCGCAACAAGCCCCTCGTTATAAAACCAACGATGATGCGGCTTACTGGACAGAACGCTTTAACTGGATGAACAAAGCCGGGATTACCTATTGGAAGGTAGATTGGGGCGAGCAGGAAAAAAACGCGAAGTGGCGGGCGTCATTAACCAAATTAGGACAACAATTTGCGCCGAATTTGACTATTGAACAATCCATGACGCCGGCTGTGCTTTCATCTGCTGCAACATACCGTACTTATGATGTTGAAAATATTATAGCAGTGCCGCATACTATTGACCGTGTGGGTAAGCTATTAACCGCTTTGCCTGAAGGGCAGGCTGTCAGTATTATTAATTGCGAGGACGAACCTTATATCGCCGCGGGCCTGGGCTGCTCGATAGGTATTATGCGGCATGAATTTAACGGTAAGCTGCCTAATGGCGCGCAGGACCATGTGTTCCCACCCATAGGCAGGGATCTGAAAAGCAGGCTTGACGAAGTGACCCGTTGCGTAATGTGGCACAGGATAGCCTTGCCGTTCGGCATTAATAAAACATCTGTTTTTGTAGATACCGCAATGCTGCATGATTACTGGCTGATGAAAGATCATGAAACATGGATGAGCCGTCCCGAAGGATATAAAAACGCATGGCGGGCACCTGCGGTTATTACCCGGGGACTTGAAAAGCCAATCATCGTCCTGCAAAAAGGCGATACCATAAATCCTTATATTCTGGCATCAAGATATCCAAACGGCGCGATCGCTATCGCATCAATCGGCCGCACCATTGGCCGCGAATACCTTACACCACGCGCGGATGTAACTTTAAAGGCGGACAGGCTGGATAAACCCTTCGGTATATTCGGGCATTACAACAACCTGACTATCGAAGTAGCGCGGCCTGCACACTTCACCAAAGTTTTAGCGCAGGACCTTGCCGGAAATACACCAGTTGATATATCTCGTCAAATTACACGCAAGGGAAACATAATAACCATACCGGGAACGATCATAGACAGGGTAGGATTGGCCGCGGCAACCAAAGGCGATAAGTCAGAACCGGGCATGGTATTGGAGTTTCAGTAAATACCAATACCATGCCCGGGAGCTCAGTCTTTTTTCTCGTCTTTACCAAACAGTTCGCGCAGCTTGTCTTTGGCTTTTTCCAAAGTTTCTTTTTCTTTGGCGCTCAGATTTTTGCCTGCCCTGTTCTCATAAAAGGTAAGCATAGACATCGCGCTTTGATAGGGCGACGATTTGCGTCGGTCACTGTTCTCGGCAGAATGCTTTACAGATTTCGCTATTTTATCCGGATCATCCGATTTAAATATATCCTGTTCAAGGTCCATGGCATCGCTGTGCTCAGTCACATCGGCCGACCATTTTTTTACCGGTTTTTTTGTTTTTGTTGTCATGATAGAACTCTCTTTAAATTGATTGATGTAACGAGTGTCTTGCATAAACCATGCCTGAGAATTTATAACCGGAGACCTTTTTGCGGTTTGGTGTTGGTTACATTTAATATTTGTTTGAAAAGATATACAGCACAATGATAGACAAAGAGAGAGCTCTATATTTAATCGTTGAAATTATGGTATGGAATACCATTTGCGTATTAATATTATTCTGCAATAAAATAATTTACAGGAACATTTATTTTAAGGCTAGAACATTTTTTGATAGTCCATAGCGATACCATCGGTAACCGTGGTGCCAAGCGTAAGCCGGCTTCCTGCAGGTCGAAAGGCTGCCCGGTACCATCGCTAAACAGGATCTGATGGTCTGAAATACCGGATACATCCTGGTGAACGGTGCGCGTGTGGAAGGTGCCCTGTTTGGTTAGCTTATTTTTAATATAAAACCGGTAGCTACTATCCGGGTTAAACTGGTATATCGTTCCATTGCCAGCTAAGAATGTCGAATCATGATAGGCAAATCCCCCGTAACTTTTACGCAGCTCCCATTTGCCAATAATGCCGCCGGGCGGTGTTGCTGTTTTTTTGCAACCAGCCAGGATGCAGATAGTAGCTAAAAATAAGATAGTCGTTTTCATGATTCGTTTTTTTTATAATACGTGATGTAGTGTCAATGTGCTACACTAAATGCTACTTATTTTTTTGGTCCACACAGGGTCTTTCATCGGTTTAAGTTAACCCATAAAATTCCCCGGCTTGCAAAATGTCGAATTGACCAATCGTTCCTATGGAACGAGACTAAATGGTGTGCTATTTCCTACCGACCAGACGTCCTGACGGGACGAAAAAAGTGCTTTTTAGCGTACATAGGTACGCCTCGTTGGTAGAAATGAAGATCAAACATCCATTTTACGTTCCATCGGAACGTTTGGTGGTATTGAGATGCTATGTACCACTTGTTTTAACCGTTATTTTTAACCGAAAGATTTTGTGGGTTAACTTAAATTCATCGGGGAACCTGCGTTGACTAAATATATTTTAGGTCGAAGTTGCAAACTCAACCAGTGAGGACGCGTCTAAGCCAAGTATTATTTCGCGGAAAAATTGAAGTGATGTTGCGGACAGTAAATCTCTATTCTTCTCTGATATACCATTCGTCAAATATTGTAGTTTCTGCAAACCCGACATAATTATTACCGTTGGCTACTAAATGAAGTTTACCATTTTCAACAGATAGTTTACCATTGATCTTCAATACTTCAAATCCTTTCCAGGATGCATACTGCGTAAACTCCCGGTAGTTCCCTTTGTCAATTACAAAACGCCCTCCTGCAACCGATGTGGCTAATTTGTTGTTATTATAGTCTGGTATCTTCTTTTCTATAATGATGACGAATGAAGTGGGCGTGATTATTTTACGTTGGATTATAGTACTGCTGTCTCCTACAAACACTTGACCGTTTGGATACGTAACCTTGTCTGAGACAAGTTTCCAGGTACCGAGATAGCTATTGTTTGTACCCGATGTTTTCTTTTTTGACTGTGCGAAGATGGTCGTTGAAATAAGGATGCATACCAGCGTAGGTATTATTAGGTTTGGTTTCATAAGGCTTTATATTCGGTTGGGTTAAATATAATTAATATCCTATCAAATAAAACCAATATAGTCGGTGTCGTATGGGTTCATTTTAGTCCCCAAGGGGGACCCTGCGGAAGTAAAAATCCCCTATTAACTAGCCACAAAACACTAAAAATACCCCTCGAATACCTTTTCTCAAAACTGTAAAAGATGCAATTTTGCCATTTTCTATTAATATAAAAGTCTTATTCCCCTTGTTGTCTTTAAAACAATAAGTATTGTTTTCAGTATTTGAGTCCATATTTATATTCTTTTCGCTATTAGGCAAACTGCTATATGTATCAATAGAATTTCTAAAATTATCCGAATTGTTTTTAAGCCGCGCTCTAAATGGAGTTAATAGCATAATCAACGCTTCCCGGCTAGCTTTACGATCTTTTGCCGAACCGACGCACAAATGTTTATCTATAACCGTGTTAAAGCTAGTTTTTGGATCTTTAACATCTTTTAAAAAATTAGCGATCAAATCTACCTTAACAGGATCAAGATTTGATTTACACATAGAGAAAACTCCCAATAAGATTATTAGTATTATTATTTTATTTCTCATAAATAATTAAATCACTGCTAAAATTATTTCGTCAGTTAACGCCGTTTAAAGGCACTGTAACCAGGGAGATCTTAGCTAAAGACTTATTCAGGTCGGCTATTAAATAATCAGGCTCTTCCAGGCCTACATATAGCCTGATCAACTGGTGTTGTTTGTTATCGGTGCGATAATCTTCTTTTTTCATCGATGCTATTGCCGGGATCACCAAACTTTCGTG
Source organism: Mucilaginibacter sp. (assembly GCA_028287975.1). Taxonomy (GTDB): domain Bacteria; phylum Bacteroidota; class Bacteroidia; order Sphingobacteriales; family Sphingobacteriaceae; genus Mucilaginibacter. The sequence goes on along the minus strand of JAQBOP010000224.1, from coordinate 1,998 downwards.
ACCTCCCCATGATACCGCTATCAGTAAATGCTGCAGGTTATTGCAAAAGTTTTCAATTTTTTCAAAAGAAGAATCTTTTAGTATAAAGCTGAATAAGCCGCCGCAACCTTGCATTTGTTCGGCGGCAAGCGCTGCTTGTTCAAAATCAGGGCTAAAGGGCCATATCACTTTTTCAATGGCCTCATGTTTGCTTAGCCAAGCGGTAAGCAGCTTCGCGCTTTCAAAGCTGCGGTTTAAGCGTAAAGGCAATGTTCTTAACCCTCTTAATAAAAGCCAGGCCGAGTTTGGCGATAGCATGGTGCCCATGTTCATAAACTCATTCTCGAAGATGCGTTTTATCATTGTCCGGCTGCCGGTTAAAACGCCCCCAACCACGTCAGAGTGGCCGCCAATATATTTTGTAGCTGATTGCGCCACCAGGTCTATCCCCATTTTTATAGGCTGCTGAAACAGGGGAGTACAATAACTATTATCAATAATAGTAACAATGCCACGCGAGTGTGCAAAGGCGGCTATCTTTTTAATATCCTGCAACTGGTAATTAAAGGTACTGGGGCTTTCTAAAAATATCAGTCGTGTCTCTTTTAATACAGCCCGTTCAAAATTTTCAGGATCTGTCCCATCAACAAATGATGTAGTGATGCCAAATTTAGGTAAGATCTTGTCGAATAACTTATTGGTCCAGCTATAAGGCGACTTTACGCTAATGGCATGGTCACCGGCCTTTAACAGTGAAAGTACCGCGATACTAATAGCCCCAACGCCGCTGTTAAATAGCAGGGCATCCTCAGCGCCATCAAGCGCTGCAAGCTTTTTCCTTAAAATATTAACCGTTGGGTTTTGGCCCCTCGAATAAATGTTGGTGTCAAACTCGTCGGCCATGGCATCCCTAAGCTCACTTACAGTATTGAAAGCGAAGTTTGTGGTTTGCATAACAGGGGGCGCAACGGCATTGAAATAGTTTTCCCTGTCTTCGCCCAGTTCATTTAAAATAAATGAAAGATCCATAATTGAAGTATTAAAATTGGTTATGGGCTGTATTGGGTAATAAAATATATAACACGCCTTATAGCAAATGTACAAACGGAACGGCGCCTGCCAAAATATTTTATAAATATAAAATATGATAATAAGTTCACCGGTCGGTTATAAGTTGTAAAAGAAGCCTCGGATAGCAATTTTAAATTATCACAAAATGTGGTAAATCGGTTAATCCTTATTATATTTAGCCCAGGGACCAATTATACTTAAAGGGCTTGCAGGCCTTTATTTCATAAACTTAACTGTTATTAATAAAATTTAAGCAGGCATCGCCAGGCTTCGCTTATTGATTGATTTATAAAACGAAGCCGTTTACCTATACCTGAGTTATCAGCGTTCAATTGTCATGATCAAAAAAAAGATATCGATAAAAGATATTGCAAAACTTACCAATACATCTATAACAACAGTGTCGTTTGTGCTTAACGGCAAAGGGCGTATAAGTAAAGAAATTTCAGAAAAAATATTAGCGATAGCCAGCGAGAATGGGTACGAACCTAACCGGATGGCGGTGGGTTTACGTACCGGGACCTCAAAAGTTATCGGCTTTGTGGTTGAAACTATTGGCGGCCCGTTTTTTGGGGCTATGGCCAAGGTGATCGAGGAAGAAGCCGAAAAGCAGGGATATGGTGTTATTTATTGCAGTACCAACAACAATATCCAAAAAGGCAAGGATGTGATCAGGATGTTGTCGCGGCAGCAGGTTGACGGTTATATTATTACGCCGCTTAAGGGCCTTGAAAAAGAAGTACAGAATCTTGTTACTAACGATAAGCCTGTTGTATTAATAGACGGCTATTTCCCGGGCCTGGATATCCCGCATGTACTGGTTGATAATTACAATAGCTCTTATAAGGCTATCGAATTTCTGATCAACTCGGGCTACCGCAATATTGGCCTCATTACTGCTGATGTAGAACTGATACAATTACAGGACAGGATGCAGGGTTATACCGA
>JAQBOP010000209.1 GCA_028287975.1 Mucilaginibacter sp. | reverse complement strand
TTGACGATATACCGTTTAATAAATTACCGCTTTCGGGAAAGAACTGTACATCGGTTTGCATTAAAGCTGCCTTGACCGGAAAATCTTTTACTACCGGGTATTTGCCGGTTCCGTGGATACTGGTATGGATATATGAACCGGTCAGGTCCGCATGTTTTTCATTCATGATCCTGACCGGGACATTGCCATGGACATCCGTTTTTACATTCTGCGACCAAACAGGTCTTTTACCGATCATCAGCGTATACCTCACATTCCTGCCTGCTATGGGTTTACCCGAATCGTCGGTATAGTTCAGCATGGCGGTAAGCACCGGCTTGCCGTTTTCATCTTTATACCCATAATCCGCTTTGGTAACGATGTTATGGCTCAATAGATCGCCCACTGTAAAGGTATGGTCAAAGAAATATTCGGACCCGGCGTTACGCATCCATTGCGTATAGGCGCGGATGCGGTAACTGCCTTCTTTCAGTTCATCGCCTAAAATAAAATCACCTATCACCATACCAGAGGTTACCGGCAGTTTTAACGATCTAACCAGCGAATCCTGATCCGTGATCAGGTCGACGTACACCGCCCCGCTCAATGCCGACAACTGGTGCCTGCTGCCGATGGTGAGATATCCTTTGAACCAGATGGTATCGCCCAAAGCATAATAGGGTTTATCCATGTGCAGGTATACTTTCTCCTGCGGGATCGAATCGGTCCAGTGTTGCAGGGTGGTTACCAGTTTATCGATAGGTTCATCCCCGCGGGGAATAAAGGAAAATAACAATAAAAAAATACAGAACAAACCAAGTTTAATTGGCAGGCGGACAGGTGCTTTCATGTGTAGACTTAGGTTTAGGGTAAGTCTAAGTTAGTAATAGTTTTTATTTTTTACAGTTATTAATTTAGGTTAACGAAATGTAACTCAGACCTAAAATACTGCAAAGTTTTCAACTTGCTTGCAGGGTTTACACACAATAAGAACGCTTGCTACACGATAGGTCGAAGTTACGCTGTCGCCAAACTTCGACCAGTTGAAAGCTTTTTTGCAATGCGATGCCCCCGTTAGGGGTTATCCTATTTGTAGAATTTAGGTGCAACCCTTGATAATTTTATTTTATCCGCAAATATGGGTTGCACCTACAGCGCAATTCTAAATTTTTGTCTTGTGCTACAAAGGGATAACCCCTAACGGGGCACACCTAAAAAATGGCCGTGGAAAAACAGTCCGGCCAGAAAGCAACGCACAAAATCCGCCTATTTGGCAGCGGTCATATCAGCAGTTTTCATCATGTTTTTGGTGCTTTCCGCAAGGCGGATAAACTCGGCCCGGTAGCCGTCTTCGTCTTTTCCTTTGGCGCTTTTGGCCATGGTGATCAGCTGATCAAACTTTGAGTTTTGTTTAAACTGCGAATCGCGCAATAACATGCCATACTCGGCCACCGCTGCCGCGAACCTGAAATCTTCGGATGTTTTGCCGGCATTAAGCGGGTTATCAATTACCGTTACAGATTCCATTTTACTTTTATCAGAATCAGGCTGTTTGTACCTGAATTTAATGGTCATGACCTCGGGCGAATTATTACCACGGACAGCGGCAACCGGTTTCTGGTATTTCAACGGATCGACACTTGCCGTGAAACTATCTTTAACCCCGGCAGGGATGATTTCGTATAAAGCGGTAACGGTATGCCCCACGCCCATATCACCGCCCAATTTGGTATCGTTATTAAAGTCCTCTTTTGCCATCAGGCGGTCCTCATAACCCAACAGGCGATACGATTGTACTTTGGCCGGGTTAAATTCAACCTGTAATTTTACGTCTTTGGCGATGGTAAATAAAGTGCCGCCAAATTCGCTCACCATTGATTTTGTAGCTTCGGTAATGTTATCTATGTAAGCATAATTACCATGCCCTTTATCAGCCAGCAGCTCCATTTTGCTGTCTTTGTAGTTACCCATTCCAAATCCCAGGATAGACAGGCTTACGCCTGTTTTACGTTCCTCTTCAATAAGCTGTTCCATATCCTTATCGCTTGACGCGCCTACATTAAAGTCGCCATCGGTTGACAGGATGATACGGTTATTACCCTTTTTAATAAAATTTTTCTGCGCTACCTGGTACGCCATCATCAAACCGGCTCCGCCTGCTGTTCCGCCGCCTGCGCCTAACTGATCAATAACGTCTTTGATCTTTTCTTTCTGATCGCCAGGTGTTGATGCCAATCTTACGCCCACATCGCCGGCATAAACAACAATAGCTACGTTATCAATGGCCCGTAGTTGGTCAACCAGCATTTTCATAGAAGTTTTAACCAGCGGCAGCTTATTAGGCTCTCCCATCGACCCGGACACATCTATTAAAAACACAAGGTTTGAGGGCGGCAACTTATCCGTTTTTACATTTTTTGCTTTGAGGCCTATCCTTACCAGTTGGTGTTGCGGGTTCCAGGGCGCGGCAGCAAGTTCGGTCTGAATTGCTACCGGTTCGCCGCTGGTTGGTTCAGGTAGGTTATATTTAAAGTAATTGATCATTTCTTCAATGCGCACCGCGTCTTTGGGCGGCAACTGGCCGGCATTGATAAACCTGCGCACATTGGCGTAGGATGCCCCGTCAACATCAACCGCTAAAGTTGACAAAGGCGTAGATAGCGGGTCGATAAATTGATTTTCAACTATCTTGTCGTAAGACTCGTCACCGGGCGTTGGTCTAAAAGCTTGCGGGGTTATGGTAGTTTGATTGCCATAACCATTAACTATCTGCACCTTTTCCACAATGCCGGCAGGTAATCTTTTTGTTGCTTCGATGGCGTTGCCGCCATAATATGCTTTGCCGTTAATTTTAGATTTTCTGCCGTTTTGAATGTTCAAACCGGCTACCTTACCCTGCAATAACTGCTCTGTGTTAGCTACAGGATTATTTGCTACTTCTTTTCCGGTGATGATGTATGATGAGCCGGTCGTTTCATCACGATTGCGTTTTACGTAACCACGTACAACCACTTCATTTAATGAGGTTTGTTTATTAACCAGCAAGCTTACATTTAGTGTAGTTTGCCCGGGTTTAAGTTTTATAGATTGATCGAGATAGCCTATGCAAGCAAAAGTCAGCGTTTCTTTTTCATTAACCGTTACCTGATATTGGCCATTAACATCAGCCTGGGTTATTCCTTTGCCTGCTACAGAAACAGTTGCGCCCAACAGCGCTTCGCCCGACGAAGCGTCGACAATTTTACCACTTACGGTTATTAATTTATAGCCACGGATAAGGTTTGTTCCGTTTGTTTTTGCGGTTGGCGCTGTAAAGCCGGTAAATGCTACCAGGGCTAAAAGCATGATCAGATAATTTCTCATATTTATTTTTTTTAAGATTTATGGATTTTGCAGGTATGATGCATCCTATTGATGATTTCCATAAATCATTTAAAAAATTTATTTTGTAGCTCTGCATGAACTTCTTAAAAAGCCAAGCCACTATAATTGACCTAGCCGACGAAAGGCTATTGCTGGCGTATAAGCAAAGCGGCGATTTAAAAACCCTGGCATCGTTTTATGAAAAATACATGCACCTGGTTTATGGTGTATGCCTTAAATACCTGGGCAATGAGGAGTTAAGCAAGGATGCCGTGATGCAGATTTTTGAAGAACTAATAGATAAAGCGCGGCGGCATGAAATAAAGAACTTTAAAAGCTGGCTGCATGTGCTAAGCCGTAATTTTTGTTTGATGCAATTACGGTCTGATAAAAAAATGCCGACGGAAACTTTACCCGATTTTATGGAATTTACCGATGATACGCATCTATATGATGAGCAGGAGGGCGACATGCAATTGCTTGAGCGCTGTAAAGAAAAGCTGCCATCGGCACAAAAAATAAGTATCCAGCTGTTTTACCTGGCAGAGAAATGCTACAAAGAAATTGTTGCAGAAACGGGCTATACGCTTAATGAGGTTAAAAGCTATATCCAAAATGGTAAAAGGAATTTAAAAATTTGTGTGGAGAAGAACCGTGAACGCTAAGAACAATAACATACAAAAAATTGACAAGTATCTTAAAGGTAAGCTTGATAATAAGGCCATGCACCAAATTGAACGAGAAGCACAGGATGATCCTTTCTTTACAGATGCCCTTGATGGCTATGAAAAAGAGGGCAGCTTCTCTGCAGATAACTTTTCTGACCTTAAATCAAGACTACGCAAACGCGTTGCCGAAAAGCAACGTAATAAGCTATTACTGTGGCGCATTATGCCGGTTGCCGCTTGTTTATTGCTGATGATTGGTGCAGGCTACTGGTTCTTTGCTCATAAACAACATCGGCTTCAATACGCAAATAATATTCCGCCGGTTACACACAAAGCTCAGCCAGAACCGGTAGCCCCTGCTGCAACATCGAAGGGCGCAAACAAAATTACCGTTGAAAAGCCGGCTTATATTGTGAAGAACGAACCCATTAAAAAAGCCGCACCGGTAGTTGACATCCTGAAAAAGATGCAGCGTGTTAAAGTAGACAGCAACGGAAAAATAGCTGCAAAAGGCAATGAAAATTTAATAGCCCGACTAAACGCTAAAGAATTTACAGGCGGTAGCGTCCGCGAGGCAATGAAAAAACTACCACGCGACATTGCAGAAAAAACACAGGTTGTTGATAATTACAGGGACCAGGTTGCGAAAGCAGCGCCCGGAACAATAACTATAACCGGTAAAATATTAGACGCTAAAACCGGCGAAGCATTATCCGGAACCACAATTGGTACCGGTGGTAAAGGATTGATACAGGCAGACGTAAACGGATCATACAAACTTACGGTGAGTGATACCGCTACGCTTTCGTTTAATGAGATTGGATATTCCGGCCAGGCTGTAAAATTAAAGCCGGGTCAAAAAAATCTGGACGTTAATTTAATAACCGATGGGAAGGCTTTGTCTGAAACCGTTATAAGGGGTTATGTTAGTCGTAAAAAAGAACCAGCTAACGGGGCCACATACATTATTACCGGTAAAGAGGTTCAGGATAATCCTGTTGGAAACGTGGAACAGCTTTTACAGGGCAAAGTTGCGGGCATTAATATCCGGAATGGCAGCAAATCAAAAAATGAATTAATGTCTGTAAGCGGGCGAGTTACCGATAACTACGGCAAAGCAATATTTGGCGCAACTGTTTATAGCGGAAGCCGGGGTGTTGCCAAAACCGATACTAACGGCAGGTATCGCGCTATGGTTTATAAAGACTCGTTGATATTAGTTTCTAACCTTGGCTATAAGACAACATCATTTAAAATAAACCCTGGCAAGAGTTTGCCTGACGTAAAACTGGAAGAGCAACCTAACAGGCTTGCCGAGGTAAGCATTCGCGGGTATGTTAAGCGTAACCGCGACGAAACAACCGGCTCATCGTACATTATAACAAGGAAAGACAAGCCATGTAAAGAAAATGCGCGCTTCAAACGCAGATTCTTTAAGAAAATAGCCATTGCAGAAAAATATGTGACAGAGCACGCCAATAAGGATACAATAACTATAAGTGACAGTAAGTTTTATCGCGCTCTAAAGTTTATTACTGAGCATGCCCCATCAACCATAAAGGCCGACAAAGCGGGCAATGTGGGTTATTCTGATCTTAAAATATTCGAACTAAATAAAAGCGGATGGCTAAACTGGTATGAAAGCAATAAGTGTAATAATTTGAAATAGGCATCAGTTAGGTTGCCGTCCTACAAGTTTAGGACGGCAACTTTTTCCATTTTGTTTAAGCCTTCTCTTCCCATATTGCGCTTAAATGCAAAATGGTTTCAACGGCCTTTTGCATATCCTGTACAGATACCCATTCTTGCTTACCGTGAAACGCGTGTTCGCCGGCGAAGATATTGGGGCAGGGTAAGCCCATAAATGACAATCTTGAGCCGTCTGTACCGCCACGGATGCTGCATAGTTTGGCATCCAGCCCGGCACGCCTGATGGCTTCCATCCCGTAATCAACAATTTGCGGGTGCTCATCCAGCACTTGTTTCATATTGCGGTATTGTTCTTTTACCTGCAACTCATAACTTGAGTTGGGGAAATCTTCCAGAACTTCTTCCGTAGCTTTCCTGATCTCGTTGGCATACCGGGCAAGGTTTTGCTCATCAAAATCACGGATAATAAAATCAACCGTAGCTTGCTCAACATGCCCGCTTATATTAACCGGGTGGATAAAGCCGTCCATGCCATCCGTATTCTCCGGCGATAACTCAAACGGCAACATCGCTACAATGATCGAAGCTATTTTTATGGCACTCTCCATTTTATCTTTAGCAAAACCCGGATGCGAGCTAACCCCGTTAATGATCAGTTTGGCACCATCTGCACTAAAAGTCTCGTTTTCCATATTGCCTGCACTTTCGCCGTCGATAGTATATCCGGCGTAAGCACCCAGCTTTTTAATATCCACTTTATCAACGCCGCGGCCAATTTCTTCGTCGGGCGTAAACAATATCCTGATGGTACCATGTTTAATTTCGAGATGGTTGATCAGCTGGTAGCAGGCATCCATAATTTCAGCCACGCCGGCCTTGTTGTCGGCGCCCAGCAATGTTGTCCCGCTGGCAGTAATAATATCGTTATTGATTTGATTTTTCAGGTCGGGATGCTCGCTCATCCGCAATATTTGCGATGGGTCGTCGGGCAACACAAGGTCCTGTCCCTGGTAATTTTTATGGATCATTGGTTTTACGCCTTCGCCGCTGCAATCGGGTGAGGTGTCCATGTGCGAACAAAAACAAATTACGGGTACGTCCTGATTATCGGTATTGCCGGGAATGGTAGCATACACATAACCAAACTCGTCTAAATGCGCGTCATTTATGCCCATTTGCAACAATTCTTTCACCAGCAGCACCCCTAAATCTTTTTGTTTTGAGGTTGAGGGATAAGTTTTTGACTCCGGATCTGACTGCGTATCTATAGTCACATAGCGCAAAAAGCGCTCTTTTACAGTAAATTCTATCATCGAATTAAAGTTCATATCTTTGAATTTGTTATCTTGGTGCCTGATTAGCTAATTTAACGCTATAAAGATTGATTAATATTTGGTTTTGAGGAAGGCTATACTATTTTTTATTTTAGTTTTTTCGGGGCTGATATTAAGGGCCCAGGATAGTTATAACTACACTCCTTACGGCGTTGGATTTTTTGCCAGTTATAACACGCCTTATGATGATCTGAAGAAAGCAAACAACGGCATCAGCATTAACGCAACCGGCTATTTTAACGCGTCGCCATACACTTCATTAGGCCTTGAACTACAGGTTGGCGGCCTTTCGGGCGGCAGTATCGTTACCGATCCAAACAGGCGGCAATACGATAACCATTATAAAGCAGTTGTCTTACATGTTGATTTTGCGCTTGGCGAAATAATTGATTACAGCCGCAGCGATTTTTTAGATGCCATAAAAGACTTTTACCTTGGCACCGGGGTTGGTGTTATTAATAATAATATGGCGTTTGTACAACGTACAAATTTATTACCTACCGGATACCCTGTAGGCGCTTATACTTTTCCCGGGAAAAACAGCAGTTTAAATATGATCGTCCCCCTCCGTATTGGGTATGAGTTTAAGATCTATAACGAATGGGCCGAACCATATCTTGGCATCCAGATCGGTTATATTCATAACTATACTTTTGGCGAGGGTTTGGATGGTTATGCTGATCCGCCGAGCAAATTCAGAAATGACTCGCCCGATCAATACCGGCAAATTTTTATTGGTGTAAAGTATAACTTCGGCAACCCGACGTCGTACATCAAACGGATAAATTAAAAGTTGAACATAGAAGAATTACGCGACCATTGCCTGGAAAAACCGGGTGCTACCGAAGGGTTCCCTTTTGGCGAGGACACGTTAGTGTTTAAGGCAGGCGGCAAGATCTTCTTAATTACCGGCCTGCAGGAAGGCGACCGCTTCAATGTAAAATGCGACCCTGAACTGGCTGTTGAACTGCGTGAACGCTATACCGAAGTACAACCGGGCTACCACATGAACAAAAAAATGTGGAACACCGTTTTTATGAACGGCTCTTTAACACATAAACAATTGCTTGAAATGGTCGACCACTCTTACGACCTTGTTGTTAAAAGCCTGCCTAAAAAAACACAGGCCGAAATAACCGGCTTAAGCGAATAATTTTATATCTTAACAGGACATCATCTTTTTCAAAGATAATTCATGAAGACATGTATACTGACGCTGTTTGCGTGTTTAACCGTTGTTGCTGCCACGGCCCAATTAACCCCGTTCGAGCTAAGTAAGGATAAAAATTATACTGCCACCTATCCCGAGGTGATCAGTTATTATACCAAACTGGCCAAAGCAAATCCGCAGATGAAGCTGATCAATTACGGGATGACGGATATTGGCAAGCCCTTAACCCTGGTGGTTTTATCGCGCGATAAGGTTTTTGACCCGGCATTGATCAAGAAACAAAATAAGCGGGTACTGCTTATCAACAACGGCATCCATCCCGGCGAGCCTGAAGGTATTGACGCCAACATGATGTTTGCCCGCGACCTGCTTAAAAAGAACACGCTGCCAAAAAATGTGGTGATCTGCATTGTCGCGCTTTATAATATTGATGGCAGTTTAAACCGGGGCCTTAGCCGTATTAATCAAAACGGGCCAAGCGCTTATGGCTTCAGGGGCAACTCGCGCAATTTAGACCTGAACCGTGATTTTATTAAAGCGGATAGCCGCAACACATTGGCGTTAGAAGAGATCATTAATACCTGGCAGCCCGAGATCTTCCTGGATAACCATACCAGCGATGGCGCCGATTACCAGTACGTAATGACGCTGATTGAAACACAAAAGGATAAGCAAAACCCTATCCTTGCCGAATATACTTCAAAGACGTTGTCGCCCGAGTTATATAAGCGGATGAAAAAAAGCGGGTTTGAAATGACCCCTTATGTGGAGAGTGAAGAGAACATCCCCGACTCGGGTATTGTAAGTTTCTTAGAGACGCCGCGTTTTGCCACGGGTTATACATCGCAACACAACATCATCAGCTACATTACTGAAACCCATATGCTAAAGCCATTTGACAAGCGGGTGTATGCCACTTATGATTTTATGCAAGCCCTTGTGGACATTAATGAACGCGATGCCAAATTGATCGGCGAGCTAAAAGCCAAAGCAGATGAGCAGGTGAAAAATCAAAAAACTTTTGCTTTGAACTGGCAGTTAGATACGCTTCACTACGACACACTAAGCTTTAAAGGCTTTACCGCTGGTTATAAACCCAGCGAGGTGAGCGGCTTGCCGCGTTTGTATTATGACCGCAGCAAACCTTTTACCAAGACCATTAAATACTATGATAACTACTTGCCGGAAGTCACTGCCGATAAACCTATCGCCTACATTATTCCGCAGGCCTGGGGCAAGATCATAGATCTTTATAAATTAAACAATGTGGTTATGCAACGCCTGGCGCATGATACTTCCATTTTTATGCAAACGTATTATATATCTGACTACAAAACGGTTACCAAGCCTTATGAGGGCCATTATTTGCATAGTAATGTTAAAATAGGCTGGTACAACGGGCAAGCTAAATTCTACGCCGGCGATTACGTGGTTTACACCAACCAGGCACTTAACCGCTTTATTGTTGAAACGCTGGAGCCACAAGGCATTGATTCTTATTTCGCGTGGAACTTTTTTGATTCGGTACTGGCCGAGAAGGAATATTATTCGCCGTATGTTTTTGAAGATGTGGCTGCCGCTCTGCTTAAAAAAGACCCCGGCCTGCGTAAAAAACTGGATGATGAAAAAGCAAAGAACCCGGCAATGGCTAAAAGTGCCGAGGCACAGTTAAATTTTGTCTATCGCCATTCGCCTTACTTCGAAAAAACATATCTTCGCTACCCGGTGGGCCGCTTAATGAGAAACACCCAACTCGATTTAAAATAAATGGATTATATAACCTACACGCCGGTGGCGTCGTTCATATTCGCGATAACTATTATCGTGTCATTGCTGGCTTTTAGTAATGAGAATCTATATGCGAAAATGATATTGCACCCTTATAGCGTGTCACGCAAAAAGGACTTGTTTACTTTAATTACCAGCGGCTTGATCCATAAAGACTGGATGCATTTAATTTTTAACATGCTGTCCTATTATTTCTTTGCCTTTCAGTTAGAAGTTTATATCGGCCATTTGCAGTTTGGGTTGTTATATGTGGCCAGCCTGGTATTAAGCGACTTGCCATCAGTAGCCAAACACAAAGACGATTATTCGTACTACAGTCTGGGTGCATCCGGAGCGGTTAGTGCTGTAATTTTTAGCTTTATCATGTTCTCACCCATGAGCAAAATGTTGATCCTGCCACTGCCTATTCCTATTCCGGCTATTTTATTTGGTGTATTGTACCTGGTTTACTGTAACTACGCTGCAAAATACTCGCGCGATAATATTAACCATGATGCGCATTTATTTGGTGCTTTATCTGGTGTAGCTATTACGATTATTCTAAACCCTTCGATCGTTCCGACCTTTGTGCATCAAATTAGCGGGGGAGTTCAATCGTTGCTGCATTAATAAAGGTGCCGTCGGCATCAAATAAAAAGCTCATGGGCTCTTCGGGATTTTTAATGATCTCTAACAGCAGGAAGCCCCAGTTTTTCCAGAAGTTTTCAAGCACCTGGCCGTAAATTTTATTTTGCCAGTGATCAAACATTGGTTTGCTGCTCATGCCACGTAACGGCATGGCCTCAATGTATAGCTCTTCGGCGACCGGTAAAAGATTATATTCGGGCAAACGGTTAAACAGGTAAGCCGAATAGAAAACCCGCCCGCTAAACTCTTCAAATTGTATGGGGTGTAGTACGTGGTCTTTTATCTTATCCAATACATCGCGGTGATACTGCAGGTTGGCGCCGTTATCCTGGAAACAGATGATCAAACCAAAATCCTTTATCCGCAAGGCAAATGTAAGCGTGTTGATCTCATCGCGATAGCCAAACTCCTGTTCGTTATTATCTACCTTAAACAAGAAAATACTGTAGGGTTTAAACTCTTCAAAAAACACCGGCAGGTTAATGCTTTGCAGCATTAAATGCAGGTTGCTGAATTTATGAATGATAGATTGCGAAATATTAAACTCCTCGCCCTGAGCAAATTGCTGGCGAATGCCCGCCTGGATCTCGTTAAAAATGATCCCGTACAGTAATTTACCCGCCCATTGAAAAAGTTTAAGTTCATCCAAAGCTTTAACCGCGTCGTATCCGCTGTTAAATGCCGCAGCTATCTCCACCTCCAACGGTTCAAGATAAGCTTCATTAACGGTTGCCGAGCATGGTAGCTTAATATCCTTGTAGGTCGCCATGCTTTCGTCCAGCAGCTTAAAGGGTTTGTCCTCTAAGTCATAAAGGCTCATTAACCATTGCGGAAATACCTGTATCTTTTCTTCTTCGCTGTTAAGGGGCTGCCCGGTTAAAAAACAGGTTTTATTACTAAAGTTTGAAGTATCGAATGGAGCGTACGGTTTTACGGGCATGTTGGAAATTTAATTTTATTCGCGGTCGTTTTTAAAAAACCCGACGACGCTACGCATTTCGACACTCTCTTCCACAAGCGGGTAACAGGGTCGTTTTTGGATACCCTCTTTCCGCCAAAGGCGAAGAGAGGGTGGTCGAGCGAAGCAAAGACCGGGTGAGTCCACCGTCACGCGTAATCACGCGCTAAAGATAGCCATGATTTTAAAAAGAATAATTTAGCTTTGAGATTTATGTTTTGCATATGACTAACTTACTTCGTGAACTTTCGGATAATGAACTGCGGCTATCGGCAAATTCGGTTTTCACGTATGCGCACGCGGGCAGTGTTTCAGCAGAAAATATAGGCACTTCCTCCTTGTTTATAGATTATAAGTCTATCCATAACCAATACTTAATCCTATATAACAGCAGCGATGATGCTTTAGGTAAAACTGAGGCTTTAAAACGACTGATCTTTTTGAACTGGTATTATTTGGCCGAGCCTAATATGTTAACCAATATTGCTGAGCTGGATGACGATACCATGTTTGAGGCTTACCAAATATTGAACGGTTTGTTAAAGGCAGGTACGCTGGACGACGAGTTTAATTGGATGCTTGCTTTTTACAGCAAATGGGACTATACCATCTTTCAATTCTCTGAAGATGGACTGGATGAACTTACAGCTTTTGTAAAAAATAATCGCTGGACGGCTAAACAACCGCCCGCAAAAGAGTGGATAATAGGCAAGATGGATAACCGCGGGCAAATGGGTAAATATTTAACCGCGCTGAGCGAAACGATACTATGAAGTTAACTTACCAACCGTTCGAGCTCAAGCTAAAGCACCCGTTTACCATAGCCAGGTTTTCGCGCATGTCAACACCTATCATGCTGGTACAGATCGAGCATGAAGATCATACCGGTTATGGTGAGGCGTCAATGGTGCCCTACATGGGCGAGAGCCATGAAAGTGCAGCGGCTTTTTTGAGTAAAGTGGACTCTAACCGGTTTCAATTCCCTTTTAATTTCGGGGAGATCATCAATTACCTGGATAGCATTGCGCCCGATAACCCTGCAATTAAAGCCGCTATAGACATTGCGTTGCACGATCTGGAAGGTAAATTACTAAACAAACCATGCTGGCAGTTGGCCGGGAGTGATCCGGCACTAATGCCCGTAAGCAGTTATACCATCGGCATAGATGAGCCGGATGTTTTCCTTAAAAAAGTAAAAGAGGCCGAAGGTTTTAAAGTGATCAAGGTAAAGCTTGGCCGCGATAGTGATAAGGAACTGATTAATATCATCCGATCGGTAACCGATGTGCCTATTTATGTAGATGCCAACCAGGGATGGACGGACAGGCAGCAAAGCCTGGACATGATCCATTGGTTGCAGCAGCAGGGCGTAGTACTTGTTGAGCAGCCAATGCTTAAAACCGATTTTGCCGGTAATGCCTGGTTAACAGAGCGCAGCCCTATCCCCATTATAGGCGATGAAGCCGTGCAGCGTTTGGCCGATGTAGAAAAAGCAAAGGATGTTTATCACGGCATCAATGTTAAACTCATGAAATCGGCGGGAATGTATGAGGCTAAGCAAATGATCTTAAAAGCGCGGGAGCTTGGTTTAAAAGTATTGATTGGCTGTATGAGCGAAACCAGTTGCGCCTCATTAGCCGCGGCAGCGCTTGCCCCGTTGTGTGATTGGGTCGATATTGACGGGCCATTTTTAACCACTAACAACCCATATAAAACACCCGATTTTAAAGACGGGAAATACGAATTAAGTCGTGCCCCCGGGTTAGGCTTATCATCTAAATAAATTTAAAGTTAAATTTTTATCAAAGCCCAAAAACAGGTTAATTTGTAGCAATGTCTTTATTTGTAGCCTCGTTAAATTCCGGAAGCAATGGTAACTGCTATTACGTTGGTAATGAGCACGAGGCGGTATTGGTTGATGTAGGTATCTCTTGCCGCGAAACAGAAACACGCATGGCGCGCCTGGGTTTATCTATGCGCAAGGTGAAGGCCATTTTTATTTCGCATGAACATTCAGATCATATCCGTGGCTTAACGGTGCTGGCAAAAAAATACCGGCTGCCTGTTTACATCACCGCGCTTACCCTGCACCATGGCGGTTTAAGGCTGGATGATGAAATGGTATCAGAGTTTATTGCCGAACAACCTGTCCACATCGGCAACCTATCAATAACACCTTTCATTAAACTGCATGACGCTGCGCACCCGCATAGTTTTACCATTGCCTGCGGCGATATTAAAGTTGGGGTGTTTACCGATTTAGGTGCGGTTTGCGAGAACCTGGTTCACCATTTTCAACAATGCCACGCGGCTTTCCTGGAAGCTAATTATGACGAAGAGTTGTTAGAGCGCGGCAATTATCCTTACCATTTAAAACGACGGATCCGCGGGGGTAAAGGGCACCTATCCAATAAGCAGGCACTAACTTTATTTATGGATTATAAGCCGGCTTACATGAGCCATTTGTTTTTAGCCCACTTATCAAAAGACAATAACGACCCCGCTTTAGTACATAACCTGTTTAACGCCCATGCCCGTGGTGCAGAAATAATTGTTGCATCGCGCTACCACGAAACGGCGGTATACCATATCAGCGGGGCGAATATTACGGCTTACGCGCCCCTTGCAAGCCTGCAAACCAGTTTATTTTAAACAATAGATTTTTTCTTTTTTTGCACAAGTATTTAGTCTCAGTTACAATATTCCTGTTAAAATAATTGTAGTTTTATTCTTATAAGGGGTCGTCATGATCTTTTATATCCCTAATATTAATTTAAACGGTAAACCCCGTTAACTTTTTACACGTATTGTAAATATGAAGTTATCGCCGCAACAGGATAATAAAGAACGAGTTACGTCCTTGCTAAACGAAGCATACAGTTGCAGGACTAACAATTTAAAGCGCAGTATAGAGCTGGCCAACCAGGCATTAGCCATCAGCAGGCAACTTAATGACCCGGCGCTAATTGCAAAAAGCCTGAGCAATTACGCGCTATTTTCTATGATAATTGGCGAACATGAGAAATCACTTAACATGTCTGCCGAAGCGATCAAGCTTTATGAAGTTTTAAATGATGATAAAGGCATCGCCGATGCCAAGTATAATATTGCCGGTGTATACTATAAAACCAATAATTATCACCTGGGGCTGGTTAATTTGGTTGATTGCATTAATACTTACCGCAAATATAACGACTACCATAACCTGTCCCGGTCGCATAAGTCATTAGGTACCATTTATGAATATTTTGGCGACGAAAAAAATGCCATTATCACTTACGAGGATTCTATAGCCGCTGCAAAACAGGCCGGCGACCTTAACCTTGAATCGAATGCCTACAATCCGCTTTCGGGGATCTATCTTAAAAAGCAGGATATTGCAAAAGCTGCGGAACTGATAGAGAAGTCGATGGCCATAAAAACTCAAACCGGCGATATCCGCGGGTTGGCATTTGCATATTATGGCCGGGGCAAAGTTCATGCAGCGCAAAAAAATTACACACAGGCCGAAGATGATTTCAAAGCATCTATAAACATCCATATCGAAATGGGCGAAATGTTGGGGTTGGGTATGGCTTATTATAAACTGGCCTCATTATATGTCGACATGGGACGGCTATCGCAGGCAAAAGAAGTTTTAAAACAGGGGATCGATTATAGTACACGATACCACTCATCAATGGTGATGTTTAAGTGCTACCACCTGTTTTATAACATTTACAAGATTGAAAATGACCCGGTTAACGCGCTTAAATTTTTAGAGCTATACCTTAAAGAGCGCGAAAGCGTAATTAATGCCCAGACACTAAAGGTTATTGAGAATTATGATGCCATTAACAAGATGGAAGCTGTTAAAAAAGAGGCCCAACTGCAATTAGAAAAAGCCGAGATCATCGAGAAAAAGAACCACGCCGAGCAGGCTGCTATTGTTAAGCAGGAATTTTTATCGACCATGAGCCATGAGATCCGGACGCCGTTGAACGCGGTGATCACCATTTCGGCATTGTTGGCTGATAAGGTTGATAAAGAAGAACAGGAGTTGATAAATGCGCTAAGATTGGCGTCAAACAACCTGTTGCTGTTGATAAACGACATACTTGATTTTACCAAACTGGAAGCCGGCAAGAGCAAACTGGAACTAAGGCCAACAAACTTCAGGCAGTTCCTGGATAATATTAAAAAGACATACGACAACCTGGCCCGCGAAAAGGGGCTTGTGCTAAACCTGGTCATTGACAAGGGGATCGCTGATTCGTATGAAATGGACGAAACCAAACTGGGGCAGATCCTGGGTAACCTGATCACCAATGCTATAAAATTCACCTATTTCGGGCGGGTAGATGTGCTGATAGAAAAAGTAAGCGCAAGTGGTTCTTCTGACGGGATTTGCTTTAAAATAAACGATAGCGGCATTGGTATCGCATCGGCATACCTGCAGGATATTTTTGAAAGCTTTTCGCAGCCCGAGTCTATTACTACCCGTAAACAAGGCGGCTCAGGGCTTGGACTGGCCATTGTTAAAAAACTGGTAAACCTTCATGGCAGCGATATTGTGGTAACCAGCACCGAGGGTGCCGGTTCAAGCTTTCATTTTGTATTGAAACTTAAAAGGAGCGAAAAACCGAACAAGAAACATGCGACCTATACCAACAACCTGGAAGGTAAAAACATATTATTAGCCGAGGATAACATGATCAACGCACTGGTTATCAGCAAATTATTATCTAACTGGAAAATAACTGTAGAGCATGCAAAGAATGGCGTTGAGGCGGTTGAAAAATCAAAGCAGAAAGTATTTGATTATATTTTGATGGATATCCATATGCCTGAAATGGATGGTTTTGAGGCTACACGGCTTATTCTATCTGCTTCAGAAAACCCAAATTGTAAAACGCCCATATTTGCCCTTACGGCCGACGTTACGGCCGAATATCAGGATCAATCTCAATCCTTATTTAATGGTTTCCTCAGGAAACCTATCGAACAGGATAAATTATATGAAGCATTGGTAGTTTCTTCGGGACTTAATGCGGGGGTGCATTAAATCACGGTTATGTCTTTATAAGTAAGAGCGTTAAAAAAGGAGAAGTCCGCTAAAACTTCTCCTCTAAAATTAACTGATCTCATTATTCTCATAAAGAACGAATTGGTTTAGTCCGATTGTAACAAGGCCACAAAGTTATATATTTCTATATACTTAGTAGAATAAATTTAAAAATAAATTTTTTCCTTGTTTGCCAAATGTTATTCTGCAAAGCAATTCCACAACAAACTATTAGTTGTTTTTGCAATTTTTGTAAAAATCTGCCGGAAAAATAAAAAAGCATACAGTTGGTTTTTTATTTATTCTGTATGCTTTATAAAAAACATAATTTTTGGCCTATTTCATGCCGGCTTTAATTTTATTAATATTATCCAGGTGGCCTTTAATAGTAGGCAATGTTTTATCAACAAATGCTTTCAGGTCGGCATCTTTTAAGCTTTTTGATGCACTTTCAAACATGTCAACGGTCGCTTTATGGTCGGCTACCATTTTGTCTACATAGGCCTTATCAAAGTCAGCGCCTGATTTTTTAGAAAGATCCCCGATCGCTTTTTTTGAATCAGCGTTAACCGAATCAGGCAAGGTGATATTCTTAGATACTGCTATTGCTTTTAATTCGCCACCGGCTTTACTATGGTCCATTACCATCATGCCTGCAAACGCTTTTACTTTATCATTAACCGCTTTGGTAGCGGCAAGTTGGCTTAACTGGATCTCTGTCATACCGCCATTGGCAGCATCAACGGCAAATTTAGCGTCGTCTGCAACCACGGCTATGCTGGTTTTGCCCGTTGTTGTGGTGTCTTTAACCGAGTTTACACTATCTGCGGATGAGGTACTATCCTTTTTGTTACCGTTACAAGCCTGGAACATTAGTCCGGCTGCTGCGATCATTAAAATTGAACTTAACTTTTTCATAGGTTTACTTATTTTCTTTCTAAGTAAACCATCTGCAAATTAATATGTTTCAAGAAAATTATTTATTTACAACATTAACCGGTTGCCCGGCTATAAACGCGTTAAGATTACTTACAACGATATCCATCAGGCGGGCGCGGGCCTCTTTGGCGGCCCAGGCAATATGCGGCGTTATTATGCAATTTTTTGCAGAAAAAAGCGGATTTCCGTCAATTGGCGGCTCTTTTGATAATACATCAATACCGGCACCTGCAATGATGTTATTATTTAGCGCATGGGCCAGGTCGGTATCATTAACAATGGGCCCGCGCGAGGTATTTATCAGGAACGCCGACGGTTTCATTTTTCGCAAATTAGCAGCATTGATCAGCCCCTGGGTTTCGGGCGTTAGCGGGCAATGGATACTAACCGCATCCGCTTGCTCAAGCAATTCGTCCAAACTCACCCATTTAAAATTTTCTCGGTGCGATTGATCTGTTTGCCGCCTGCCGGTGGCAATAATATTCATATCAAAAGCCGTGGCAATATCCGCAACCTTTTGCCCGATGGTACCAAAACCGATAATACCTAATGTTTTTCCGGCAAGCTCTATCAGCGGGTAATCCCAAAAACTAAAATCAACAGAACGGGTCCACTTACCATCAAACACCGCGTCGCTATGTTTTTGCACATGCAGGCAAAGCTCTAACAGTAAAGCAAAAACAAACTGGGCCACCGCACCGGTACCATAACCGGGCACATTACTAACTACTATGCCCTTTTGCTTACAAACGGCCGTATCAATGATGTTAAATCCTGTAGCCAAAACGCCGATATATTTCAGATCGGGCAGTTGGTTAAGAGTGGCTTCGTCAAGCGGGGTTTTGTTGGTTAGCACTACGGCAGCGCCGGCACAGCGCGCGGCAATATCAGCATAGGGTGTTCTGTCGTATATGGTAACATCGCCCAGCTCATTTAACGCGTCCCATGACAGGTCGCCGGGGTTAAGCGTGTATCCATCCAATACTACTATTTTCATCATTTTATATTGATCTTTTTTTACCGGCCAGTTTAAGCAGGATGATAGAAACGACTATAATAAAACCGGTAATGAGTAACCATGTATAGCCCGGCAAACCGGCATTTAAAGTTACATTATTTAAGGGCTTTACTACCTGCGCCACAACCGGAACAATGTCTTTGATCCAATAAGCCTGCGCCAATACCAGCAAACAGATAAAAAGCAAAATGAAAAAGCTGTGCTTCACGGTAAACCTGAACAACGCCGACTCCCGCCCCACCAAATTGCCCGCCGCGGCAGCAACCGCTATTGACTGCGGCGAGATCATTTTACCCACTACCCCGCCCGAGCAGTTTGCCGCCACCGTAACCACAGGCGCAACACCGATTTTAGCAGCCGTTACATATTGCAGTTTGGCAAACAGCGCGTTTGATGCGGTGTCCGATCCCGTGATAAACACGCCCAACCAGCCAAGCAGAGGTGCGAAGAATGGAAACAGCGGGCCGGTGTTTGCCAACAGCAAAGCTATGGTGGTGGTAATTCCCGAGTCGTTAACAATATAGGCAAAG
>JAQBOP010000419.1 GCA_028287975.1 Mucilaginibacter sp. | reverse complement strand
GCGGCCGGTGATGGAGAACACGTCTTCAACCGACATCAGGAACGGCTTGTCGACGAGGCGGACCGGGGTCGGGATGTAGGTGTCCACGGCTTCCATCAGCTTCAGGATGGCTTCCTGGCCAAGCTTGCCGAGGTCGCCCTCGAGAGCCTTCACGGCGCTGCCCTGGATGATGGGGATATCGTCGCCGGGGAATTCGTACTTATTCAAGAGGTCGCGGATTTCAATCTCTACCAGCTCGAGCAATTCGGGGTCGTCGACCATGTCCACTTTGTTCATGAACACGACGATGTAGGGAACGCCGACCTGACGGGCGAGCAGGATGTGCTCGCGGGTCTGGGGCATGGGCCCGTCCGCAGCGGATACGACCAGGATGGCTCCGTCCATCTGAGCGGCGCCGGTGACCATGTTCTTGACATAGTCGGCGTGCCCGGGGCAGTCCACGTGGGCGTAATGGCGGTTCTTGGTTTCGTACTCGACGTGCGAGGTATTGATGGTGATGCCGCGCTCGCGTTCTTCGGGAGCGTTGTCGATTTCACCGTAGGACTTGGCGACGGCGCCGCCGGACTTGGCCAAAACCGTGGTAATGGCTGCGGTAAGCGAAGTCTTCCCATGATCAACGTGGCCGATGGTGCCGACATTGACGTGGGGCTTATTCCGATTGAATTTTTCTTTAGCCATAATACAACTCCACTTGCTCTAATGAGTCCGGGTCCGGGGCCGCGTTATCCTCGTGAGGAACCTCGGCTCGGTTTGTCCTTTTTATCTCAGGGTATCCCAGGTAGTTAGGTCAAAATCCCGCTTTTATCTTCTTACGCCGTGTTTTTCGTAGGTGAGAACGAAAACTCCTAACCCTCTTGTTAAGGAGCGCAACAAAGTAGTATAGCCGAATGTGTTTGCCAAGGGTATCTCAAGGAGGATTATGGAGTTGTACCCATCCGAGTCCAATTTCCGGACAATCCCACCCCTCCCGGCCAGGTCGGCAAGCACCAAACCGCAAAATTCGTCAGGAATGATGATTTCCAGGCGCATATAGGGCTCGAAAACCTCGAATTGGGCGCAGGAAAGGTTCAAATTAAGGCAATCGGCAAAGCATTTGGCCAGGAGGGGAAGGGGCAAAGGATCCTTGGATCCCGAAATCTCCATAACCCTACAGGTCAAACCCGCAATATTGCCGAATCCGCACATTCCCTGGCCGACGAAATGCTCGAAAGTGGCCTCCAAAACCTCTTTGTATTCCGGCGCGACCGGGATCGCATACGCGATTTGATTCTTCTCTTCGTCCGGGACCCCGAGCATGTCCACCACGATGCGCGCTTCCGCGCCCATGGCCATGCTGACGTTGGCGAGCCCTGTTTGCGGGCCTTTCAGCTTTTCAAGGTAACGTACTGAAGGGGCGCCGATCTTGATGTCGCACTTGTGATCTTTTTTCAGGCGCTTGCAGAAGACGTCCAATTGCAGTTCGCCCACCGTGCTTATCAGCCATCCCCCCGTGTGCGGATCGGGCGTAATGGAAATCGAAGGTTCCGTATCCGCCAGTTGTTTCAGGGTCTGGTCGACGTAGGCGAAATCCTCGGCATGCACCAATTCGATGCGGGATTGCAGCAGAGGCCGGTATTTCTTGGCCAAAACGCCGGTCGCGGGGCCGGTATCGGCCTTACCGTCCAAGAGCAGGACCTGGCCCATGCGCCATTGCTGCGGGCACTGGATGGCGACCACGTCCCCCGGTTGGATTTCGGCGATATCCTTGATGGCTTCAAGGCTTTCCGCGAAAACGCGGAAAAATCGGGCGGATTCCAATTTGGCCAAGGCCGCCGGCTCGTAGACCTTGGCGAGGAAGATCTTGCCGATGTCCTGGTAATGGCGGATCTTGATGATGAAGCCCAGGGTACGGCGGTCCCCGGGGCCTCCGGGGGCGGAACGCTGGGGAGGTCCGGCATGGCTTCCGCTCAGGTCCCCGGGGTCGCGGCGCGCTCCCGGAGGGGGCAGGAGCTGGTTTACGCCGTTCATGAGCTGGCGGATGCCCACGTTCTTCAGGGCCGATCCCATGTAAACCGGGATGTAACCCCCCTGTTCCATGGCCGCCTTGAGTCCCGATACGATGTCCTCGTTCTTAAGCTCCTCGCCAGCCAGCCAGGCGGTGGCGAGCGCGTCATTGAACTGCGAGGCAACGTCGATCAGATGCTTGCGCGCGAGCTCGTAATCGTCCGCGAGAAATGGGGGAACGTCCCCCTTGATGAGCTTGCGCGGATTGTCCACCGAACGGTAGAGCGCCAACTGGTTGAGCACATCCACGACCCCGTCCAGGGCCGGAGCGCCGCCTCCCGCGCCCTGGATATAAACGGGCAGGGTCAGCGCGACCGGCTTGATGCGGAACATCACTTCGATCTGCTCCATGACCTTGCGGTAATCGGAACCGGCGATGTCGAGCTTGTTGATGAAGATGAGCGGGCGGTTGCGGTTGGACTTGATTTTCTCCCATGCCTCGAGGCTTTGCGACTCGATGCCGCTTACCCCGGAGAGGACCAGGATGACGCCTTCAACGGCCTGCAGGGCGAAATCGACCTCCACGCCGAAGTCCACGTGACCGGGCGTGTCCACGAAGGTGACGCGCGTTCCCTTCCATTGGTAGGAAGCGATGCCGGCCTCGATGGTGATGCCGCGCTTCTTCTCCTCTTCGAGGTAATCCATGGTGGCGAGACCTTCGTCCACTTCGCCAAGGCCGGGTATGGTCTCGCTGAAATACAGCAAACGTTCGGAGACCGTGGTCTTGCCGGCGTCTACGTGGGCCAGAATGGCGATGGCGCGCGTTTCTTTTGGAGCGGATGACATAAGTGGTCGCAATCCAGGTGCAGCCATAAAGTATAGAATGTAATCCGGGCTGGGGCTATCCGCCCCCGATGGGCCGGCGGTTCAATAACGGTAAGACATACCGGCCATGGCTTCCTCCGGTCGGCGAACCCAAAGGTGGAACCCGGGCACCCTCCCTCCGCATCCCGGTTGGAGGACCCACCCCTCCCAGGCCGGTATCCCGGTGGGCCTTGGCCGAATCGCCACCCACCGAACGGGGAGCGCGTTCGCCCGCCGTTTTCCTCATGGTTCCCGCTCTTTTCCCCTGCTTTGCGGCATCGCGGGGCGCCCCCCGGAGAATCCTGACCGCGGGCCGCTCAGGCCCCATTATGTTAAACCCGGGTCAAAGGGGGTGATCGATGAGAAGGAATCCGGCCGTGGCGGCTGCCCTTGTTACGGTAACGCTCTTGCTACTCCCGTCACCCGCCCGTTCCCTTCCCGGGACTTTCA
Organism: Mucilaginibacter sp.; assembly: GCA_028287975.1. GTDB lineage: Bacteria > Bacteroidota > Bacteroidia > Sphingobacteriales > Sphingobacteriaceae > Mucilaginibacter. Next base: position 6,258 of record JAQBOP010000419.1, on the reverse strand, counting down.
GGAACCCGCTGAACCCCGGCCCGGATCCGTTCCTGGCCCATCACGGAGGCGACTACTACCTAACGACGACCCAGGGCGGCTCGATCCGCATTTGGAAATCCCCCACCTTGGGAGGGCTGAAGAACGCACGGGCCGTGACGGTCTGGAGCGATCCCACGGCTTCGCGATGCTGCAATATCTGGGCGGCGGAATTCCATTTTCTGAACGGACCGGACGGTCCGCGCTGGTACCTTTATTATTCCGCGGACGATAAGGTGGATTCCCACCATCGCATATACGTTCTGGAAAGCGCCGGAGATGATCCGCTTGGGCCTTACGCATACAAGGGGCTGCTGGCGACCGATCCGAAAAATGAATTCTACGCCATCGACGGCTCCATCCTCCGCAAGGGAGACGGATCCCTTTATTTGATATGGGCTGGATATCCGGGTCATCGCCTTTTCATATCCAGGATGGCCGACCCTTGGACCACCATCGGGAATCGGGTCATGCTCCCCGCGGATGGTTTCGGGTGCGAGGAAGTGAGGGAGGGGCCATTCGTTCTGCAACGCAATGGAAAGCTTTTTCTGACCTATTCGGCTTGCGATACCGGAAAACCGGATTATAAATTGGGAATGATTGTCGCCGGGGAAGGCGCCAATCTCCTCGATCCATCGTCCTGGGTTCAGCATCCCTCCCCCATTTTCACCCGTTCGGACGCCAATGGCGTTTTCGGTCCCGGGCACCATTCCTTCTTCCAATCCCCGGACGGCAAGGAAGATTGGATCCTGTACCATGGGAAGGCGGACTCGAACTATACCTATTCGGGCCGAAGTACCCGGGCCCAGAAATTCACGTGGAAGCCGGACGGAATGCCGGATTTCGGAATTCCCCTTCCGCTGAACGCCGATGTGCCTGCGCCTTCAGGGGAGGGCGTCCTGGGTGTTGGGGTACCGGGTAAGGAAGGCGGGGCCCGGGCCGAAAGGGGGCCGGAAGCCGGAGGATGGAGCGGTTTGGCGTTGCCTGGGTTGCGGGTGGATGCCGCGGGTCGCCTATTGCCCCTGGGAAGGCAACCCGAACGCGTCCGATTTCCTTTTAGGATTGGGAATTGGAATTAGGGCCTCGGTATTCAATCGCTACCGGAGCTCCGGATCCAAATATTCCCGGTAAAGGGAATTCCTGAAAATGAAAAACCCCGGTTGCCCGGGGTTTTTCTCTGCTCATTTCGCTCGAAGTCCGACCGCTACCACCGGAAAGGGTCGAACGCGGGCTTGCGCCCAAAGGCTACCACCTAAAGTGGGCGAACGCCTTGTTGGATTCGGCCATGCGATGGATGTCCTGCTTCTTCTTGACCGCATTGCCTTCATTATTGAGGGCCTGGATCAGCTCAGCGGACAACCGGCGGGACATGTCCTTCTCGTTACGGCCCTGGGCCGCTTCCTTGAGCCAGCGCAACGCCAAGGCGGTGCGGCGGGCGGGAGCGACTTCGATGGGCACCTGGTAGTTGGCGCCGCCGACTCGACGGGACTTCACTTCCAGGGAAGGCTTGATATTGTTGAGGGCGTTCTTGAACAAGGTCAGCTCGTCGTCTTCGCCGCCGACCTTCTTCTTGAACTCGACCAAGGCGGAGTAGACCACGTCTTCGGCGATGCTGCGCTTGCCGCAGCTGACGACGACGTTCATGAACTGGGTGACCAAGGTGCTGTTGAACTTGGGATCACCGTAGATTTTACGCTTATCGGCTTTTTTTCTTCTGGACATCTTTTTCCTCTAATTCCGAATCGCGTTTACTTCTTGCCCTTGACGGGGGCGGCTGCGGCCCCGGCCTTGGGTTTCTTGACTCCGTACAAGGACCGGCTCTGCTTACGGCCTTCAACGCCGGAAGTATCCAAGGTCCCACGGATGATATGGTAGCGCACGCCGGGAACGTCCTTAACGCGGCCGCCGCGGATGAGAACGATGGAATGCTCTTGCAGATTGTGGCCTTCGCCAGGGATATAGCAAGTCACTTCCATTTTATTCGAGAGGCGTACACGGGCAATCTTGCGAAGGGCCGAGTTGGGCTTCTTGGGAGTGGTAGTGTACACGCGGGTGCAAACGCCGCGCTTTTGCGGGCTGCCCATCAAGGCCGGGGCCTTGCTCTTGGCGACTTGCTTTTGACGCCCTTTACGGATCAATTGGCTGATAGTGGGCACGTTGTCTCGCTCTCCAATTATTTTCTATGAGTGGTGAATATTAACTGCAAAAGTCGAATCCTGTCAAGGGCTTAGACCCCGGGAAGCCCTATAATCTGGGCTTTTCCGGGGTCCATCGCCAAGCTTATTCCCCGGCAGGTCCCGAAGCGAGCATCGGCTCCGCGCCCTGCTGCTCCTGAACGCCATGGGTTTCCCCGATCTCGGCCATGGAATGGATTTCTTCCGTTTCCGCATCCAAATCGCGGATGCGGACGGCGTTGACCATGACATTGCCCGTTCCCGAGGGAATGAGGCGGCCCATGATGACGTTTTCCTTGAGACCGACCAAAGTGTCGATCTTGCCGGCGATGGCGGCATTGGTGAGCACCTTGGTGGTTTCCTGGAAAGACGCCGCCGAAATGAAGCTGTCGGTACCCAAGGAGGCCTTGGTGATTCCGAGCAACATGGGGCGGAAGCTCGCCGCACGCAGACCCTGATTCACCACGCGGAGATTCTCTTCGCGGATGCGGGCCTTGGAGATTTCCTCCCCTTCCAGCAGTTCGGTATCGCCCGGGTTCTCGACCGCGACCTTACGCAACATCTGGCGCACGATGCTCTCGATGTGCTTATCGGAAATGGTCACGCCCTGGAGGCGGTACACGGCCTGGATTTCTTCCACCAGGTAACGCTGCACGGCGGCATCGCCGGCGATGTGCAGGATGTCGTGCGGATCGATGGGGCCGTCGCAAAGCTTATCGCCGGAACGGACGCGGTCGCCCGGATGCACGGTAACATGCTTGCCGCGGGGAATCAGGTAGGATTCCTTCACGTCATTGTCCTCGATCATGATGCGCTGCTGTCCGCGTTCCACTTCGCCGAAGGCGACGATGCCGTCGATGGCGGTCACGACCGCCGGGGACTTGGGACGGCGGGCTTCGAACAATTCGGCCACGCGGGGAAGACCGCCCGTGATGTCACGGGTCTTGCCGGCGGCGCGGGCGATTTTCACGATGGCTTCACCGGCGTAGACCGTGTCGCCGTTCTTGTACTGAAGGTACGCGTTCTCGGGAACCGCGTAGCGTCCGAGCTTGGTCTTGCCGTCCGGATCCATGATGACCACGTGAGGATGCAGCTTGGCGCGCTTGTCGCGGATGACGCGGAGGCGTTCCATGCCGGTGGTATCATCGTACTCGGTGACGTAGGTTACCCCGTCCTTGAGGGCGTCGAATTCCACGATACCGGTGCTGCGGGTGATGATGAGGGTATTGTACGGATCCCATTCGAACATCAAGGTTCCGGCCTTGATTTGGGCCCCGTCCTTGACCTTCAGCAGGGCGCCGTAAGGCACCACGTAGCGGACCTTGGTGATTCCGTGTTCGTCGAGCAGGGACATTTCGCCCGAGCGGCTGACGACCACGTCTTCGCCCTTGCGGTTCGCGACCGTCTCAACGTCGCGCAACACGATCTTGCAATCCCACTTGGCCTTCTTCACGTTTTCCGCGGTCATGCGCGAAGCCGCGCCGCCGATATGGAAAGTGCGGAGCGTAAGCTGGGTTCCGGGTTCGCCGATGGACTGGGCGGCCATGACGCCGACCGCTTCGCCGATATCGATCATGCGGCCGTTGGCGAGGTTACGTCCGTAGCACTTGCCGCAGACGCCGCGGAGGGCTTCGCAGGTGAGCACGGAGCGGACCTTGACGCTTTCGATGCCTGCCTGGCTGATCTTGTCGGCGATGACTTCGTCAAAGAGCTCGCCGGCATGGCAGATCACGTCATCGGTAACCGGATGGTACACGTCGTCGCAGGCCACGCGGCCGAGAATCTTGTCGGACAGGGGCACGACGACGTCGTCGCCTTCCGTCGTATCGGTCATATCGAGGCCGAGCACGGTGCCGCAATCCTCTTCGTTCACGACCACGTCCTGGGCCACGTCGACGAGGCGGCGGGTCAGGTAACCGGCATCGGCCGTCTTCAAGGCCGTATCGGCCAGACCCTTACGGGCGCCGTGGGTGGAAATGAAGTACTCGAGCACGTTCAGACCTTCGCGGAAGCACGAAAGAATGGGGTTCTCGATGATTTCATGTCCCGTGATCTTCTTCTGGGGCTTGGCCATGAGGCCACGCATGCCCGAGAGCTGCTTGATCTGCTCGCGGCTACCGCGGGCGCCGGACACGGCCATCATGTACACGGGATTGAAGCCGTCGCGATCCTGCGCCAGCTTCTCGTACACGAGCGTGGCCACGTCATTGGTGGTATGCGACCACAAATCGATGACCTGGTTGTAACGTTCGCCGTCCGTGATGACGCCGTTCTCGTAGAGCTCGGCGACTTTATCGACTTTGACCTTGGTGGCCTTGATCATCTCGTACTTCTCAGGCGGGATGATCATATCGTTGATGGCCACGGTCATGCCGCCCTTGGTCGCCCACTTGAATCCGATTTCCTTGATTTGGTCGAGGAAAACGCAAGTGCGCTCGTTGCCGGCGATTCGGAAATACCGATCGATGGTGGCGGAAATGGTCTTCTTGTCGAAGCTCTTGTTGAGGAACCCGAGTTCCTTGGGGATGATCTGATTGAGGATGGCGCGTCCGATCGAGGTCTCGATGAGCACGCCGTCGATCAAGATCTTCACGGGAACATGGAGCTCAACGCCGCCGGCTTCCAAGGCCGAAACGGCCTCGTCCACGCTGGAGAACATCTTGCCCGCGCCCTTGCCCTTGGTCTTCATGGCCGTCAGGTAGTAGCAACCGAGCACGATATCCTGGGAAGGCACCGCGATGGGCTGGCCCGAGGCGGGATGCAGGATGTTGTTCGAGGACATCATGAGGATGCGGCACTCGAGCTGGGCTTCGAAGGACAGGGGCAGATGGATGGCCATCTGATCACCGTCGAAATCGGCGTTGAAGGCGGTACAGACCAGGGGATGCAGGCGGATGGCCTTGCCTTCCACCAGCTTGGGATAGAAGGCCTGGATGCCCAGACGATGCAGGGTCGGAGCGCGGTTCAGAAGCACCGGGTGATCGTCGATGATTTCCTCAAGGATGTCCCAGACCTCGGGGCGTTCCTTTTCCACGAACTTCTTCGCGGACTTGACGGTGTGCACGAAACCCTTCTCTTCCAGCTTCTGGATGATGAAGGGCTTGTACAACTCGAGGGCCATGGGCTTGGGCAGACCGCACTGGTGGATCTTGAGATCCGGGCCCACCACGATCACGGAACGGCCGGAATAATCGACGCGCTTTCCGAGAAGGTTCTGGCGGAAGCGGCCCTGCTTGCCTTTCAGCAGTTCGCTAAGCGACTTCAATGGCCTGCGGTTCTCCCCCTTCACGGAGAAGGTGCGGCGGCCGTTGTCGAACAATACGTCGACGGCTTCCTGGAGCATGCGCTTTTCGTTGCGCAGGATGACTTCCGGGGCCTTGATGTCGATGAGCTTCTTCAACCGGTTGTTGCGGTTGATGACGCGGCGATAGAGATCGTTCAAATCGGAGGTGGCGAAACGGCCGCCTTCGAGGGGAACCAGCGGGCGCAGGTCCGGGGGAATGACGGGCAGCACGTCCAGGACCATCCACTCGGGGCGGTTCGGGGACTTGCGGAAGGCTTCCACGACCTTGAGGCGCTTGAGCAATTCCTGCTTGCGCTGGCTCGAGGTCTCTTCCTTGATGCGCTTGCGCATGTCGGTCGAGAGGGTCTCGGGATTCAGCTCGGCGAGGAGCTGCTTGATGGCGGAGGCGCCCATTTTGGCGTCGAAGTGGCGGCCTTCGTCTTCGAGATCGATGTATTCGTCTTCCGAGATGAGCTGGCCGAGCTTGAGGTCGGTGTCGCCCGGATCGAGGACGATGTACGACTCATAGTAGATGACCCGCTCGAGGTTGGTGACGGACATGCCGAGCAGCGAACCGATGACGGAGGGAAGGCTCTTGAAGAACCAGATGTGCACGACGGGCACGGCCAATTCGATATGGCCCATGCGCTCGCGGCGCACCTTGGAATGGGTGACTTCCACGCCGCAACGGTCGCAAACGACGCCGCGATAGCGGATGCGCTTGTACTTGCCGCAGGAGCATTCCCAGTTCTTGACGGGTCCGAAAATGCGTTCGCAGAACAG
>JAQBOP010000131.1 GCA_028287975.1 Mucilaginibacter sp. | reverse complement strand
TTCATTGAAATAAACAAGTTTTAGTTTAAAAAATAGCCAAAGCAACCCCGACAATTTTAAAATTATAAATGATTTTGACATGCAAAAACTTAGGGATTTATGCTCATCAAAATCCGGTACCTTTATTACAAGTATAATGATTTAAAACTTGAATTTTATTACTTGAGATTAGAATATTATAATGTTTTAAAATAATTATCAGCCGAAAAATTACCGTATAACCACCGGTACGGACCATTTTTCGGACAGCGGAAACTGCAATGTAAATTCGGTGCCAACGTTTAATTCGCTCCTGACACTGATTGCGCCACCCAGGCTTTCAATCTGCATTTTTACCATGAACAGGCCTATGCCCTTACCCTCTACACTCCAGTCAAACCGTTTATATAAGCCAAACACATGGGGGCCATTTTTTTGAAGATCAATACCCCGGCCATTATCTTTAAAGCTAATCAATAATTTATCACCTTTAACCTTGCTGGTGATGGTGATAACCGGATCCACATCCTGGCGCCTGTATTTGATGCTGTTTACGACCAGGTTTTGCAGAATGCTATATATGTAGCTTTTCAAAGTATACAGTTCATCCATTTCTTCAAAATCAGTAATGATCTCGACTTTATTTTTTACCATCATCTGATCAATGCCTAACCCGATTTCATCTATCAATGATGGTAAAGAAACACATTCGATCTGGTAATTTACCTGGCTCCTTACCTGCAAGATCTGGTTAAGATCAAGAATTACCTTATCCAGATTGTCTACCGATATGCCAAGTGCCCGCAGTGTTTCCAGGCTTTCGGGCATGCCGGGTTCCATATCGGCTAAAAGCATTGCCAGGCCCTGTATATTTGCTACAGGCGCCCTTAAATTATGAGAAATGATATAATTAAACTGCTCAAGGTCTTTGATCCGTTGTGCAAGGTCGGCAGTCATATTCTCGCGTTCCGATTCGGTATTCTTCTTTTCGGTGATATTTTTAAACGTAAGTATTACGCCTACATTTTCATTGTTGTGATTAACTACCCCTACCCATTTAATGTCATACCATTCCAATTCGCCGTTTTCGGATACCAGGCTTGTTTCGTAAGACACAACTTCATGTTTCTCTCTCACTAATTCCAGGTGATCTTTAATAGACGCGCGCCTGTCTTTAGGGAAGTGATTGATAATGGACGATCCTACTTTCAGTTTTTTATCAAAATGCCTTAACATCGCAGCATTTGCATTGCTGTTGTAAGATACTACGTTAAGGTCTGCATCAGAAAGAACAATAGCAAGGTCAATATTTTCAAATACCGAACGAAGATTTGCTTCAGATTTAAGTAACGACGCCTCCGCTAATTTCCTGTCGGTAATGTTAATATGCAGGATAACAGCACCCTTATGTGTATTATCAGCCAATGGCGCCACAACAATCATAAACCAATCACTCTCGCCTACCGAGGCATACTCCATCACAAACTCTTTGGTGTTGCCTCTGATAACTTCGTTTATACCCTCTTCAATTTTAATACTGGTTATCTTGTCAACTCCGATAGCCTTTTCTGATAAAGCCATATAGCTATAGCCCACGCCATAATTTGGTATACCCAGGTTATTAAACAGGGCCATCTTTTTCCACGACTCATTAACTGCAATGATCTTGCCTTTTTCATTGATCAGCACAATGTTTGGCGGTAGCGCGTTTAAAATTGCCGCCTGTGTTTCTGACGCTTCCTTGATCTTTTCATCGGTTATTTTACGCTCGGTTATATCCTGTGTAAAGCCTTTTATACGTACCGGAGCACCGTGTTTATCCCTGTCAATTAACAATTTGGCATGCAGGTATTTAATATCACCGCTTTTATAGGTTTTTATCCTGAAATCGATACTTATCGAATAAAGATTTAAAAGCGCATCATCCAACGCGGTTTTCACCCTGAAAGCATCATCGGGATGTATACAGTTAAAAAAGTTTTTGAAAGTGGGTTCGACCTCACCGACATCAAGCCCCAATATATGGTATAACCCGGGCGACCATTTAGTAAACTGGGTCTTTACATCGATATCCAGCCCACCTATGTTGGCAATGTTTTCAGCTTCTTTTAACAGCGCTTCATTGGCTATCACCTCTTCCATGTATTTAGCACGCTCGGTTTCAAGCCTGTATTTTTCAAGCGCGTTTAAAATGGCATTAGGCAATCGCTGCATCCGGTCTTTTAACACATAATCGGCGGCGCCATTCTTCATTATTTCAACAGCAAACTCTTCTGATATCGTAGCTGTAATTAAAATAAACGGAACGTTAAGCTCACTTTTTTTAAGTATCTCAAATGCTTCGAGCGAGTCAAATGACGGCAGTGAATGATCAGACAGGACGATGTCCGGTTTATACTCATCAATTGCGCGTATGAAATCTATTTTATTATCAACAACTAATCTCTCAAATAATAATTTTGATCTTTTCAATTCAATACCAACCAATTCAGCATCGGTTGGCACGTCCTCAAGGTGTAATATTTTTATTTTAGTGTCCACTTTAGTTTAAAAAATTTATACGGGTGGCTGATTTATAACTAACCAGTATAATCCCATTTCTAAATTTGCTTTGGGAAAAGCATCTAAGTTTACCGGTTTTACTATGTAACT
>JAQBOP010000128.1 GCA_028287975.1 Mucilaginibacter sp. | reverse complement strand
CCCCTATTGAAACCTTCCCCGATGTCACCAACACCCAGATCATCATCATTGCGCAATGGCCGGGAAGAAGCGCCGAGGAGGTGGAGAAACTCATTACCATACCAATTGAAACGGTATTAAACTCGGTGCAGAAAAAATCAAACCTGCGTACAACGTCGGCTTTTGGGTTGTCTTATACCCGGATCATTTTTGATGATGATGTGGATGATGCCTTTGCCCGTCAGCAGGTATTAAGCCGTTTGGCTAATGCAGATCTGCCCGACGGTGTAAAACCTGAAATTGAGCCGCCTTACGGCCCGACAGGTGAGATCTATCGTTATACACTAAAGAGCAAAACACAATCATTGCATGAGCTTACTGCCATACAGGATTGGGTGCTTGACCGCCAGTTTAAATCGGTACCGGGCGTCGCAGACGTAAACAGTTTTGGCGGTGAGGAAAAAGCATACGAAGTGAGCGTAAACCCTGCTTTACTTCAAAAATACGGGCTGACCTCGCTTGATGTTTTTAATGCCATAAACCGCAGTAATATTAACGTGGGCGGCGATGTGATAGAGAAAAACGACCAGGCTTATGTGGTCCGCGGTATTGGCCTGATCAACAATATTGATGAGATGAAAAGCATCATCATCAAAAATGTAAATAACGTGCCGATACTTGCCCGCGACGTTGCAGAGGTGAAGGAAGCCGGACTGCCGCGTTTGGGCCAGGTAAGCCGCGACAAACAAAAGGACGTTATAGAAGGCATTATTGTAATGCGTAAAGGCGAAAACCCGGCAGAAGTGTTAGACCGTGTACGCGCTAAAGTAAAAGACCTTAACGACAATATACTACCCAAGGACGTAAAGATTGATACGTTTTATGACCGTACCAACCTGATGGATTTTTGTACCGAAACAGTGATCCATAACCTGATGGAAGGCATTGTGCTGGTAACAGTGATCGTGTTTTTATTCATGGCCGATTGGCGCACTACATTAACAGTAGCAATCGTTATCCCGTTGTCATTGCTGTTTGCCTTTATATGTATGCGAATTAAGGGTATGAGCGCCAACCTGTTGTCAATGGGCGCTGTCGACTTTGGTATTATCATAGATGGCGCGGTGGTAATGGTCGAGGGAATCTTCGTGGCGCTTGACCATCGGGCCAAAGAAGTAGGTATGGAGAAATTTAACAAGCTGGCAAAACTGGGCTTGTTTAAAAACGTAGGCGCAGAAATGGGTAAGGCCATCTTCTTTTCCAAGCTGATCATCATTACCTGCCTGATCCCCATCTTCGCGTTTCAAAAGGTTGAGGGCAAAATGTTCTCGCCCTTGGCATATACTTTAGGCTTTGCCTTGCTGGGTGCATTGATATTTACGTTAACGCTGGTACCCGCATTATCAAGTATCCTGCTCAATAAAAACGTGCGCGAAAAACATAATGTCGTGGTTCTGTTTTTCGAGAACGGTATCCGCCGTCTGTTTAGTTATACTTACAAACATCCAAAAAGCAGTATCCTGGTGGCCGTGGCTTTTATGGCGGTCACGTTTTTTTCGGCTAAATTCTTAGGGACCGAGTTTTTACCCGACCTGAACGAAGGCGCCCTTTGGGTTGAGGCCGAACTGCCAATGAGCGTATCGTTACCCGAGGCTGAAAGCATTAGCCAGAAGATGATGCAGATCATAGCTAAATTCCCCGAGGTTAAACAAACGTTGGCACAGGTTGGGCGTACCAATGACGGTACCGACCCTAAAGGCTTTTTTGACGTACAGATCCAGGTGGATCTGAAAAATAAAAAAGATTGGCCGGCAGGCGTTAGTGAGGACGAGCTGATAGACGCGATGGATACGCAGCTAAAAAAGATCCCCGGTACTGTATTCAACTACTCACAGCCTATTCGTGATAACGTGGAAGAAGCCGTGGCGGGCGTAAACGCGTCGCTTGCGGTAAATATATTTGGTTCAGATTTCCAGGTGCTTGATAAAAAAGCCGACGAAGTATTAAAAGTTTTAAAAACTGTAAAAGGTATAGATGACCTTGGTGTATTACGCAACCTCGGCCAGCCCGAATTCAGGATAGAGCTTGATCAGCGTAAAATGGCACTTTATGGCGTGGCTACTGCCGATGCAAACTCGGTTATAGAGATGGCTATAGGTGGTAAGGCAGCAACCGAGCTTTACGAAGGCGAGCGTAGATTCGATATCAGGGTGCGTTACCAAAAGCAGTTCCGCGATACGCAGGATAAGATCGAGAACCTAATGGTGCCTACGCTTAATGGCTCAAAGATCGCCATCAAAGAAATAGCTAATATTAAAATATCAACAGGCCCGGCATTTATCTATCGTGATAACAACATGCGGCATATCGCTGTAAAATTCTCAAATCGCGGCCGCGACTTAGGTAGTACCATTGCCGAAGCGCAACAGAAAGTTAATAAACTGGTGAATTTTGACCATGGCTATTCTACCCAATGGGTGGGCGAGTTTGAAAATCAAACCCGTGCCTCAAACACACTGGCCCACGTAGTGCCAATTTGTTTATTGGTTATCTTCCTGATCTTGTTCATCACCTTTGGTAATGTAAAGGATGCTACGCTGGTTATCCTGAATGTACCGTTCGCCCTGATAGGCGGCATCCTGGCGTTGCATATCACCGGCACTAACTTTAGTATTTCGGCAGGCATTGGGTTTATCGCGTTGTTTGGTGTTTGTATCCAGAACGGGGTTATCCTGATATCGGTATTCCGCAAAAATCTGGAAGAACATATGCCGCTGGATAAAGCCATCATGGACGGCGTGATATCACGTGTACGCCCGGTAGTAATGACCGCCTTAATGGCTGCAATCGGCTTAATGCCGGCCGCCCTATCAACAGGTATCGGCAGCGAAACACAGAAACCATTAGCCATAGTAGTAATAGGCGGGTTGATCACCTCGACCATTTTGACATTATTGATCTTACCGGTAATATATGCCTTGGTGCATCGGTTGATCCACAAGCGCGAAAACAGGAAACTGTTGACAAAAATAGGCGCTGTAAATTCTTGACGCAAGTTAGGGTTGTTTTAATAAGCAATTGCCCCGGTAGTAAGAGCCGGGGCTTTTGTGTTTTTTGAGATTTTGTAACTGTTTTGATATGGATATTATACTGTATTTGTATTGGCATTTATTTATCATTGTATCGAACCAAGCTATAGGGTGTGAAATATCAACGCTGCCGAAGTAAACTTATGATCAAAATGAAAGTTAACCAAACCAAGTATTGCCTGCTATTAATAGCGTTTTTACTATGTGCTACTGCACATGCGTCAGACATAAAGATCAAGATCACCAAAGCCTATTTAAATATCCCGGTAGGTAAACAGGCCCGCATGAAACTGATCAAGATCTATTCGGGCAATAAAGAACGGCGCGAGTTCCCTGTTCAGCTTGCCGAGCAAAAGGTGGACTACTGGATCTTTATTGACGTGTCTGAGTTTAAGGGGCAAACTATTACGCTATCGGGCTATGCCAGTACCGAAGCATTAAAACGGATTTATCAAGCTGATAAAATTGCAGGGGCAGATAGCTTGTATAAAGAAAGCAACCGCCCGCAGTTTCACTTTACCGTAAAACGTGGATGGAGCAATGATATTAACGGCCCTATTTATTATAAAGGCACCTATCATTTATTTTGGCAGGCTTTTCCGTTTGGTAATTCGTGGTATACGGCTTATATGTATTGGGGACACGCCACCAGTAAAGATATGCTGCACTGGACAGAGACATCGCCGGCTTTGATGCTGGATAGTTTGGGTTCGCCGTGGTCGGGTACCGCGGTTATTGATAAGAACAATGACGGCGGCTGGGGAAAAGATGCCCTGGTACTTTATTATACGGCTTTTGATCCGGTATCGGGTGGTAAGCAAGTGCAATGTATCGCTTACAGCACAGATGGCGGGAAAACTTTTAAACGTTACAAGGGCAATCCGGTCATCGATAGTAACGACGAGGTACACAGCAATGACACGCGCGACCCAAAAGTATTTTATTACGAACCTGCTAAAACCTGGGTAATGGTTCTGTTTGAGCGTGATGGCTTGTCGTTCTACAATTCGAAGGATATGAAGAAATGGACCAAGCAAAGCCATTTTGACGGTTTGTATGAATGCCCTGATTTTTTTGAGATGGCTGTCGATGGCAACCCGGCTAATAAGAAATGGGTACTGCATGGCGGCAGTTCAGAATATTTTGTCGGGACGTTTGATGGTAAAACTTTTCATGCTGAAATTCCGCGGCAAAATTACGCGCAGGGCGCAAATAATATTTTATATGCTGCCGAGTCGTTTCAGAATATGCCCGACGACAGGCATGTACAAATAGCCTGGGGACGTATTGAGCACCCAGGCATGCCGTTTAACCAGATGATGCTTTTCCCGACAGAGTTTGCTTTAAAAACCACAAAGGATGGCCTTAAACTTCATGCCACCCCGATTAAAGAAATAGATAATTTAAACATTCCATTAAAGGGGTTTGGTGATGCCACATTAAGGGAAGCCAATTTGCAGTTAAAAGACGTAAAGCCCGGCCCGCTGCATATAAAAATGACAATATCTACAAAAAGCGGGCAAAGCATCCGGATGTTTTACCAGGGAAATGAGCTGGCAAATTTTACATCGCAGGATCTTACCAACGACCATAACGATATTGAAATATTAATTGATAAAACCGTTGCCGAGATCTTTATAAACAACGGCGAGCAATATATTGTAAAGAGATTAGGACCCCCGGCAACAAATACTGGGCTGTCTTTCCAGGTAGATGATTCGCAGCCGGATAACCAGGGGCCGTTTATTAAGAAGATAAGCGTTTACAACATGAAATCTGTTTGGTAGGTCTGTACCTTCAAATGCAAAATCTTGGCTTTTATATTTTAATGCATTTTTTTAATATTTAATTATAGTTTTGCATCATATATAATCTACTATACCTATAGTCTAAATATACAAATATGAGAACATTAAGAGTTGGAGTATCGATTGCTTTTATCGCCGTAATTGCAACGGCTGTCATATCCTGGCGTAACAAACCGACGCACCCAAACCATAAACCGGCCGATAAAAAGCGCCCCAACATTATCCTCATTTTATCTGATGATATGGGTTACTCAGACCTTGGCTGTTATGGCGGCGAGGCCCAAACGCCTAATTTAGACCTGCTGGCTAAAGAGGGTTTGCGTTATACCCAGTTTTACAACACCGCACGGTGCTGCCCGTCGCGCGCTTCGCTGATGACAGGTTTAGACCCGCACCAGGCCAACATGGGCTGGATGACTTCAGAAGATTTTAAATTGCCCGGCTACCGTGGCGATCTAAGCCATAACGCGGTTACCATTGCCGAGGTTCTGAAATCGGCAGGCTATACGACCTATATGACGGGTAAGTGGCATTTAAATTTGGATCCCTCCCTAAATAACGCCAGCAAAGAGAACTGGCCATTGCAACGCGGGTTTGACCATTATTACGGCATTATATTAGGCGCCGCCAATTATTACGATCCGGGTTATTTATGCCGTGATAATACCCAGATAAACACAACCAACGACCCTGAATACAAACCTGCCAGCTATTATTTTACCGATGCGGTATCCGACAACTCGGTAAAGTATCTTAAAGCCGTGGATAAGGAAAAACCGTTCTTCATGTACGTGGCCTATACTGCTGCGCACTGGCCTATGCAGGCACCCGAAGCCGCCATTGCCAAATACAAAGGCCGTTTTGATAAAGGCTGGGAAGCGTTACGCAAAGAGCGCATCGAGCGCATGAAAAAGTTAGGCGTCATAAAACAGGACGAAGAGCTATCGCCGTTTGATGGTAAGCCATGGGCCGGCGAAAAAGAAAAACCTGCCATGCTCCGCCGCATGGAAACTTATGCCGCCATGGTCGATATTATGGACCAGGGTATTGGCCGGATCATCAAGCAATTAAAAGCTAATGGGCAATATGATAACACACTGATCTTCTTTTTACAGGATAATGGCGCCTGTGCTGAGATTATAGGCGATGGCGAAACAAAACCCATAGCTCCCGACCCTAACAAGGTGCGTAAGCTAACACCCGAATCTTTGATCTACTCGAACAAACCGGTCACCACACGAGATGGTAAACTGGTAATGCAGGGCCGTAAAGTAATGGCGGGACCTGCGGATACGTATGTATCTTATATGCAGGAATGGGCAAACGTATCAACCACGCCGTTGCGCAAGTTTAAGCATTATGTGCATGAGGGCGGCATCTCTACTCCGTTGATCGTACACTGGCCAGATGGTTTAAAAGCCAAAGGCGAGTTAAGGGGCCAGGCCGGCCATGAAATGGATATCATGCCAACCATATTGGATATCACCAAAACACCATACCCTAAAACATTTAACCAACATGACATTACCCCGGTTGAGGGCATAAGCCTGGTACCGAGCTTTGAAAATCAACCATTAAAGCGTGAAGCCATTTACTGGGATCATGAAATGAACAAGGCCATCCGCATGGGTAACTGGAAACTGGTAAGCGAGGCTAACTTAAATTTAAAAGCCAAGACTTATACATCAGCACCATGGGAGCTATACGATATCAGCACTGACCGCAGCGAGCTCAACAACGTAGCCGCCCGGCACCCCGACCTGGTTAAAAAGATGAATGATATGTGGGATGCCTACGCCAAACGGTGCCAGGTATTGCCTTCACCATGGACGAAGGTGGAGTAGATGCGCGGATGAATGAGCTGTTTTGTTTCACGAAAGTGTGAAACAGATGAAACAAGTGAAACAAAATTTTGAATCAATCATTTGATAATCAATTTTTTATTAAAAACCAGTGAAACAAAATGAAACAACTTTTAAGTCAGTAAAATTTAGGTTCAAATTTTGTTAACTATTTGATAATCATGTGGTGCAAAGTTTATGTTTTGCATCGTTAAAAACTAATAGTTAGCCAAAGACTTCAATTTGACTCGTCCTGAAAAAAGTAACCCATGTCTTGAAAACTCTATGATATTTTGTTTTTAACAATAGCGATGGGTTTGAAACCCATCGCTATTGTTGTTTCTGTACAGGCCGCCTATCTCGAACTCTCCACCGTATAAACAAAACTATCTGCCTTATAATACCCCAGGTTATATTCAATGGGGCGCTCGCCGTGGTCATACACAAAACGCTTGCGGAAAAGTACCGGGCTGTCTAACGCTATCTTTAATTTACCGGCGATAAAGTTATCCGCAGCTTTGGCGCTGATCTCTTCTTTGGATAAAGTGGCGATAACCGAATGCTCATTTTCGAGCATTTCGTATAGCGGCATCTTAAAATCTTCCTCGCCGGTCAGGCCAACCCGCGGGTGAAAATAAGAAACAAAATATACAAACGGCTCGTCGGGTTTACCGCGCAGCTTTTCCATTTTCAGGATCTTGCGGTCGGGTTTTATTTCAAAGAAATCGGCGATCTCATCATCAGGCAATACCCATGAAACCTGTGTTTCAAAGTTTTTGATGGTGATGCCGCGCAGCTTCATTTCCTGCGAAAAGCTCAACCAGTTATTTGATTTTGAGCTGACCACACTCTTGGCCACTTTGGTGCCGCTGCGTTTTTTGCGTACCAGTAATCCCTCAAAAACCAACTTATTAATAGCCTGTCGCAACGTCGACCGAGATATGGCAAGCACTTTGGCTAATTCTATCTCGTTCGGAAAAACTTTTCCGTTCTGATACTCTTCCTCGTTGATCATTTTACGCAGCAATTGCTCTGCCTGGGCGTGCAGCGGAATGGGGCTTTTATGATCGATGGCGTGGCGCATAATATTTAATAATTTACAATAATAAGTTTTTTGAGGGTTTTAGTTGATAAACTAATTTTATTTATATGTTTGTACATAATAACAATAAACCACTCAAATATTAATTTTTCATGTATAAAACCTCCATTTTAGGACACTATATGTGATAATTAATATGTACATACATTACAACATTAATGAATCCATCTGTATCAAATAACATTCCCCACCTGCGTAAAACAACGCAATACTTAATGCCGCCACAATTAGCTGATTTTAACGATGGCGAAGTCTACAACATTTACCCTGTCACCAAACTCGCCGCAGGCAAAATATTTAATGGTTATACCTCACTTGCAAAATGGATAACCGAACAAAAAACGGTGGTTATTGAGGGTTACGCCGGTGTTTTATGGGACCTCGTAAAAGACGCGTTACAGGCAGAGATCGAGGCTGCAGGTTTAAAAGTTAATTTTATTAAAACTGCCGATTATTTAAAATCAACCACAGAAATTGAAAAATTAGTAGAACCCTTTTTAGGTACGCCAACATCGGTTTGGGGTACAAAATGTACGCTCGAATTAAAAGACCTGTATGAACTGGATCAACTCTCCGCCCAACAGCCTGATACAAATTACGACATCAATATACTGATCGGAACAGGCGCTACGCTGGCCAATTGGGATGCGCCGGTAATTTATATCGACGTGCCTAAAAACGAGATCCAGTTCAGGATGCGGGCAGGTGCCGTGAGCAATTTGGGCGGCGATAAACAACAGGAACCCGCCCGGATGTATAAGCGCATGTATTTTGTTGATTGGGTATTGTGCAGCGCGTTAAAGAAAAGTATCCTCAACAAGATCAGCATCATAGCCGACGGCCAATGGGGCACCGATATCAACTGGATGTTCAAAAACGATTTTATTGAAGGATTGAACAAAATCGGCCAATCCGTTATCCGTGTGCGGCCATGGTTTGAGCCGGGCGCGTGGGGCGGGCAGTGGATAAAAGAACGCATCCCCGGGTTGAACAAAGACGCGGTTAATTATGCATGGTCGTTCGAGTTGATCGTGCCCGAAAATGGCATCGTATTTAAAAGCGACAATAATTTGCTGGAAGTCTCTTTCGATTATTTAATGTTCAATAATAACCAACAGGTATTAGGCAATCACGCGGCTACATTTGGCGACGAGTTCCCTATCCGCTTCGACTTTTTGGATACTTATGATGGCGGTAACTTATCTATCCAATGCCATCCGCATTTAAAATACATTCAGGATAATTTCGGTGAAACCATTACGCAGGACGAAACTTATTATATCCTTGATTGTAAACCGGATGCGCAGGTATACCTTGGTTTCCAGGAAACTATTGAACCGGTCGCTTTTAAAGAAGCATTGGTAAGCAGCCAGCAAAACAATGTCGCGCTTAATATTACCGACTATGTGCAATCGCATACCGCTAAAAAGCACGACCTATTTTTGATCCCCAACGGTACCATTCACAGTGCCGGCGCCAACAACCTGGTGCTTGAGATCAGTGCTACGCCGTACATCTTTACCTTTAAAATGTACGACTGGCTGCGCCTCGATCTTGATGGTAACCCGCGACCCATAAATATAGACCATGCGTTTAACAATCTTGTATTTGATCGCAAAGGCGACAAAGTGCAACAAGAACTGATCTCAAAACCTACAGTAATTGAAACCGGCGATAATTACCAACTCATTCACCTGCCAACACATCATGAGCATTTTTATGATGTGCACCGTATAGATTTTGAGGGCACTGTGAGCATTGAAACCAATAACGATTGCCACGTAATGATGCTGGTTGAGGGCGAGGCGGTATTACTGGAAACCGCCGACGGCACCAAACATGTGTTTGCCTATGCCGAAACATTTGTGGTACCCGCTGCGGCAAAAAGCTATACGCTTACCAACTTGGGTAAAGGCACAGCAAGGGTGATTAAAGCATTTTTAAAAGAGCTATAAAATGACAACAGAAACAACAAAACAAAGCGGCGTTTACCTGTACCTGGTTTGCCTGGTGGCCGCGCTTGGCGGGTTTTTATTCGGGTTTGATACTGCCGTAATATCCGGCACGGTAAGCCTGGTAAAAAAAGATTTCAACCTTGACGTACTGCACGAAGGCTGGTTTGTAAGCTGCGCTTTGCTGGGCTGTATTATCGGCGTAAGTATCTCGGGCAAGTTGAGCGATAAGTACGGCCGT
>JAQBOP010000112.1 GCA_028287975.1 Mucilaginibacter sp. | reverse complement strand
GCCGGTGGCACTAAAAGCAATGGCAACAGTACTGGTAAACGTCGAATTTTCTACCATGTCATCAGTATTGGCGCCGGTTTCTGTTGATCCTTCGGGTGGTCCGCTGATAACTAACGTACTATCAATTTTTGTTGTCCCCGGGCCGGTTGGTGTGTTATTACCGGGTGTATTCTTTTTTGAGCAACCGGCTAATAGTGCACATGAAACAAATAGCAGTTGCAACGCAAAACTGCTTAAGGGGGTAAATTTGTTCTTCATTTTAAGGCATTTAAGGTAATTGGTCGATGATTTTTAAACAATAAACAAACGCCAAAATGCAGGCTTTAATATGTGCCTGCTAATAGCTATTATTCATTATCTCTAATAAAATTAAACCTAATTACTATCCCCGTATGTAACGTTTACGTTGGATACTTAAAAACGAAGATTTTATAACCGTTAAGATGCTTTTGTATTAAAAATATTACTTAATTTCTTTAAGCAAAGTAGTTAATTCGGCAGCTACTTTTTGCCCGAGCGCTGCAAAGCCTGATGGTATAGGGTGCGTACCGTCACCACCCTGGTAATACTCCGGGTGATCAATAACAAATCCCCACAGGTCATCAACCTTAATATCTTTTTGGGTGGATATGTAATCCAGCGCTATTTTATTCCTTTCCTTTACCCGGTCTGATTTAGGGTCTAATATTTTGGCATCGGCGCTGTTATGCATAGGTGTGCTTGTGGCCCACATCAGCTTAGCGTTTGGCGCGCCTTTGCGGATAGCTTTAACGAAATCGGGAAAGGCCTTTTTATATTCGTCTTCGGTATAGCCAAACCCGTGCAGGCCATTGTTAAAATGAACAATATCAAATTTATAATAGCTCATAATTAAGGCGATCTCTTTGTTCAGTCCCGGATCACAAATACTTTTTGAGGTAGACAGGCGGGCCACATAAGCCTTACCTTCCAGTTGTTTTACTACCTCGGGATAATATCCGCGCGAAATGGAATTGCCGATCAAAAGTATCCGCGGCAGTGCATGATCATTTGTGTTAGGCATATAAACATCAACCCATTCGATATCTTCCCTGATGGGTTGTTTCTCCTGCGCCATTAGCGGCATCGCGACAGCAAATAATAAAAGGGTAGCAAGGCTTAGCTTTAGGTTCTTAAATTTCATAGTTTAATTGGTGTTTCTTCTTTTTTATTTTCATCGGTATCATGACGCTCAACAATAATGGTGCATTCGCCAACTAATGCGGCTAAGGCCCCTATTGCCGCGAACACGGGTAATAAAACCACGCCCACCAAACCCAGTGTTAACGGAAAGCTTGCTATTTCTTTACCTGCCTTGTCGGCAATAGTTATCCTGGTTACGTTGCCTTCTGCTATCAGTTCTTTTACTTTTTTTATCAGGCTTTCTCCACTTATTGAGAAATATTCTTTGTTTGACATAAGCTTGTTCTTAATTTTTATTGAAGGTAGTTATTATAAATAAAATTAGTTTACATAAAAACTATTACCGAAATAGTTGGTTTTGCTTTTATGGAAACCAACAGATTATCGCCTACGCTTGCAAAAGCGTTAAATGGCCAAATGACCAACGAGGCGCACAATGCGCAGATCTACCTTGCTTATGCTTCATGGGCAAGCGATAACGGTTATGATGGCATTGCAAACTTCCTTTTCAGGCATGCTAACGAAGAGCGTAACCATATGATGAAGTTTTTGGAATACATTTTAAAACGTGGTGGCAAAGTAGTGGTTACAGCGATACCTGAACCCGGCCCCGATCCGGTGAACGTAAACGATTGCTTTGAAAAGGTCTTTAAATCTGAAGTAGAAAACACGACTAAGATCTATAGTGTTGTTGATATGAGCATGGCAGAAAAAGACTGGGCCACCTGGAATTTTATGCAATGGTTTGTAAAAGAGCAAACAGAAGAAGAAACCCTGGCGATGGATCTGTTAAGCAAAATTAAAGTTGCCGGCGGCGCCAATGCTAATAACGACGCGCTTTATACACTGGATCTTGACCTGGGCAAAACACCTGACGACGCGGTACTGGCACAGGATGTGACCGTAGAAAAACCGTAATTAATAAGTTTCTTCATCCAGAAACCAGGGAGATCGCTTTTAAACGGTTATAAGGAGACTCCTACCGGAGCCATTATTTATAATTCCTTCGGAACTGCCTGTTTATAGGCATCATTAAAACAACATGTTAATGGCTCCATCGGAGCTTCCTGTTTTAAAAGCGATTGCCCTAAATAAAGGCGCTACCTTTTTTCTATCCTTAAAAAAGCAAGGTTAAATATCAGGCATTTACCGGGAGCTCGAAGGTAAATGTGGAGCCTTCACCCAATTTGCTGTCTACCCACATTTTGCCTTTATGTCTTTCAATTATCTCGTGGCAAATGTATAACCCTATCCCCAGGCCTGACATATGCAACGCCAGGTTTTCTACACGATAAAATCTTGAGAAAATTCTCTCCTGCTGATCTTTATCGATGCCGATGCCAAAGTCCTGCACAGAAACCCTGATCTTTTTTTCGTTTCCTGCCACATTAATAATAATCCTGTTGGCGCCAGGCGAATACTTAACAGCATTTGTGATCAGGTTAATAATAACCTGCTCTACACGTTGCTGGTCTGCATTGAGCATGATCGGTGTTTCGGGATATTGCAATTCAATTGTATGGCTGGCATTATTTTGCTGCATCATTTCTGCAACGTCTGTTAATAGGCCAACCAGGTTAAATTCTGTATAGGACAAAGGCAGTTTACCTGTTTGTATTTTTGATACGTCTAACAGGTCAGATATCAGCGTTGTTAATTTATTTACCTGTGCAAGCGCCTTACCGATAAAATTCTTATTCCGGTCCTCCGGTGCAAGGCCACGCTCAATAATTTGCAGATAGCCGCTAATGCTGGTCACCGGGGTTTTTAACTCATGGCTTGCAAGGCCAATAAATTCGTCTTTCTTGGCGTTTAAAACCCTGATCTCATCATACAGCTTGGCGTTCTCTAACGCTACAGAAGCCTGTGCGGCAACACCGGCCACCAATTGTTCATGCTCCTGTTTAAAAATGGCTGGCTGCGGATGGCCAAAAAACAAGCCGCCAATTACCTCCCCTGATTTTGCCTTCACCGGTACGGCCAGGTAACTCACTACCGGCAAATGTCCCGCCGGCATCCCGTGATGAGGCGAGTTTTTTCCATAACGCGGGTCTTTAGTGATGTCATCAACCCTGACTATCCCTTCACCATTAAAAGTAGGCGCGAAAACGTGGGTATTGCGCGGCATTCCAAATTTTTCAAAAGCTTCGCGTGGTGCACCCGATAGCGTGTACAACATGTAAGATTCGCCTTTTTCATTAATTTTATTGTGAAAAAAAGCACCGAAAGCAGCTCCGGTTAACTGGGTCGTAGCATCAGTAACTTTTTGCAGTATGCTTTGGGTATCCAAATCAGCAGATATTACCTGGCCTATGGTATTTAATATTTCCATATGCTCGGCATAGTTCTGCAAGCGCTCTTCTGACAATTTTTGCTCGCTTATATCACGGGCTATTTTTGACGCGCCTATTACCTGCCCCTGATCATTTCGAATAGGAGAAACGGTTAGTGAAAGTGAAATTTCCTTACCGGACTTTGTCTTACGGATAGTTTTAAAATGGTCGACACGTTCGTTATTCTTTACCTTGCTGATTATCAACTCTTCTTCCTTTAATCGTTGATCCGGTATGATAATAGAGATATGTTGACCTATCACCTCGTTTTCATCATATCCAAAAAGCTTCTCGGCCGACTCGTTCCAACTGGTTATTATGCCATCCAGCGTTTTGCTGATGATCGCATCTTCAGACGATTCGATAATAGCCGCCAGCGTTGCCTGTTTATCCTCATCCTGCTTGCGCGAGGTGATATCCATCAGCATGCCAGAGTATTCGCTTACAGTACCGTCTTCATTAAAAAAGAGTTTACCGGTTGCGCGTACCCATTTACGTTCTTTGGTAACAATATTGGTTATGGGATATTCAATATCACTATCTTTATTATTTTGAATGGCGTCCGTTAAAACATTAGTCAATGTTTGCCGGTATGCAGGGTCTATGGCTTCAATAATTTGGTCGATAGCTACCTCTCCATCCAACGGAAAGCCAAAAAGCTCTTTTATAAAATCAGACATGGTAACACGGTACGTAGCCGGATCAATGCTCCAGGTACCCATTTTACCGGCCTCAATGGCTTGCTGCAGTTTAGCATTGGCTTCTGCCAGCTCTCTATTGTATTGCCCTTGCAGTTTAGAAAGCTTTTGTTCTTTTAAAAGATAATTTTCTGCCTGCGACAATTGCTCGAAAGCGCCAAGGTGCATGGCTATCAGGTCAGTAAAAAGTTTGAACGTGCCAATTACCTGGGGCGTATTTAGTTTAGCCGGCTTGGGGTCGATGGCGCACAGCGTTCCAAAAAAACTACCATTTTTCCGGTAGATAGGCACCGATATATAGCTCTGAAAACCGTACAGAGCCGGGGTATGGTGGTTTTGAAACTTCAGATCCTCTAATACGTGGTCAATTATCACCAGTTCGCCGCTTTGCCGGATCTCATTACAAATGGTGGTTTCCAGCTTTAATTCGCCGCCGGGTAATAACCCGAAGTTGATCTCATCCCTTACAGCGCACGCTATCCACTGAGTTTCTGTTACGCGCGCAATGGCCGCGAATCCCATGCCTGTTGTACGGCAAATTACCTCTAAAAGGGTTGATACCATGGGGATGTGGCTTACCGCTTCAATATCAGCCCGAATGCTATCTATCATATATATTTCTGTACGATTATGCTGTTTAGTTAGCTACATTGCAATACAATAATAAAATATTTGCGGCATTTAAAACGCCATCAAGGCAAAGAATTTACCCCGCTATTATTGATCTGTTTCATAACAACAAATACCCCTTATAGTTTGTTACCCATAGACAAATTTACAATTATGGAAAAGTTTGAAATATCTGTACTGATTAACAATGAGCACCAGCATTTTGAGATTCGCGATTATATACACCACGATGGAGAAAAATGCAAATACGAAATATTTAAAGACGGTCAATTTATTGGCGGTTTCGAGCCCGACCATCACAAGATCCTGCATATCTGCAAAAACCCGGGCATTGTGCCCGAGGATACACTGCACCTGATAGCTGAACAATTGGAAGGATATAATATTTAATTGACCTGATATTCAATATTTTGCTTTGAATTATGGTTGATTTTGCTTAATATTAAACATCCTTTAACATTAACCGTCACAGCCATGCCTAATCATCTTTCCATACTCGGGATCATCCACACTGCAATCAGTATCCTCGCTTTATTTGCCGGTGCCTATTGTTTATTTAGCGATGGTAAAATAATACCTGAAAATAAACAAGGCCGGCTCTATGTTTTGTTAACCATTATTACCTGCCTCACGTCCTTCCCCATCATGAAAACCGGGCATTTTACCGGTGCGCACGGCCTTGGGGTAGTTGTGTTGGTATTGCTGCTGATAGGCATATACGCTAAATCTATCCCTTTGATTGGCAAGATCAGCAGCTATGTGCAAATAGTGGCTATGTCTATGACCTTGTTTCTTTCGTGCATCCCTGCAATTGTAGAGACGCTGACAAGATTGCCAATTTCTCATCCGCTGGCAAGCGGGCCTAATGACCCATTGATCCAAACCGGGCTGATGATATTAACTTTAGTTTTTGTGGTTGGGGTGATCTATCAATTAGTAAAATTAAGATCCAAAAAGAAATTATCTGATACACCTGATAGCGAGGTGAAATTTGGTTAAGGATGCAAGTTGTCTTCAATCAACCCTATAAATGTCCCATCTGCACCGCATCTGTAAATCTTAAGCCGGTTACATTTGTTAAAACATTTTTAACCGGTAAAGCAATACATTATGAGCAAGATAACCCCGTTTTTATGGTTCGATAACAATGTTGACGAAGCAATAAAATTTTACGCGTCAATTTTTAAAAACTCAAAATTACTGTACGAGGTAAAATACGGCGAAGCAGGCCCAGGACCGAAAGACACCATTATGACTGCCACATTTGAGTTGGAAGGACAAAAATTCATGGCGCTAAACGGCGGCCCTATGTTTAAATTTACTGAAGCGATCTCGCTATTTATAAGCTGCGACAACCAGGAAGAGATAGATTATTACTGGGAAAAACTATCAGAAGGCGGCGAAAAGAGCCGGTGCGGCTGGCTCAAAGATAAGTTTGGCCTTTCATGGCAGGTTGTGCCTAAAAACCTGGGTGAACTACTGCATAACAGCGACTCCAAAAAAGCAAATAACGTAATGCAGGCCATGATGGCCATGGATAAATTTGACATTGCAGCGCTCGAAAAGTCAGGCGAATAAATTAAAAGTTATTTAATAGCTTTGGTCATACATTTACCAATGCAATCTCCATCGCCAAAAGATCAGTTAAAGCAAGTAAGGACGTCGATATTTATCAACGCTGCCATGTCTGTATTTGCTGTTTGCACACTTGTAAACGCCATACAAACCCATGTATTTTGGCGGATACTTTGCTCGGCTGTAGGCTCTGTGTTTTTCGTGGCGGTTTTGGTTATGCTTATTCAAAAACTCATCAAGCTGCGTAAAGCCGGATAAGTCTTCAAGATCATAGGTATCACTTTTTCCGGCCGGATTGAAATATGCAGCCTGAGCAAAACCGATCTGTTGATGGGTGGCTTAGTTTAAGCCCAACCCTTCCCGGGAAGGAGTTTTTTTTGAAGTCTCCCCTACCGGACTACCATGTACCCACAAGTATTAAGAATACAAGAGGGACAATGAGCCATAGGCTCTACACCTTTGTAGAAAAAATATTGGATAACATTTTTGCCTCAGAGAGGCTACCCAACCGGCAATTTGGTAATATTAACTATGATAATACCGAAATAGTTGCGAGGGTCAGCAACCTAAGGTGCTGAACACCCTTTTTAACACCAGCTACAAAGGTGCAGACCCGATGGTCAGAAAAAACATCACTGACAAAAAGATGTGGCACGCAATAGCCTACCGCGGGAGATTATTCACTGATTAATTGTTTTTTACAGGAGTTCATGAGGGTTTCACCGTTTAGAGGGGCTTATTCTTAATACTCGTATTTTTTTTAGAGATTTGTCGCAATAAAAATAATCTGCCCCAAAATACGCGATGAAGAAAATAACAGAACAAAACGCCGCAAAATATACGCTGGTATTAATTATTGTTACTTTTTTTATTCGCTTGTTGATTGCTGCCTACACCGGCCTGGGTAACG
>JAQBOP010000091.1 GCA_028287975.1 Mucilaginibacter sp. | reverse complement strand
CGGCGTGTCATCATGCAATACCGTTAATTTGTATTTACCAAAGTTTATGGTATGATCGTCAACTGCTATAACTACCAGCTCATGTGCCGTTTTATTTTTTGGGGTGATGATCAGCTGGTCGCGGTCAAGTATCAGCTTAAAATCAGCTGCCTCAAATACTTTACCCGAATGTTTATTTAATGCCGATATCAGATCATCAATAGTAGTTTCATTAAATCCATATTCCTGCAGCAATTTAAATAACAGCAATCTTTGCGGATTTAAAGCCTTAACTGTATCCAGCTGTAAATAGGTGTCACCATCCTGGTAAGTAAACAGTCCTGTTTTTAATTCTTCCAGGCGCAGCTCAAGCAGTGTTTCCATGTCCCTGAAGTGCTTCAGGTTGCTTTCGAATGTGTTCTCCAACTGCGGATTAAGCTCTTTAAGCTTCGGGATCACCTCGTGCCTTAATTTATTACGTGCATATTTTACCGACGCGTTCGAGCTGTCTTCTACATATTTATACCCATTGGTTTTGATCAGCTTTTCTATTTCATCACGGCTTAAAAATAAAAGCGGCCTCACCAAAAATCCGTTTTTAGGCAAGATCCCGTGCAGGCCGGCAATACCGGTGCCGCGTACCAGGTTTAACAATATTGTTTCAATTGTATCGTTTTGGTGATGCGCAAGCGCGATGACGGTATAGTTATGTTGTTGCCTGATCTGTTCGAACCACGCATACCTTAACTCGCGCGCAGCCATCTGGATAGATATTTTATTATCAGCGGCATATTGTTGGGTATTAAAATTTATAGTGTGAAAAGGCACTTGGTGATGATTGGCAAGTTCTTTGCAAAACTCTTGGTCGGAGTTGGCTTCATGCCCGCGTAATTGAAAATTACAGTGTGCAATAGCAAAACTATAGCCGGATGATCTTAATAAATGAACCATTAATACCGAGTCCATGCCGCCGCTTACAGCGGCCAGCAAGGTTCCGTTATGTTCAAATAACCCATTTTGGTCAATAAAGTCGGTGAATTTTTTATCCGGAAGCATCATCAAAATTATTAATTTAATAACCCCAACAAAAAACTAATTTTGCGGTAGTGAATAAATACGTTTTAAGTTTCTTGTTTTTACTGGTAACGGTGTCAGTTTGGGGTCAAAGCAAATCAAAAGTAAACCTGATTAGCTCGACCACCATGGAATCCGCGCCGGGCCCGGATGGTAAACGGATTATCAAGGTACATAACGGCGTATTTAAGCAGGATTATTCTACACTAACATCAGACAGTGCTTATTTCTACCCGGATCAAAACATGGTTGACGCGTTTAGCCATGTGGTGATCAACCAGGGCGATACAGTGCATATTTATTCGGACAAGCTAAACTACAACGGTAATACCAAAATTGCCATTTTAACCAATCATGTTATTATGGTTGATAAAGATGCCACACTAACTACTGATAACTTTACCTATAATACCGCCACACGCATTGGTATCTATACCGATGGGGGTAAACTGGTAAATAAAGGGAATACATTGATAAGTAAAAATGGCTATTACTTTGCAAAAAGCCGTGATGCCTATTTCAGGTATGATGTAGTTTGTACCACGCCGGATGCAGTTATAAAAACCGATACCATGCGCTATAACTCTGGTAGCCGCATCACTTACTTTTACGGCCCGACGATTATTATAGGTAAAGATAAAGACAACCTGTACACTGAAAACGGTACTTATAATACCGTGACCGAGCAGGCATTTTTTGGCAAAAGGAATTTGTATACCCAGCTTACTAAAACACTTAGGGGCGACAGCTTATTTTATGACCGTTTAAAAGGATATGGCAAGGCGGTTAAGCATGTAACCTTTAATGACAGTGAACAAAAAATAACGCTAAAAGGTGATCTGGGTGAGTATTTTAAAGCGAATGAACAGGCCGTTGTAACACAAAATGCCTATATGATATTTGTGACTGAAGACAGCACATCCACAAAACCGACTGCGAAAAAAGGTGATACCGTTTCGACAATAACAAAACAGGTTTCAGCAGGGGTGGATAGTCTTAATAAAAAGCTGGCATCAATCAGTAAAGGTAAGCCCGGAGATCAAAAGCTAACCTTAAAAGGCGTAACCGATTCTGTTACCAAACAACTACCTGCAGCCGGCAAGCAAATAGCGGCGCGTAAAAATAACAGCGCGGTAAAAGGCATTACCGATTCTGTCACGAAGCAACTGCCTGCGGCTGCCAAACAACTGGCACTGCTTAAAAATAACAGTACGGTAAAAAGCATTACCGACTCCGTTATTAAAAAAACGACACCCCCTCAAACAATAAAAAAACAACAGCCTGTTAAAGCGCCTGCTACAGTAAAAGCAAAGGTTCCTGTAAATGGGCATCCACCTGTTAATGTGCCTCTGCCATCGCCGCCAAATCCTATCTCATTTGATAAAGTTGTTTACAGGTTTGCAGATACGCTAAAGCAAATAGAAAAGCCACGCCCTAATATCCGCTATGACTCATTGTTTTTGGTGGCCGATACTTTAAAAACGCAGATGATCACTTATAAAGATCTAAAGATCTTAAAGCAGAAGCAATATGATGCAACACATATAGATACCTCGATTAAAGCAGTAAAAAAGGCCGCGCCGATTGTTTATACCAAGGCCCCCAAGTTCATCGTACTTGAGCCAATGCAGATGCCTTTTGACAGCAGTTTTTACCATCGCGAATATTTTGGTAAACCGGATCCGCCGAAACCTAAGCCTATGGACAAGGCCGCAAAAGCAGCTGCACTAAAGAAGCAGATTGCCGACTCCGTAAAACAAAAGCGCTTAGATTCGCTGGCATTGCACGCACCAAAGGGTTTGAGCGATACGGCCAGGATAAGGATTGTTAACGCCTACAATAACGCCAAAATATACAAATCAGATTTGCAGGCAAAGGCCGACTCGATGTTTTACGCCAGCAATGACTCGACCATCCGCATGTATACAAAGCCAATGATCTGGACACAGTCTTCGCAGCTATCGGGAGATACAGTGAACCTGCAGATGAAGAATAAAAAGCTGGATAACCTGGATATGTACCCGTCCGCTTTTATTGTGAATATCGAAAAGAACGACTCGACAGTTTTTAACCAGGCAGGGGGTAAGCGAATGCACGGTACTTTTAAGAATGGTAAGCTGAACACCTTTGTTATCATAGGCAATGCCGAAACGATCTACTTTAAACGCGATACGGTTAAAAATATAGTAACGGATATGTCTCGTACATTGAGCGGCAAGGCTTATTTTACCTTTGATAAAGGCGAAATAGCCAGTAATGCCTTTGTCGAAAAATACGAGGCACATGGCCTGCCCATTGGTAAAGTAAAAGAAGACAACAAGATCCTGAAAGGGTTTATCTGGAAACCTAAGGACAGACCCGTGTCAAAAGCGTCAATTTTATCCGCTTTTAATCGAAAAAAAGCAATAAAAAGCAAAAATGATGCAACTACCGACAAATCGGGCAAACCTTTGCTTAAAAAACCAGGGGATCAAAGTTTGGAGAAGGATAGCGTAGGCGGTGGTTCGGGCCATGCACGGTCGGCAAAAGATAGTACGATTAAAGAAAGTGATATAAAGACCGGCACTGATACTACGGCCAAGGGTAAGCCACATGATATGAAGTTGAATAAAGATACCGTTAACAAGAAACCTGCGGATATCAATTTAAAACGCGATACGCTTACCAAGCCATTACCGCCTGTTATAAAAACAAGTAAGGATAGTATAACCATGCCGCCACCCGGCGTCAAAATGAAAAAGGATAGTGTTGCTAAGGATACTTCCGCAGTTAAAAAATCAACGGTCTTAAAACCAAAATAACGGCGGTTATTGTATTTTGTTGAGGAACGTGATCAATTTCTCGACCGCTATTGCTCTGTGGCTAATGTTATTCTTTTCTGCCAGGGTCATTTCGGCGAATGTAATATCATACCCATCAGGTTGAAATATCGGGTCGTAACCAAAACCGGCTGTCCCGCTTAATTCTGTACGGATGGTTCCTTCCACAGTGCCCTCAAAAAAATGCTCTTCGCCGTTCCATAGCAATGAAATAACGGTACGGAAGCGCGCCTTGCGGCTGGTTATCCCGGTCAGCTTTTCTAACACCTTGGTAATATTGGCAGCGTGATCGCCATGTTCGCCTGCATAACGTGCTGAATAGACGCCCGGATCGCCGTTTAGCGCGTCTATTTCCAATCCGCTGTCGTCGCCAAAGCAATTAACATGGTATTTGTTAAAAATATAATGGCTTTTAATAGAAGCGTTTTCGCTGAAGGTTATACCGGTTTCGGCAATATCATCGTGGCAGTTAATATCATTAAGGTTTAATAACTGTATGCGCCTGTCGTCCTGAGCTTGCCGAAAGATAGCGGCAACTTCTTCAAGCTTATGGGCATTATTGGTGGCAAATACTAATTGTTGCATGTATTACAAGGTTTTCATTTGTTCCCAAAAAGCTTTTTTATACTCGGTATTATCCATCATTTCATCAAAGCTAAAGCTATACAGAGCCATACAACCTGCTAATTGCTTTGGCTGATTAAGTGTCAATGCCTCCATTTTTGCGGGGACAGCTTCTTTACCCAATAGCAACAACTTTGTGGGCTTAAAATAGTTTAATAACTCATCAAAGTTGTTTGCGTTATTTTTTGAAACGTTTAGTATCGCCACGTCATCAATATCATGCGCTTTACGTTTAAGAATATTCTGCAGGGCAGTTAAATGGTCGGCGGCTATAAATTCCTGGTCTGTATAGTGAGTGGTTATTAAAAAGCGCTTTTTGTTGCTGCCTAAATAATTAAATTGTATTGCCGGCGTTTCTACAATGGGTTCGTTCTTAGGTGGAGTAACGGGTTCAATTTTGGGTGTCGAAACCGGCCCTGACTCTGCTTCGGCAACCGGGGGATTACCTGCGGATTTGATAACTGTTTTATCGTTTGGTAACAGGTAAACATCATCCTGTAATATAAATCTTAACGCTGCCGGGTTCTCTGCTCTCACTTTAACAAATTTTAACCAAAAATAGTTAAAGTGTTTGAAGCTTTATTGGCATATTCGCATAATTATAAAACCGCATATATTAAAAGACCTTGATATGCAGTTATAATTGATATTTTTTACCGAAATTCGGACGTTTTTACAGGCACTGCCTGTAGTATATTTAAATAGCATAAATGAGAAAGTTTGGGATAGTAGTTTTAGGTATTGTTTTATTTGCATCTGTTGCTAACGCGCAGAAAATAGTGTTGGATAAGATAGTAGCGGTGGTTGGTAACAGTGTTATACTGCAATCAGATATTGAGTTGATGAATGCGCAGTATGTAGTGCAAAATATGCATCCTGATAAGTGTGCACTTACTCAAAACTTAATCACACAAAAGCTGCTGATACAACAGGCCGCAATTGACAGTATTGATGTAAAGGAAGACGATGTGCAGGGTGAGATAGACCGTAGGATGCGCAGCATGACCCAACGCGCAGGCGGCCAGGATAAGCTGGAACAGTTTTTAGGCCGTTCAATACTGCAATATAAAGAAGAGATCCATGGTGATGTAAGGGAAATGATGATAGCCCAAAAAATGCAGTCACATATCACTGAGAAATTAAACACTACGCCACAGGATGTCAGGGATTATTTTAACAAGATCCCTAAAGACAGTTTGCCAAGCTTTAATAAAGAAGTGGAAGTAGCCGAAATTTCATTTGATCCAAAACTTAATAAAGAAGAGAAGGACGTTTATCGCCAAAAATCTCAAGACCTGCTTAACAGGATAAAGAAAGGCGAGGACTTTGCAACGCTTGCTACGGCCTATTCACAAGACCCGGGATCAGCACCGCAGGGTGGTGACGTAGGTTTTGCTGATCGTAATACGTTTGTTAAAGAATTTACCGCATGGGCGTTTAAGTTAAAAGCAGGCGAATATTCACCTGTATTCGAATCACCGGAATACGGCTTCTTTTTCCTGCAGGTATTAGAACGCAGGGGCGAGCAGGTACATGTGCGCCACATATTAATTACGCCGCCAATTACACCCGAAAGTTTAGACCGTGCAAAGCTTAAAGCGGATACTGTTTATAACCTGCTGATAAAAAACCAAAAGGTCGATTTCTTTTCAAGCGCAGCGGCTATTTATTCGGACGATAAGGAAACAAAATATAATGGGGGCATGATATTAAACCCGGAGAATGTTGAAGTAAGAACAACTTATATTCCTACCGATAAGCTGGACCCGCAAATTGCGTTGGTTATTGATACCATGAAAGTTGGAGGGGTCTCAAAACCGGTGTTATATACAGACCAAAGGGGTAAAAAGAGCTATCGGATATTCCATTTAAAGTCTGTAACCGATGCGCATAAAGCAAATCTGGAGCAGGATTTCCCGAAAATAAAGGCCTTTGCTACCGAGGATAAAACAAATCGTACCATCAGCGAATGGTTTGCAAAAAAAAGAAAACAAACTTATATCAAGATCGATCCGCAATACCAGGCTTGCCCGGTGCTAAAAGGTTGGTCGACACCAGTTCCTGATGCTACCACAGCCCAGGCCAAACCGTAATAACTACTTTTATGCAACATCGATCTGACGTAGAGGCCGCCGATGCTTTGAAACACGCGTATGAGCAAATACGCAAAGAAATAGGCAATGTTATAGTTGGGCAGGACGAGGTTGTAAAGTTTGTGCTGATATCTATTTTCAGCAACGGGCATTGTTTATTGGTGGGCGTACCCGGACTGGCAAAGACCTTGTTGGTACAAACCGTATCCCAGGTGCTTGACCTTGATTTTAACCGGATCCAGTTTACCCCCGATTTGATGCCATCAGACATTATCGGGTCTGAAATATTGGGCGAGGACCGTAATTTTAAGTTCATCCCCGGCCCGGTCTTCTCAAATATCATACTTGCCGACGAGATAAACCGTACACCGCCTAAAACCCAGGCAGCGCTGTTAGAGGCCATGCAGGAAAAAGCGGTTACCGCTGCAGGTGTTACCCACAAGCTTGCGCAACCATTTTTTGTGCTGGCTACCCAAAACCCTATCGAGCAGGAAGGTACTTACCCATTGCCAGAGGCGCAGCTTGACCGTTTTATGTTCAAGGTGTCATTAAACTATCCTTCGTTTAAAGAGGAATTACAGATCGTAAAAAACACCACCAGCATTTTAAATCAAAGTGTCGCCAAGGTATTAAATGCCGAACAGATCATCGCTTTCCAACAATTGGTAAGAAATATCCCGGTTGCCGATAATGTGCTTGAATATGCCGTGAAACTGGTAGCAAAAACCCGCCCTGATGGTGAGTTTGCCGCACCGCAGGTTAAGCGCCTGTTAAACTGGGGCGCAGGCCCGCGGGCATCGCAATTTTTGATACTGGGCGCAAAATGCCATGCTGTTATCCACGGTAAGTACTCGCCTGATATTGAAGATGTACGCGCCATTGCCAAACCCATTTTAAGCCACCGTATTGTACGCAGCTACCACGCCGAAGCGGAAGGCTTATCCACAGATGATATTATTGAGCAGCTGTTTTAGTTTAGAGATTAGATAATTAGCGATCAGGCAAAAATTTGGTAGTTATTTAACGTACTCAAAAGGGGCTTGTCACATTGACAAGCCCCTTTTTAGATTGATAGGCCTAATCTCTAATTAACTAATCTCTAATCAACTAATCCCTAATTCTCAATCGCCGAAAAAACTTCCAGCAGGATGTTCCATTTGTGGTTAACCGTATCAAGCTCCCAGATACGCACGTAGTTATAGTTACTTACAACATTACCTTTCTTGATCCGTGCACGGCCATAAGTATAGGCCAGGTCATTACTGGTTGAACGGCCGCCACTGATATTTTCGGCAGAAATGGTAATTGCTTCGTTATTTAAAAACTTCAACACCTGGTCTGTTCCTGTAATGGGTTCAAATCCTGGAAAATAATAGCGGCCTTCAGGGCTCAAGAACTCTTTGTACGCACCTAATGATGACATTGTTAAAGCCTGGTTAAATGATTTGTCCGTATTCAGGATAACCAATTTCCCGTTAAACGGATCCTTATTTATTACCGGCTTCTTGTTCGGATCCGGTTCTTTAAAGTCTATCGTAGCTTCTTTCTCGGCTTCAGGATGCTGTATGCCAAGGTCAATTAATAGTTTCAATTTACCATCGGGGTCAGCGTGCCAGATAGAAACATAATCACCAAATACTTTGTCATCCTCGTTTTTACCATTAAGGTAAACGTACGGACCTGCGGTAAAAGCAAGATCGCCGTTATAAGATATACGGGCAAATTTAGGTTGCCATTGCAGGGTGCCCGGTTGTTTTTCAACACTACTGTAAAAATCAGTTATTTTAACAACCTTAGGCTTGAATACTATACCGTCTACATCGGCAACCGCTAAAAAGGCATTCTTAATACCTTTACGTGCAACTAACTTATTAAAGCTATCCTCGGCCTCAATAACATTGTTAACCTTAGCCGGCATTTGGGCAAACGTCGCGGCCGCAAAACAAATAAGAGAGAGAGTAGCCAATGCAATTTTTTTCATATTTTGTAATTTGGGGAGATTTGATGTTTAATTAATATCCAAGTTTTTTGGGGTCAAGTTTCGGATTTTATTTTTTAATAACGCTAATTAATGAATTAAATTTTACTCCAGTTTGTTCCTTCTTTACTGTCTTTAAGCTGGATACCTATTTTTTGTAAGCCATCCCGGATCTTATCTGATGTGGCATAGTCCTGGTTTTTTTTAGCCTCATTACGTAAATTAACTACCAGGTTCAGCACTTTGGGCAGATCATCATTAGCAGCTTGCTCGTTCTTTAAACCCAAAACATCAAACACAAAAGTACTGATGATGTTTTTTAAAATTTCAAGATTGGCTGCATCTATCTTCGTTTTGCCATCGTGTACAGAGTTTATGATACGGGTTGCTTCAAACAATTCGGCAATTAAAACAGGGCTGTTAAAATCGTCGTTCATAGCATCATAGCAGCGCTGCTTAAGCGGGGCAATGTCAATATCTGTACTGCCCGATGCCTTTAATGTATCCAACAAAGTTACCGCATTCATTAAGCGCTTAAAGCCTTTGTCTGATGCTTCCATAGCCTCGTTGCCAAAGTCAAGCGTACTGCGGTAGTGCGCCTGCAACATAAAAAAACGTACGGTCATAGGGCTGTAGCCCCTGTCCAGTATAGAATGCTCGCCGCTAAATAGCTCATGTGGTAAAAAACTGTTACCTAATGATTTTGACATTTTTTGGCCGTTCACCGTAAGCATATTGGTGTGGATCCAATACCTGGCCGGATTTTTATCACAGCAGGCTATGTTTTGTGCTATCTCATTGGTATGGTGCGTTGGCACCAGGTCAATCCCGCCACCATGAATATCAAACTGGGCGCCCAGGTATTTATGGCTCATTGCAGAGCACTCCAGGTGCCATCCCGGGAAGCCCACGCTCCATGGCGAAGGCCATTTCATTAAATGTTCGGGCTTGGCTTTTATCCATAAAGCAAAATCAAGCTTGCCGTGTTTTTGATCCTGTCCACCAAGTGTGCGGGTATTGTTTAACAGATCTTCTAAATTGCGGCCGTTAAGCACACCATAGTCATGGGTAGTATTATATTTCTCTACATCAAAATATACAGAGCCATCTACCTCGTAGGCATAACCCCTTTCCAGCATTATTTTTATCAGCTCTATCTGCTCAATGATATGACCGGTGGCAGCAGGTTCAATGCTTGGCGGCAGGGTGTTAAATATTTGCAGCACATCATGAAAGCCAACGGTATACTTCTGGACGATCTCCATTGGCTCAAGCTGCGCTAACTTGGCTTTCTTTGATATTTTATCTTCACCCATATCGCCGGCATCACCTTCTAAGTGCCCGGCATCAGTAATATTGCGTACGTAACGCACCTTATACCCGATTTGGGTAAGATATCTGAAAATCAGGTCGAAAGATATATAAGTGCGGCAGTTACCTAAATGTACATCACTATAAACGGTTGGGCCGCAAACATACATGCCTACATGGGGCGGGTTAATGGGCTTAAACTCTTCTTTTTTACGTGTTAAAGTGTTGTAAACAAATAAATTTTGTTCCATAGCGGCAAACTTACGATTTTAGGTTGAATGGTGGAGTAGTGAATTGTGAATGGTGAGTTGTGGATTGGTCAACAGCAGGTAATCAAATGGAGATAGTTTTTGAAATTGTAATACCTTAACTATTTACAAATAGTCTATTCACCCCTCACTATCTCAAAACCAGATCTGCACACACGGGGTAATGGTCTGACAGTTTTTTCTCGGTAATTGTATAGCTGGCAACATCAAATTGCGGCGAGGCCATGATATAATCTATCTGGTAATTGGGAAAATCGCCGTTATAGGTACGGCCAAGGCCGAAACCTTTTTCGCGAAACGCGTTTTTTAAACCCTTAGCCATTTGATTTACGGCATACGATGTAGGCGTGTCGTTAAAATCGCCTGCTATAATGTAAGGATAGGGGCATTGTTTAGCATGTTCCTTAATTTTAGCAACCTGATCGGCGCGCTTCATAAAAGCTTTTTTCAGTTTTCCGCCTAAACGTTTGGTCGAACCAAAGTCAGGTTTTCCTCTTTGTTTAACGGTATCTATATAACGGTAATCTTCAGGTTTAAAATTAATAGATTGCAGGTGTACACTATATAACCTGATCATATGAGCTCCCTTTTTAATGTCCGTATATAAACATTGGTTATCACTTGTCATAGCAGACAGTTGAATAAGCCCCTTTGCAATTATCGGGAACTTTGAAAATATGGCTATGCCTACACCATCGTCCCTGGTACCAACAAAGCATTCATAATAAAAATTGTTACAACCCATTGATTTTTTTACCGAATCGATCATGGCATATTGGCCGCGTTTGCGGGTAAAAAACTCCTCGATGCCTATAATATCAGGTTGTGCTTTGGCTATGATCCCTAAAATTTCATTTCGGGTTGATATGTCCTGGGTGCCACCATATTTATTAAATTCATGCACGTTATAAGTCATCATCCGGATAGCGTTTTCGCCTTGTGGTTTACTTACGTTACTATTGCCGGGATTAAAGCCGATATTGTTTTTCAGAACGCTAAAGCCGCATAGAATAGCAAGAACGGACAATAACGCCAACCATTTTCTGCGCAACAGCCAGTAGGCTATCATGATAACGTTAGCAAGCAACAGCGGGGGGTAAGCCAGTCCAAAAAAAGCGACGATCCAGTATTTGTTAGGGTCGGTTATAGGGGCCAGATAACTAATAAGCAAAGCCAGGGATAAACCGCAGTTTATCCACAAAAACACCTTATCAATAAAAGGTAATCTTTTTTTTGCCTTCATTTTTTGCTGGCGCGAAATAGCGTCTCTTTTTCCTGTTTGCTCAGGTTATCATATCCTGTTGTTGAAATTTTATCTAAAATACAGTCAACTTCCTCTTGCCTCGGTGTATCTGACGAGGGT
Organism: Mucilaginibacter sp.; assembly: GCA_028287975.1. GTDB lineage: Bacteria > Bacteroidota > Bacteroidia > Sphingobacteriales > Sphingobacteriaceae > Mucilaginibacter. Next base: position 12,787 of record JAQBOP010000091.1, on the reverse strand, counting down.
TTATCCCTGTTGGTCGACACTACTTTTAATTTTGATCCGGATTTAAAAATACCGGCTATAGCGCCTATCATATCGCGCCCTTTTTGTAATTGCCTTACATATAAAAATCCAAATAACGCACCGCCGATGTGTGCTATTTCGCCACCTGCGTTAGGGCCGGTGATGCCCCAAAATCCCATCGCTACATAAAAAATGGCTATCCATTTTAATTTAATTGGGATGATGCCGAGCAGCATGATGGTATAGTTGGGTGCAATGGTGGCCGCGCCCGCGATAACCGCCATTACACTTGCCGATGCCCCTATTATGGTAACAACAGCGAGCGATCCGCTTTGTGTAAATGCGGGAAATATATTATAGCTGGCTATAAATAATACCGCGCCTGACAGGCCCCCTAACAAGTATAATCCTAAGATACGTTTATTTCCTAAGAACTCTTCAAAGATCTGCCCCATCCAGTACAGCCATAGCATATTAAATAGCAGGTGCCAGATATCGGCGTGCATGAACATGTAGGTTAATAGCGTCCAAAAGCGAATAAGCAGTTTGGGCAGGTATGCCGGTAGGGTAAGATATTCCTGGCTGTAAATATCTACGATGGTTGTCCGAAATACTAATTTCTCAAATATCGACAGTACACCAATTGTCAAAAAAACAATAACGTTAATCCCGATGAGCAGGTAAAGCTTACTACCTGAACGGAATACTTTAAAATATAAATTTTGCCAGAACGTCATATATAATTTAAAAACGCTTAATTAAATGTAATCTTTCGGGCCCTGTAAGTGCCATGCTTTTACCAGTATAAAGCCTAAAATGGCGCCGCCCAGATGCGCAAAGTGCGCTACGTTGTCGCCGCCAAACTGCCCGATACCTAATGATAACTCTATTAATACATAAACCGGAATGATATATTTTGCTTTAACAGGTACGGGTATGAACAAGATCATTAATTCGGCATTTGGGTAGATCATCCCGAAGGCGATAAGCAAACCAAATATGGCACCCGATGCGCCTATCATTGGCGAATGAAAAATATCATAAAGTTTTTGCGCATTATCGCCATATTGCAGGTAAGAAGCTTCCAATTCGGGCGATGCGACACTTAACTGGCCGGTAATGGCGTGTACCTCAAATCCCTGCACGATCATCTGTAAAACAATGGCGCCTATTCCACAGATGAAATAAAAGGCTAAGAACTTTTGCTATCCCATAACATGTTCGACCACCGCACCGAAAGAGTACAGTGCAAACATGTTGAAGATGATATGAGCCCAGCCGCCATGCAAAAACATGTAGGTAATAATTTGCCATGGCCTGAATAACGGTGAGTTAAAATAATAAACCCCAAAATGCTCACCTACAGGATCGCTTGTCCCGGCAAAGCCGTGGCTATAAAACAATGAAGGCAAAAAGCAAATGATATTTATAATAAGCAGGTTTTTTACAACCGGAGGTAAGTTTGCGAAAGGTGATTGCATAGTTATATAATGTGCCGGTTATTTTTCAAACCGTTCTAATAATTCATTTAATGTAAAGGTACTAATTACAGGCTTGCCATTTAAGGCAACATTTGGCATTTGACACGCAAATAACTGATCGGTTAATAAATTCATTTCTTCTGATGATAGCTTGGTGCCGGCTTTTATAGCCGCGTTGCGTGCCAGCGACCTTGCCAGGTTATCGCGCTTGTCTAATTTCAATATCGACAGGTTGTTTTTAAAACCTTCAAGCAGCCGTTCTAATAATTCATGTTCGCCTACGTTGTTCAGGTCGGCGGGTATGCCCTCAACTACCACCGTGTTTTTACCAAATTCGCGGATATCAAAACCCAAGGCCCTTATATCCGGCAATAACTCCCTCAATAACTCAAAATCACTGCTGTTTAGTGTAAGCGATTGCGGAAATAAGCTTTGCTGGCTTACACCCGAATGGTTTTGCAATTGCTGCAAAAAACGCTCGTACAAGATCCGCTCGTGCGCCGCCTGCTGGTTGATCAGCATAAACCCCGATTTAATTTGCGACATGATAAACCGGTTATGGATCTGGAAAAACTGCCTGTCGCTGGTTTTGGCTATGTCCTGCTCATTAATGGCTACGGTTTCTTCGGTATGGATCTGTTGTTGTATCGGCTCTTCTTTTTTGCTGATCTCGTACAGTGTATCCCAGTTTTTTGGGATAGGGTTGATCCTGCTGCTATGGCCGCTACCACCGCCGGTATCCCGTAAAAACGGAAGTTCGCGCTCAGTTTTTGTGAACGGGTTAAAATTGGGGTTAAAGGCAATAACCGGGGCCACAATTTCTTCGAAAGGTTTTGGCGTGATCAGGTGTTCAATACTGTTCTCCTGGTCAAAATCTAAACTTGGCGTAATGTTGTACCTACCCAATGACCGTTTTACCGCCGAGCGGATAATGGCATAAATAGCTTTCTCGTCCTGGTACTTGATCTCTGTTTTGGTGGGATGTACGTTGATGTCGATTTTTGACGGATCGATATCGATAAACAATACATATAACGGATAGGTATCATCAGGCAGCAACTCTTCAAAAGCCGTCAATACCGCATGATTTAAATACGGGTCTTTAATAAACCGGCTATTTACAAAAAAGAACTGCTCGCCACGGGTGCGCTTGGCAAACTCGGGCTTGCCTACAAAGCCACGCAGGTTAATAATGGTGGTATCTTCCTCAACCGGTACCAGGCGCTGGTTATAGTTATTGCCAAACAGGTGCATAATGCGCTGCTTTAATGTTGTAGCCGGTAAATGGTAAACTTCCTGCCCGTCATGGTGCAGCGTAAAAAATATCCCGGGATGTGCTAAGGCCACGCGCTGAAATTCGTCAATAATATGGCGCATCTCAACCGGGTTGCTTTTTAAAAAGTTACGCCGTGCCGGGATATTATAAAACAGGTTTTTTACAGCGATAGAAGTACCGGCAACGGCCGAACAAGCTTCCTGCTTCATCACCTCTGATGCTTCGATAAAGATCTGTGTACCCAGCTCATCCTCATGGCGGCGCGTTTTTAGCTCAACCTGAGCGATAGCCGCGATAGAAGCCATGGCCTCGCCCCTGAAACCCATGGTGCGGATAGCGAAAAGATCCTCGGCTTTTTTAATTTTTGAGGTGGCATGGCGCTCAAAACTCATGCGGGCGTCGGTGCCGCTCATTCCGCAGCCGTTATCAATAACCTGGATCAATGATTTGCCGGCATCTTTAACGACCAACTGGATCTTATCCGCCCCGGCATCAATGGCATTCTCTATCAGTTCTTTTACTGCGGAAGCAGGCCGCTGCACCACCTCGCCGGCGGCGATCTGGTTAGCAACTGAGTCCGGTAAAAGCTGAATTATATCTGACATTTATAAAATTTCCCTTCAATTTCGTTTTCGATGCTAAATTAAAGATTTGATAGCACAAGTTTGTTTTTTTTTGGAGCCTCACCCCAGCCCTCTCCAAAGGAGAGGGGGTAAACCTAAAGTTACTTTACATAAAAGTTCTCTCAAAGGAAAGGATTTAGGTGAGGCTAATCACACCATTTAATTCCGTATTTTGTTCCATCAAATCCTGCTTATGAAATTACTTACCTGTTTACTATTATTGGTATCGCCGGCTTGTTTTGCGCAAATTTTTACATTTAACCAGGGCGGTATCGATTCAAAAAATTATTATGAAGAGATCCCTTACGAAAATATCAACGGAAAAATATTTTTAGAAGGCGAGATTGCAGGCAAAAAGCACCGGTTCTTATTTGATACCGGCGCGCCGGTCGCTATCAGCAAGGAGCTGGCAACTGAACTGAGCGCCAAAGTACTTCACAAGGATATCATAGACGATACCTTTTTGCATACAGACTCGGTAATTACTGTCGAGCTGAATGATCTTAAATTGGGCGGACTTACCTTTAATCATATCCCGGCTATTACATTATTTCCTGATTTTTATAAATGTTACAATATCGATGGCGTAATTGGCAGTAACCTGCTGCGCAATATGATAGTGAGCATTATCAACAGTAAACACATTATTGTATTTACCGACCAGAAAAGTAAGCTCAACCTCAAATCAAAAAACAGCACCGAGCTGGTCTCTAAACAGGGTTACCAAAGTGATCCGCAGATAAAAATAGTGATGAAGAATAAAGTTACGCTAACCATTCCCTTTGACAGCGGTGATAACGAGTTTTTGCGGATAAACGATAAAATGGTAGCGTCGCTAAAGCAGTACGCGCTTTTTGATACATTGGCTAAAGGCTATGGCGCCAGCACCATTGGATTAATGGGCTTGCAAAGCGCGGCCGATAAATACCTGTTTAAGGTGGCTTCTTTTACCGTAGGCAATGGCAAATTTGATAATTTAATTGTGGAGAGCAACAAAGACGCTATCCCGGCCATAGGCAGCAAGCTATTAGAGTACGGTACCGTTACGCTCGACTTCATAAATGGTAAGTTTTATTTTGATGCGAATACAGTCGTGAACGACGTAGGCGAAAAGCAATGGCCGTTACGTACAACCTTTGCTAATAATAAACTGATAGCCGGTGTTATCTGGCAAAAAGCAACCGGCCTGGTAAAACAGGGCGAACAAATAATAGCTATTGATGATACCGACTACAGCAACGTGACCATTTGTGGTCTGGTAAATAATAAACCACCGCTTTACGGTAAAGAAACAGCTGTTTTGACGCTGAAAGACGCGCAGGGCAATACCCGGAAATTAACCATAAACAAAGAATAGCCTGTGGTTGTAAAACGGATATTTTGTACGTGCGCCTAACTTTATCATTTGAAAGTTGTATATACTTTGTGATATATTTACAGCCACATCGTATGAAAAAATTATGGCCCATTTTGCTGCTTTTTGTAGTAGCCTGTAAGCAAAAAGAGTATAATGCCGACCTTTTAGTGAAAAACGCGGTGGTTTACACTGTTGATAGTGCGTTTACTACGGCTGATGCATTTGTTGTAGACGCAGGTAAGATAGTGGCCGTTGGCGATGCAGCTACTTTAGAAGATAAATACCTGGCCCGCGAGGTAGTTGACGCCAAAGGAAAAGCCATTTACCCCGGCTTTATTGATGCCCATGCACACTTTTACGAGTATGGAATGGGGCTGCAACAGGTGCAATTAAAAGGGTTAAAAACCTGGGCCGGGGTTTTGGATACCGTTAAAGCTTATGCCGATCGTAACCCTGAGGGATGGATAATCGGCAATGGCTGGGATCAGAATTTATGGGCCGGTAAGAAATTTCCGGATAAGGCCAGGTTAGATACGCTGTTTCCGGTAAGGCCGGTTATCCTGAACAGGGTGGATGGCCATGCAGTTATCGCCAACCAGGCAGCCTTAAACATTGCGGGTATTAAGCCCGGCCAACTTATTACAGGCGGCGAAATTGAAACCATTAACGGAAAACTCACCGGTATATTGGTGGATAATGCGGTGGGTATAGTAACCCGTAAAATTCCGGATCCTACTGATACGCTGATACGAAATGCCCTTTTAAGCGCACAAACCAATTGCGAAGCTGTAGGCTTAACAACCGTTGATGATTGCGGATTGCCGTATACAATGGTAAATACCATTGCCGAATTGCAGCACAAAGGTGCGCTGAAAATGCGGATGTATGTGATGCTGGCCGACAGGCAAGAAAATTACGATTACCTGTTTAAGCGCGGCGCATTTAAAACCCCCGGCTTAAATGTACGTGCGTTTAAAGTGTATGCCGATGGGGCTCTTGGATCAAGGGGTGCCTGTTTGTTAAAACCTTACACCGACCAAAGTAACTGGAGCGGTTTTTTGTTGAGCAGCCCTAAACACTTTGAAGAAGTGGCTAAGAAAATAGCCGATAAAGGCTTCCAAATGTGTACCCATGCCATTGGCGACTCGGCCAACAGGGTTATACTTAAAATTTATGCAGGTATTTTAAAAGGTAAGAACGACCGTCGCTGGCGCATTGAGCACGCGCAGGTAGTAGCGCCAGAGGATGTGGATCTTTTTGGCAAATATAATATCATTCCGTCCATGCAGCCAACACATGCTACGTCTGATATGTATTGGGCCGGTCAGCGTTTGGGTAACAAGCGTTTAAAATCAGCTTACGCATTAAAACAATTGCTACAACAAAACGGATGGTTGCCATTAGGAACTGACTTCCCTGTTGAAAATATCAATCCAATATATACTTTCTATGCGGCGGTTGTGCGTAAAGATCTGAAAGGTTTCCCTGCGAATGGTTTCCAGATGGAAAACGCGTTAAGCAGAACAGAGGCCTTAAAAGGTATGACCATCTGGGCGGCAAAGGCTAATTTTGAAGAGAAAGAAAAAGGCAGCATTGAAGTGGGCAAGTACGCCGATTTTGTAATAACAGACCAGGACCTGATGAAAGTTGAGCCTAACGCGCTGCCAAAAGTTAACGTATTAAAAACCTATATAAACGGAGAGAAGGTGTATGAGCGAAAATAAGCCCGGGTGGGTTCTTTTACTGTTACTGGCATTTACCTTATTTAATTCTGCATGTGCACAAGGCCCCGGTCAGGCTTTTATAAAAGAAGAAAAACTGGTTGAAAAGTCAACCGTGCTGCTAAACAACGCTAATTACCTTATCCCGTTGAGAAATGCGGGTAACCTTAAAATTGCCAGTGTTCACCTGTCATACACTTTCGCTACCCAATTTGACAGCCTGCTTAACAAATACGCTAAAGTAACCACCTTTAACGCGGCCGATTATACCGGTAAACGAAATATCAGCTATCTTTCATCAGATCTGCGATTGTATAATACCATTATTGTACAACTTAATGAAGCCGACCTGAAAAATACCGGGTTGGTTAAATTTATAACGGATAATCAGCAAATAAAAAATGTGATCGTTGCCTATTTCGGCAAAGGATCAGCCCTGGACAAACTGAATGAAGTTACTGCGCCTATAATGTACGCAGAGCGCGGATCGGCAATTGCGGCTTCTTTTAGTGCGCAGGCTATTTTTGGCGGAGTGGCCATCACCCAAAAACTAACAGGCACTATTACACAACGCTATAGATATGGCATGGGGTTTTTAACCGATAAAACCCGGCTGGAATATAGTGTGCCCGAAGCCGTCGGCATTAACACAGGCAACCTGGAGGATATTGATAAAATAGCCCGCGAAGCGATGCAGGCCCACGCTACTCCCGGCTGTGTGGTGCTGGTGGCTAAAGATGGAAAAGTGATATTTAACAAAGCTTACGGCTATCATACCTATGATGCCGAGGTGCCCAATAAAATAACCGATATTTTTGACATCGCGTCTATGACCAAGATCTCGGCAACCACCGTATCTGCCATGTTGCTGAAAGATGAGGGGAAATTGAATGTCGACTCGACCATGGGTTATTACCTGCCTGTTACGCGTAACACCAACAAAAGCAGTATTAAAATCAACGAATTATTAACGCATCAGGCAGGGCTGATACCCGATATCCCCACCTTTGATAAAATAAAGCCTACGGATCATAGTGCAGACTCATCGGCTGCGTATCCTATAAAAGTTAATAACGGATATTATTTGCGAAAGGATTATTATAAAGATATTATGTTGCCGGCCATGCTTAACTCGCCGCTTAAAACCCGGGGGCAATATGTGTATAGCGACCTGAGCATGATTTTTATGCAACAGGTTGTGGAGGCACTTAGCGGCACACCGATCAATACTTACGTGCAACAGCAATTTTATAACCGGTTAAGTATGCAAACGGCAGGCTTTTTACCGCTTTACCATTTCCCGGCCGGGCAGATAGTCCCGTCTGAAGACGATGAGGTTTACCGTCATTCTGAATTGGTAGGTTATGTAAATGACCCCACCGCCGCTTTAATGGGTGGCGTGGCTGGCCATGCCGGTGTTTTTGCCAGCGCAAATGATATCGCTATTTTGTACCAGATGTTGTTGAATAAAGGGTCATACGGCGGAGATTTGTTCATCAAACCTGAAACGGTTGACCTCTTCACTTCAAAACAATCAGCAGTTAGTCGCAGGGGCTTAGGTTTTGATAAGTGGGACCCGATCGCCGACAGGCATTACCCGTCAGAACTGGCCTCGCCGGATAGTTACGGGCATACGGGCTATACCGGTACCTGTGTTTGGGTAGACCCAAAATATAACCTGGTGTACGTGTTTCTATCAAACCGTACCTATCCAAAAGTAAGTAGCAAACTCTCCAGCCTCAATATCAGGCCACGGATCCAGGATGTGATCTATAAGGCGATTGCGAAAGGATTATAGCCCCCTCTAAATCTCCCCCGGTAGGGGAGACTTCTATAATAGATTTTCAAAGCCCTCCCTACCGGGGAGGGTTTGGGTGGGGCTACAAAACCTGATTAAACTCCAGCCGCTCACCATCAGGGCCGGTGATATTAAAATACTTGCACCCGTGTTTCCAGAAGTTTAGAAATACCGGCTCTGGTTCAATAATATTGAAGCCGCCTTTTTTTACAATGGCGTAAGCTTCATCAATATCAGTCACATCAAAAGCTACATGGTCTACATGCCCATCTTTTCTCGCGCTGATCTCGGGTAAAACACTGTTAGGCATCTGGTAAAGCTCAATGATCATATCGCCGCGTTTCATCATAATGCAGGTGCCTTGCTCACCGTTATGGTCAAATGGTTTTTCCATCACGTTGGCAAACCCCAGCTTGCTGTAAAACAACGCCGACATTACAATATTGGTTACGGGTATACCGATATGTTGTATGGCCTTGATATCTAAATGTATTGCACTTTCCATTTGTTAAAGATGTAATTTAATAACGGTAAAAGAGCTTGTTAGTATTTATGACACTCAAATTAATATTACAAAATGCAAACACTATTCCCATATTTTGCTGTTAAACTTGCATAATTAATTATCACATCAAGAGAAATCTACTTTAATGAAGATCGGAATAGTTTGTTACCCAACCTTTGGTGGTAGCGGGGTTGTAGCCACAGAATTAGGCAAGGCCCTTGCCGATAATGGTCACCAGGTTCACTTTATAACCTATAACCAACCTGCCCGACTGGATTTCTTTTCAGAAAACCTTTTTTACCACGAAGTTTCTGTATCCAAATACCCTTTGTTTGATTATCCGCCATATGAGCTGGCATTGGCCAGCCGCCTGGTTGATGTAGTGCGATTTGAGAAGCTGGATATTTTACATGTTCATTACGCTATACCTCATGCCTCGGCGGCTTTTATGGCCAAGCAGATCCTGATGACGTATGGTATTTATATCCCGGTGGTAACTACCCTGCATGGTACCGATATTACGCTGGTAGGGAAGGACCGTACCTATAAACCGGTGGTAACATTCTCTATCAATAAATCTGACGGCGTAACCGCTGTGTCAGAGAATTTAAGGAAAGACACCTACGAGTTTTTTGATATCGAGAACGAAATTAAAGTTATACCCAACTTTATAGATCTTAAACGTTTTAACCTGCAGGCTAAAGATCATTTTAAAAGAGCCATAGCACCCGAGGGCGAGAAAATACTGATCCATACTTCTAACTTTCGTAAGGTTAAACGTACCGAGGATGTAATCAGGATCTTCGCGAAGGTCCGTAAGAAGATCCCTTCAAAGCTGTTAATGGTTGGCGATGGCGGCGAACGCAGTGATTGCGAGCAATTATGCCGCGACCTGGGTGTTGGCGATGATACCCGGTTTTTAGGTAAGCAGGACGCTATTGAAGAGATCCTGTCCGTATCCGACTTGTTTTTGATGCCGTCGCAGTCTGAAAGCTTTGGTTTGGCAGCATTAGAGGCTATGGCCTGCAAGGTGCCTGTGATCAGCTCGAACGCCGGTGGCTTGCCCGAGTTAAATGTAGATGGCGTGACCGGTTACCTGAAAGAGGTTGGTGACATAAAAGGCATGGCCGAGAGCGCGATCTATATTTTAGAAGACGCAGCCCGCCTGGCAACATTTAAAGAGAATGCCCTTGCCCGCGCCAAAGAGTTTGACCTGGCTAAAATATTGCCCATCTATGAAAACTATTATATCGAGGTAATAGAAAAAAGTAAGCAACAGTTTATTAAGCCAATGGCCTAATCAGTACACCAATTTATAACCAATACCCTAAAGTTATTTCTTTAACGAATAAGAGTTGATCAGTAACGATACCGCTGTAGATGCGCCGAAGCTGCCTTTGGGTTTAGTGGTGTCTTCATTTGTCCGGGTTGCCCATTTGGTATGTATAATACCGGCAGAGTTGCGGTTGTTATAAGCTACTTTAGCGTTTAATGCAAGCCAGTCTATCAGGTCTGTTTTGCCTGTTTCGATCGTGTATTTACGGGCGTAGCGCGCAAATATGCCTTTAAAGCCGGGCAGGTCGTCGCCGCCATCTTCGTTATCCATAACCTTACCTTTGAACATCACGTCGCGGGAATATTGGGCAATTTTTTCGGCCTCATCCAAATAAGTATATTCTTTAGTGTAGTTATACAGCATTACCGCCGCGCCCATAAAAGTACCCTGGTTATAGGTCGAGCTCCAGTTACTCATCCTTAGCTTACCTGTTTTTTTATTCAGGTCTACATTGTCATTCACTTTGCCGGTAGCCGGGTCAAACAAATATATTTTAGACCAGCTGTACAGGGCGATAGCCTTATCATAGTAGGTTTTATCGCCGGTGGCTTGTGCCAGGTAACAGGCCGCTACCATGGCAGGCCCTTCAATGCAGGCGTTTTTTGAGGTCTTGGTCTGAAACCAGATCAACCCGCCGCCGTAGGTATTACTGAAGGCGCGCGCATACATTTTATCATACTGGTCCTTGGCTTTTTCAAGATAGGTTTTATTGCCGGTAAGTAGGTAGCCGCGTACGCAAAACAACACTGCCCATGAAATATCATCATTGTATTTATTGTACATCCAGTCCTCTTTATTTTTTGCAATAAAGTTGGTATACAGGGCATCAAATTTGGTTTTGTATTTTGGGTCCTTGGTCACTTCGTAGGCATCGAGCACTACTTCCATCATCTCGGCCTGGCCCCAAAAGCCTTTAAGGGTTTCAACTTTATAGCCGGTGTACCAATCGTCAAAAGCTTTTTCGGCGGTGGCAAGTGTCGGCGCGGTTTCTTGTGCTGTTTCTTTTTTAAAGATCCATTTTTGAGCGTCTACTTTACCCGATTTAGCAAATGTAACCTTAGTCCCATCCGTAGCACCACTATTTAAATTAAGCGCGAAGGCAGGGTTAGCTCCTGACTGCAAAAAGTAAACGCCGCTTCCGGCTTTTTTAATTACCCATTTAACATCATCACTATTGGTATCGTCGTTTTGGTCCGTCTTTACCGAATCGGCAGGGGCAGCACTTGCGTGTAATAATTTGCCGCTGCCAACATTGGTTAAGGTGTATGTGTTTTTGCTAATGAGCTTTACTATCCAACGTTCGGCATCTGATTCGGTATCTGTCCAACCGTCCACTACAGCGCCGTTATCAACCGAGGCATTACTCACATCCAATAACTTGCCGCTTGATTTTGACTTTAGCGAATAAATACCGCTGGAAGCGATACCGTTTGTCTGTGCAAAGCTTAGGCCTGCATTTGCCATTAAAGCAATTATTGCAATAACACGTAAGTAAAATAGTTTCATTCCGGGGATGCTTTAAGTAATTAATCTATGGGTAATTACAGCAATATTGAATATAAAAATCAATTTATGGATCAATGTTTTGAATATGTTACATTGGCAACGTTTGCATAAAATAATTCGACCCTAAAACAATTTAGCGATCTGTTGTATTGATGGTTAGCCTTGCCATGGTGACTTGATTAATTGGAAAATATAACACGTATAGCCATATTAGGCGGGGGGCCAAGCAGTCTGTTTATGTTGAAAAGATTTATAGACCTTAATCGAATAGATTTTTTCGGGGCCATATAGATCCACTTTAAACCAAACTGCCTACTGCACCGATGGCGGCGCAACCTTAACCCCCCAGTTAGTATTTGGCTTGCTTCCCATGGTAAATACCAGCTTACCGCCCCGCATCAACTCATCGCGGTATAGCCAGCAGTTATTTAACGGTTTGCCATTAAACGTGGCCGACTGGATATATACGTTTGTTTTTGAGTTATTAATAGCCTGTATAACCAAGGTCTTTTTATTGCCCAGAGTAATAGTGGCGTTGTTAAATACCGGGCTGCTTAGCTCAACGATAGGTTTTAAATCGGTAAAGCCCTTTACGTCAAAGATGCCCAGCGCGCTCATTACATACCATGAGCCCAGTTGCCCCTGGTCCTCATCCTGGCCATAGCCGTAGCCATGGATAGGCTCTACGCCATAAAATTCGTCGCAGATGGCTCTTGTCCATTTTTGGGTTAGCCATGGCTTGCCCGAAAAGTTGAATAGCCAACTTTCATGCAGGCATGGCTGATTACCCTGGTTGTAAAGCGATTTGATACCGGCAAACGCGTTAATGGTTTTACCGCCGCTAAATCCGTCTTTTTCTGAGGCTTCGAAGATCTCATTTAGCCGTTTATTAAATTCATCCTTACCGGTAGCGTCAATTAACCCCTTAGGGTTTTGCGGAACGAAGAAAGTGTACTGGATAGCATTACCTTCCTGGAAACCACGCCATGGTTCGTTAGGGTCAAACTTGTCTATAAACTTGCCGTCGGCCCGTTTTGGGCACATTAGCTTTTGGTCCTTATCGAAGATATATTCCCAGCCGTTCGAATTTTTGATCAGCAGCTTGTAGTCGGCCATTTTACCCATGCTTTTTGCCATCTGCGCGGCTGCGAATGCGCTGAAGCTATATTCTAAAGTATGTGATG
>JAQBOP010000089.1 GCA_028287975.1 Mucilaginibacter sp. | reverse complement strand
TGTAGTTAATGCAGCTGCCGAAGATTCGGTAAGGGTATTATTGGCGGCAACAGATAAAATAGCCCGGTCGGGCGATAACTATTTCCTGATAGGTAAGGCCCGTGAAATTATTTGCTACGGGGCAATGGTTAACTTTAAAAATGGCGCGTCCATCAGTCAAAAGATCAGCAAACGGCTTTTTCCTTCGGGCATTACACATTTTGTGCTGCTTGATATGAAGAACAGACCTTTGAATGAACGGTTAATTTTCATTAACCGGCATGATGACCTGCACTTAAATATCAATGCTGATAAAATAACTTACGCCCCGTGCGATAGTGTTACATTACGCATGAGCATAAACGATGCTTTGGGTAATCCTGTGGCCGGTAATTTTTCGTTGGCGGTTACTGATGATGCACTGGTGCACCCTGATAGCCTCAATAACGAAAATATCATTACCCGGATCTTACTTACCTCCGAATTGAAAGGCTACGTGGAGCAACCCGATTATTATCTGAATACAAATGATGCTGCAAGCCGGGAAGCGCTCGATAACCTGTTACTTACACAGGGCTGGGTAAGCTATGGCTGGCCTGATGAAAAAGGCAGACCGGTTTACGCTGCCGAAACCGAAGTGGCTATTAAAGGCCGGGTACTTAATGTTTTTAACAGCCCTGTAAAGAAAACGAAAGTCCAGCTGTTTTCTAAATCGCCGTTAATGATTACTGATACACTTACGGGTAAGGATGGTCGCTTTATATTTCATAATCTGCCCCTTACAGATACACCTGCCTATGTGCTTAAAACTGCTAAGAATTTTAATGTAGGCATTGTAATGGATGATGCCCCGCCACCGGTATTTACGGCATCTGCCGGGATCCCGGTAACACCATGGTATGTAAGCAGCGACAGTACTTTGCACAATAGTATAAAGAATAACTGGGTGCGTCAAAACCTGGCGCTCGATCTGCCTGCCGGTACCCGGACCCTGAAAGAGGTAAAAATTACTGCGAAGAAAATTGTTAAAGACTCAAAAAACCTGAATGGAGCAGGAAATGCCGATTACGTTTTTGACGAAGCTGACCTGTTGAAAGCCGAAAAGAAGAGCTGGCTACAATTTTTGCAGGAAAAAGTAAAAAGCTTTAGGGAAGGTTCTATTATAAAACAATTTTCGTTGCGTTTTGCGGTGCAGGGCAAAACCTTGAGCGAAATTCAATTTGGGCAATGGCGATTGCCGCCAAACAATTTTTTTGCATGGTATTTTGTAGATAACAAACCTATTTGCTTTGTGGTGGATGGGATCGCTTTTGGCACTATAATGAAAAGCAACTACAACGATGACCCCGATTTTATTGCTTTAAAGAATTACCTGGAGTCAAATAGCGCCGAAGATATTAAAGGTATTGAGATTAATACCTCCTCAAAATATAATAACGAATATTATAGCCGCTATGTCGCTTCGGAATGGAGAATGAATACCAATGTTGCAGATTTTACTTTTATGGAAATAACTACCCGGGGCGGTCATGGTCCCGCCATACATAACACGCCAGGCAGCTATTTGTACAAGCCATTAGCACTTAGCTTTCCGTCGAAGTTTTACAGCCCGCGGTATACTGTGAATGACAAAAGCAAACATCAGCCCGATGTACGCTCAACTATTTACTGGGCGCCTAACGTAAGCACCAGTGCCGATGGTAAAGCCGGACTTAGCTTTTATGTCGCGGATAAGCCTTCAACCTATACTTTTATTATGGAAGGTACGGATGGGAACGGAAGTATCGGCTTTAAAGCCGGGAAGATAAAGGTAAGCAGTAGCATAGCCCCTTAACTGAAATTTAAAAAGCTTTCAGCCTTTCGCTCTGAGCTTTCAGCTCAAATCAGGCTTCTTCAATATCGGGACCCTTGATCTTTTCCCTGTCAACCCCACCTTCAAGCGAAAGCAGGAACGCAGGCAGCAATGTGAGGTTGCTGATCATCGCAACCAGTAAGGTGATAGATAACAGGATGCCCAAAGCAACTGTGCCGCCAAACTTTGATACCGCGAAGATGCCAAAGCCGAAAAACAACACGGTAGCAATAAAGATCATGCTCACCCCGGTTTCGCGGATGGTATCTGAAACTATTTGCGAGATGCTTTTTTTGCTGTGGCGCAACTCGTGGCGGTAGCGGGTAATGAAATAAATGGTTTGGTCGGACGAGATTCCCATGGCTATACTGAATATCAAGATGGTTGATGGCTTAAGGGGGATGCCGAAAAAGCCCATGATACCGGCCGTAATAATAAGCGGAACAAGGTTTGGCACCAGCGATATGGCGATCATCTTTATACCGCGGAACAGGATCCACATTACACCTGCAATAAGGACAATAGCCCAGGCCAGGCTTTCATACAAGTTTTTTAGCAGGTAGTTGGTGCCTTTTATAAATATGATGCTTGAACCGGTTAGTTCAACATGAAACTTTTTGGGATTGAAGATGGAATCGATACGTGGCTGTAATTCAGCCAGTACAGTATTCATTTTTTTTGAGCCTGCATCCACCATTTCAAAGGTAACACGGGTAACGCGATGTGTGCTGTCAAGATAGGTTTTTAGCAAGCTGCTTGTACCTTTGCCCGAGTTACCGGCATAATTAAGGATAAAGTTTTGCTCCAACCCATCAGGCAGGCGATAATACTCCGGGTTGCCTCCATAAAATGCCTGTGTACTGAATTTCAACACCTGGATCAATGATACCGAACGGCTGAATTCAGGGTATGAGGAGATGAGTTTTTCCAGCTTCTCTACCTTGCGGATAGTGGCTAAATTCATGACCCCGTTTTTGCGTTTTGTATCGATACTCACCTCCAAAGGAAGCACCCCTTTAAAATTCGACTCAAAAAATTTAAGATCGTGCAGGGTATTGTTGCTTTGGGGCAGGTCATCTACCACATAGCCGTTGATGTTCATTTTTGCCATGCCAAAACCCGCTATGATGATCAATACCACGGTGGTAATATAAATAACCTTGCGTTTGGTGTGCACTAATTTATCCAACGCGGCCAACAGACCGTCCATTAGTTTACTGTCTTTAATGCCGGTTTGACTGGCCCTTGGCGCGGGCAGGAAACTGAAAATAATGGGCACTAAAATAAGGCTCAGTGCAAAAGTGCCCAGGATGCCTATTGAAGCAACCAGACCAAACTGGGTAAGCAATTCGCTGTTGGTAAAGCATAATACACCAAAACCTATAGCTGTAGTAATATTGGCGATAAAGGTAGTAATGCCTGCACGCTCAACGGCAACTTCAAGCGCTGCTATTTTATTACCGCTGATGCCGTACTCATGAAAATATTTATTGAGGATGAACACACAGTTGGGAATGCCGATCACCACGATTAGTGGAGGGATGATGCCCGTAAGGATGGTCATTTCATAATGCATCAACTGCAATACACCAAGGCTAAATACCACGCCCAATATCACAATGATCACCGGGAAAATAACCGGGAATACCGAACGAAAAAACAGTAGGAGAATAAGCCCGGTAATGATTACCGAAAGGCTCAGGAACAATGAAAATTCGTGAGCTACCAGGTCGCCAACTACAGTACGGATAAGGGGTAAACCAGAGTAGTGTACTTTAATATTGTGTTTCTTTTCAAAAGCCTGCCCAAGCTGGTCGATCTTTTTAATGATAGGTACACGAAAAGGCGTGTTGATGATCTTATCATCAAAAGTGATAGCCATCAGGGTACTTTGACCATCTTCGCTTACAACCAGTCCTTTATAAAATGGCATAGAAGCAAGCTGTTGTTTTACACTGTCGACAGCTGCTTTTGTTTGTAGTGGCCCACTAACCAATGGTTTCAGCACAAATTTATGTTGTAGTGTATCCTTTTGCAGGTTGTAGATATTGGCAGCTGAGATCACAGCCTTTACCCCTTTTACTTTTTTTAATTGCTCGCCAATCTGGTACCAATCGTTAAAAACATCTTTGTCATTGAAGATCTCCGGCGATTTGATTCCGATAACCATCGATGAAGCATCCTGCCCGAAGGTTTTCTTAAACTCGGCATAACGGATAAAAGCCGAATCGGTAACCGGGAGCACTTTACCGCCGTTGAAAGTGATTTTTACCTTCGACGCCTGATAGCCCATAAAGGCACTCAGCGCTAAAATGCAAATAAAAATTATCAGCCTGTTTTTAAGAATTGCAGAAGCTATATGTTTCCAGAACATTAGTTATTGATATGTAAGAGGAGGCGCAAAACTACGAAAATTGCGTTATCTGCCTATTAATGATCGTGATAATGTGACAAATATATAACTGATAACAGGTTATGATATTGATAACCGATTTATATACAGTATTTAGTGTTCAACTTTTAAGTGTAAACACTTGCAGTTATTTTTAATAATAAATGACACTGATAGTCAGTTAGTTATGCTTTATGACATTGCGCTTTTTTTTCAATTGAACGGATTTGTGTTGATAGTCAAGGTTTTATGCTTTTGGAAAAGGAGAAAGCTGAACACATGTTTTTCAAAAATTGAACACTTGTATATGTGGTGCTGGCGCAATAGCTGTCGGAAGAAATAAAAAAGTGCGGGATTGTGCGATTCCCTCCCATGGGAGGGTGTAGGGAGGGGTTTCGCCGATAGGGTTATTCGTTTAAAACGGCGTAAAACCCCTCCCTGCCACTACACATTTCAGCCGCACCCCTCCCAAGGGAGGGAATTAAAAAATCTTCCCAACACCTATGGTAACAACACCAACAGCGGCGGGGTAAACACCTTATCCGCTTTTTGTAACTAAACTTTGTATTTTTGAGCATGAAAAGGTTGATACGCAGTTTTGGTTTTGCGTTTAAGGGTTTGGGATATGCTGCTAAAACCCAGCCTAACTTCAGGTTTCATTTGGTGGCGGGTACAATAGCTATAATATTGGGCTTCCTTTTCCGCATTTCCACCGCAGAGTGGTTTTGGCTCATAGCCTGTATTGCCGTGGTACTCATCACTGAGTTACTCAATACCTCGATCGAAATACTTACTGATTTGGTTTCGCCCACTTATAATGAAAAAGCGGGCCATGTAAAAGACGTAGCCGCTGGTGCTGTTGTTGTGGCTGCGTTATTTGCGCTAATAACGGGGATTGTTATTTTTTTGCCGAAGATCATTTTATTGATAACAAGGTATGCTGCATAAAACCCGTGGCATTATATTCCGTGCTACCGATTACGGCGAAAGCAGCGTGATCGTTCAGATTTTTACCGAAAAGTTTGGCCTGCAATCATACATCATCAACGGTGCTAAAAAGCCCAAGGCAAAAATAGGCCGAAACATGCTGCAACCCCTGCATCTGTTGGACCTGGTTGTTTATCATAAAAATACCGGTGGCGTGCAGCGCATTTCCGAATTGAAAAACGCACCGGTACTGCTCAGTATCCCTTATGATGTAATTAAAAGCTGTATAGCCATATTTTTGAACGAGGTACTGTATAAAGCCGTAAAGCAGCAATCGCCTGATGAAAACCTGTTCGATTTTATTTTCAGCGCTATTGAATGGCTCGATCATCAAACAGAAAGTGTGGCCAATTTTCACCTGATATTTTTAACCCGTCTTACCCGTTACCTTGGTTTTTACCCCGACCGGTACATGGCCGGCAATGCCGATTACTTCGATATAAAAAACGGGCTATTTACCCGTTTTAAGCCCGATAGTGTTTCATACCTGTCGCCCCCGCATACCCAGAATTTTGGATTAATACTTCAAACCGGCTTTGAAAACATGCACCTGCTTAAGCTGAGCAATGACGAACGCCGCTACCTGATACAAAAGCTGCTGGAATATTATGCCATGCATATTGAAGGTTTTGGCAACATCAAATCGGCCGATGTGCTGGAAGAGGTGCTGGGGTAGTTTAAATAACTTTTGCCTTTTTTGCGTTAGTGATGAGAATGGGTTCCGGCCGCGAGCGGAATGCCTGCAGGTGTACGAAAGCACAGCCAGAGCCAATCGCATTGCCCAAATCGATCGACGAGAAATAACTCCCGGACTTAGCAGTTTTGGGGATTTCGTAAGCCTTCACCTGCATTCCATAAACCAAGTCACATCGATGACAACAGGCCTTCTTGATTTTTTCTAAATTCCCTTGCTATAGCGTATCTTGTTTTGATTAATTATGAATATGCTATGATCAATGAATTCCCTTTAAATTCTAATTCACGAAACAAACTCATTGCCGAAATTTCTGAGATCATTAAAAAATATTATCCCATTGACGTTAACAACCTTGATCCAACTTATGCCGAATATCCAGGAATAGTGGAATTAATGAAAATTGTAGAGGAAAATATGACGCATTATAAAAGGTTAATTAAACCATGGAATGACTTTTTAAAAAAGCTAAGAACAGGATCAACGAAAAAGATCCATAACAGCGGCTTTATGCATGAAATAGCCTTTAGCGGTGAAATGATCATTCAACAAAGCAACTATAAATCACTTAAGCATATCAAAAAAATTGTCTTCTCGGTAAGTTTAATCGCTCCTATGTTTTCAATATTAGGGATTGACGAAACTTTGATATTAGATTATCATGACGAGCTCCAACACGATGTTAGGTACAGTGCAATCAATGTAGTAACGCCTTCTCCATATAAGGAATTTGAAACCGGTTTCAACTATATATTGAAATCGATACAAGAGCAATTTCCCAATTACAAATTTGTTCCTTTTTATGTAACGCAACGCTTTGTAAAAGGTTTGCAAACACCTAATAGCTATATTGGGGATTGCAGGGTTCATAATGCACTTTTCAACCGGCTATTTGATTATTGTCCCAATAACATTTTCCTAAGAGGCGATAAGTCTTTTGGATTAGAACCAAGCAATATTAAAGTTACGTTGCTTCCTCCGCCCCCGCTTGATTAATCAACCTGGTT
Organism: Mucilaginibacter sp.; assembly: GCA_028287975.1. Classification (GTDB taxonomy): domain Bacteria; phylum Bacteroidota; class Bacteroidia; order Sphingobacteriales; family Sphingobacteriaceae; genus Mucilaginibacter. Next base: position 931 of record JAQBOP010000089.1, on the reverse strand, counting down.
AATCATCATCAAAAAAAGAAATTTCAACTATCACACGCTCAACTTCTTCCCTTCAAAAAAACTTTCACACAACTACTTGAAAATCAAAAATAATGTTCGTACTTTTGCAGTCCCGAAATGCGGGATAAAATTATTAGACAAAAAAGCAAGAAATGCCTACTATTCAGCAATTAGTTAGAAAAGGTAGAGTAGCTATGGTTGACAAGAGTAAGTCACCAGCGTTGGACAGCTGTCCACAGCGAAGAGGCGTATGCACACGCGTGTATACCACTACCCCTAAAAAACCAAACTCAGCAATGCGTAAAGTTGCCCGTGTGCGCTTAACCAACGGAAAAGAAGTTAACGCTTACATCCCTGGTGAAGGTCACAACTTACAGGAGCACTCTATCGTTTTGATCCGCGGTGGTCGTGTTAAAGACTTACCAGGTGTACGTTACCACATTATCCGTGGTGCACTGGATACATCAGGTGTAGCTGGCCGTAACCAACGTCGTTCAAAATATGGTACCAAACGTCCTAAACCAGGTCAGGTAGCAGCAGCGCCAACAAAAGGTAAAAAGAAATAATTAAGGAGGATAGAAAGCAATGAGAAAGTCAAAACCAAAAAAGAGAATTATCCTTCCTGATCCAAAGTTCAATGATACTTTGGTAACAAGGTTTGTAAACAACATGATGTATGATGGTAAAAAATCAACCGCATACTCTATTTTTTACAACGCTGTTGAAATTGTTGAGAAAAAAACAAGCGAAAACGGCTTAGAAACCTGGAAAAAAGCTTTAAATAATGTAATGCCTGCTGTTGAAGTAAAAATCCGCCGTGTAGGTGGTGCTAACTTCCAGGTACCTACAGAGGTTCGTCCGGAGCGTAAAATAGCTTTAGGTATGAAATGGCTGATCAGTTATGCCCGTCGTCGTGGTGAAAAAACCATGA
>JAQBOP010000062.1 GCA_028287975.1 Mucilaginibacter sp. | reverse complement strand
GCCCCTTTTGATAAGCCGCTTGTATGATCATTGGGCAAATAAATGGTATTAAAATGCGGAACATTTTGCTTCATCACTAACGAATCAAAATCATGCTCAAAAATTTTTTCCCTGTGTATATCCTGGATAGCCAGGTTCCAGCCGGGATACTGCTTGCAGTAATGCTCGTCTTCGCGGAGCAGGCCAAGGGTGGGCTTGCCATTATCCATAAATTCCCCGTAATTACGAAAAGAAACGCCGGCGCGCTGACAGTAATTCCATATAAATCCTTTAGGCGGATTTGCTATCGGGCGGCTCCCGTCAAAGTCATAATTACCTCCCCGGCCTGCGTAATTGGCAGGCCAGTTCTTCTCTACAAAATCAGTAGCATAAGCTGCCATAGACCAGTTGTGGCCATCGGCACTTACCTCAGCATCCACATAAAAATTATCAAGCAATACATAATCCTGTGCTAATTTGTGGCCGTTAGGGGTTATTTTCTTTCCAAAAAGACAAAGGCTGCTGTCTCCATTCCCTTCAGGCATATCGCCCAAAACCTGATCGTAGGTACGGTTCTCTTTTAATACATAAAATACATATTTAATTGGAGATGCATCACCAACTTTAACAGGAACCGGATTCCCTGCCTCACCTGAAGGAGCCAGCTCACGTTCTTTAGAATAAGGCGTATTATCATAAACCTGTTTATTATAGTTGCTTTGACTGGCCGGGGTTGGGACAGGGATTACCGATAAGGTTCCTTTAAACATGCTCCCGATATATTTTATCGGGCTTAAGGGCGATTGACCGCTATCACCGCTTTTTTTGTATTTCGCGTCAGACGGCTTTTCATTAGGTTTATAGGGATTGGACATAGAAGACATGCCCTTTCCGTTGGTTACCAGAATTTGCTTACCCCAAACACGTACACAGGTGGGATACCATCCTACGGGAATAAACCCAAGAGAATGGCTATTCCCCGGTTCAGTTACATCAAACTCGGCGAGATAATTATTGTCGGCATTGGCAATATAAAGGATCTTCCCGTCGGCCGATAAAGCAACACTGTTGGTTGCAGAGCCAATTGGCGCATCAGGCGATAATGCTGTATGAAGCGTTTCAACTACTTCATGTAAGTTCAGGTTAATAACTGATACAGAATTGGTGTTGGCATTGGCAACATATAGCCATTTACCTTTTGCATCGACTGCCAGATCTGTAGGATGATCTCCGGTATTTACAGAGTCTTTTAATCTGCCTTTTTGAGTATCATATATCCATATCTTATGACCACCCCATGAAGAAATATACAACTCTCTTTTTATCGGATTCAGAATGCAGGTATACGCCTCGGCAGATAGTGCAATCTTATTCAACACTTTCATTGTTTTAGTATCACATACATACAAAGAGTTGTTCTCTTTGGTCACTACGTACATTCGTTCGTGTTTCGTGTCAAGCGTAAGGCCTGCAGGGCTTATCTTATCTTTAGGCCAGGGGTGGCCCAGCACAAGTGTATCTTTATTGATGAGGCTTTTTCCGGTAAATCGATACCTGATAATAATATCATCATTGCCGCCGGAGGCGTATAAATATTGTTTATCAAAGGCAAGCCCCAGCCATGCATCATGTACCTTTATAGTAGTTACCAACTTTTCTTCCTTTAAATTGATCACATCAATTGTTGGGTGCCCATTGCCGTTGTTGGTTACTGCTGCATGAATGCCATCAGGTGCAAGGGCCATGTTAAGTGGCAGATCGCTGCTTAACGGAATTGATCTTCCCGCAGGCGAGAGGAACCAGCCATTAGGCAGCTGAATTTTTTGCGCAACAAGCGCGGTGCTGGTGAGTAATAAGCAACTGCAGATAAACCAAATTCTCATAACTACTGTATTAAACATGTTTTTATTAGGGCCATTTTTTAAGGCTAATTTAATCTGCCTTAAACATTAGTAAGCATCAGCAATGCCTGATAAATGGGCATTACTGATGCTAAACGATAAAGATAAACTATAAATGAATAGGATATTCCAGCCTTGTTAATAAGAATGCGGGAAATATTCATTTTCAACGGTGCCATCTTCATATAAATTCAACATTGCATAACCCGGCGGGGTTTCCAGATAATAACCGGGGCCGGCCGATTCAGCATCGCCTTTACCCCACCAGAAACCGCTCATAGCCCCATTGCAGCAATATAAAACATCGTTGTAACTGGTATGATCAGACAAATGGTTATGACCGCTTAAACAAATTTTCACCTTGTCATGGTGTTTGTAAAATAGATCTTTTAACTTCTTGCAATCAGAATGACCACCACCAACCAACACTTGCGTAGTACCCAAAATAGGAAAATGGGACATCAACAATACCGGAGCTGATGCCGGTATTTTTTCCAGTTCGGCTTGTAGCCAGTTAAACTGTTCCTCATCTAAAGAAATATTGCCATTATTCCCGTCAAGCGCAATAAAATGCCAGTTCTTCCTGGTAAAACTATAATACCGGTGCGGAATTTTCAATCGTTTAACCACATATTCTTTACCATACATTTCATCCTCTTTAGAAGGCGCCTTCCACCATGAGTCGTGATTGCCTATACAGCTATGTACCTCATATTTATCAAGTACCGATATGCAATCGTCCCAGATACCCCATTGTTTGATAACCTGGTCATATTTAACATTATCATAAGATGCATCCATAATGGAATCCCCGCCGTTTAAGAAGAAATCGGGCTTGTGCTTAGCTATGATTTGTTTTAAACAGCTTTTAAACCGCTCAGGTGCATTATTCCCTTCGGTGATGTGTACATCTGTAATATGTGCTACTGTAAGCGCTAATTTTTTACCTTTCTTGTCCTTGTTTTCATTCAGGGAGGCTATCGCAGGCAAGCCTCCGGTAACAATCATTCCAGTGACTAAACCTGCTGCTTTTAATAAAGATCTTCTTTTTAGTGTCATTGTTTTATTTTGTATTTATCAATACTAAGATGCCCGCCTTTTTACCAGCCGAATATTTGTTTAAGGGCCGGGTTAAGTATTACCTGTTGTTGTGGTATTGGGCGATAGTAATATTTAGGCTCCTGGAAATCGCGTGTTGCCGATTCGGTTACAATAAAACTACCTGTATTAACATTTTTTAAATAAACAGTAGCGTCAGAACCAATTGTACCTGTGCGGTAGTAATTTAACTTTACACCCAGTGAGTTCTTTTCCTTCTTATCTTCGGCCGGGATAGTTGAAGATTGGTCTATCAAAATAATATCTTCTATACCATCTCCGGTTAAATCATATTTTCCCAGGCCGGCGAAATACATTCCTTCGGGGCTTTTAGCTAATAACTTACCGGCTTTCCACCTCATCAGGTCATCATACCTGGTATTTTCAAATGCAAATTCCACCCTGCGCTCTCTTCTTATCTCTAATATCACTCCGGCGTTTAATCCGATATTTGGAAATTGCTGTTGCAATAATGGATCAGGAGATGAATTTGCCTGTCCCATATTAAGACCAGGCATGCCAGCCCTTTTCCTGATAAGGTTTACCGATGCATCAAGTTGTTGTTGGTTTAAAGTACCCAGTTCGGCAAGCGCTTCAGCATAGCTTAACAACACTTCAGCATAGCGGTATACCGGGAAATCAACACCATTTAACGTAGCGGCATCAGTACTGTTCACGTATCCCTTTAATTGATGGTAACCTGTAAAATTTTTATTTAAACTCTGGATATAAGGTTGCGCATCCGGCACCCTGACCCATCCCGGATAGGCCATTGTTTGAGCAAGCCGGGGATCACGATTTTTAAATTCCTGTACAAAACCCAACTTAGTATAATTTGGCTGATCTGTAAAACGGCTGCCATCTTTCATCAGGTAAGTTTGGATCAGGTCTTTAGCAGGGGCTTGTTCGTAATCGCCAAAAACCACCCCATTCACATTTTGGCTTATACCCTTACCCTGATCAAAAATATTAGCCAAAATAATTTCTTTATTCGCGGTTAAATCCTGGCTGTTGAACAAAGCAGCGTAATCCTGATCGGGTTTTCCGGTATTATAAATAGAGAAATTTCCCGAAGCCATAATATCACCGGCTATTTTAGCAGCGGTTTCAAGAAAAGTGTTTGCTGTACTTGTTAAGTTTAATTCTGAATGGTATTTACGATAAGTACCCTCGTAAAGCGCTGTACGGGTATAAAATGCTGCCACTGCCCATTTTCCGGGCGTATTTGCAGGAACACTTTCTCTTACATACTTATAAGCAAAATCCAGATCGGCCATTACACTATCCATAACCAATGTTCTTGTATCACGTGGTTTGTATAAATCTTTATCGCCCGGGTTCAGAGTACCTGAGTACCACGGCACATCAGAGAAGCGCTTAACTTTATCCAGGTAAAACATTGCGCGGTAATATTTGGCCAGTCCTGCATAATGGTTTTTTATGTCTGTGCTAACTTTTGCTTTATTATAATTTTCTAAAAAGTAGTTAATGTCACGCAACCTGCTCCAATCCCACCCCGAGGTAATATTTTGTGCATTGGCGCTGCCTGCCATTACGTTTTTCACTTCTACATTCGCAGTAGTTGCAACGTTATCACTGCTTTGATCGTTCAGGTAAGAGTTCCTGTCCGGCAATGAAAGTAAGCCGTTAACGTATAATGAGAGGTCGCTTTCTGTATTAAAGAAAAGATTTGGCGCGATAGACGTTTGCGGAAAACGGTCAAGGCTACCCTTTTTACATCCGGCAAATGCAAGTGCGATGAACAGGATATATATTGTGTACTTTTTCATGACTAATTTTTTAATGATTGTTAAATGGCGAATAATTAAAAATCTAAGTTTAAGCCGATTGCATATTTTCTCTGAAATGGATATGCCCAGGCGCTTGAACCTTCATTTACCGCCTCAGGGTCTATATATTTCTTTATCGCTGAGAACTCGTAAAGGTTATCGCCGGTTACAAAAATGCGAAGGCGGGTGATACCGGCTTTCTTTGTTAAGCTGAGGGGAAAGGTATAGCCCAATGAAACATTTTTAATTCTTAAATAAGCGCCATTTAAAAGGTACTTTGATTGTGGGATATCCAAGCCGGCTCCATAATTGGCATCGGCCAGCCATGACTGCAATACGGGATAGTAAGAATTTGTATTTGCATCGGCAAGGCCTGCTGCTATATAAGATTTTGAATCCTGAGCTCTTTGTGCAGGCGTCTCAGCTGTGGCACGGTAGAAATTAAGATTCCACGGGTATATATTGGCATAAGGCTGCTGAAAAGGCCCCCAAAACAAATAATGGTGTGGGTAAAAATCTCTTTTTAATACGCCTTGCAGGAATACGGATAGATCAATTCCATTCCAGTTCATATTTATATTGGTGCCAATACTATAATGATCGGCGCTGTTACCAATAATCTTTAAGTCTTTTGGATCATTTGAACTTAAGCCTGTTTCTATTTTATGATTCCCATCCAGGTCTTTATATTTAGGCCAACCCTGAACAATGCTTAAGGCACCCCATGGTATAATGGCCGATTCGTCAAGCTTATTAATTTCGGCTTGATTCTGGAATAAGCCATCATTCTGTAAACCCCAGATCTCTCCAATTTTCTGTCCTACACGGTAGGTAGAGAAAAGATTCTGATCGTTTTTAAATTTGGTGATCTCCGCATCAGAATTGGAAAGGAAAACTTTTGCAGTGAAATTGAAAGGTTTAGAAGCAACAGTAAACCTGTCCTGGTAGGTTACAGATAGCTCCCAGCCTTTAGTCCTTAGATCTGCTGCATTTTGTGCCGGTGCGGCAGTTCCCAATACACCAGGCGATTCCTCACCTGCTGTAAGCATCCCCCTGGTATTACGGATATAATAGTCACCTCCTAACAGGATCTTATCGTTAAAAAGGCCAATATCAGTACCCATGTTAAAAGTAGATACCCGCTCCCATGTGTAAGTATTTGGATCAACAAATAAGCCCGGAGCTCCTTTAATGATTGGATTTTGACTATTGTTGCCTATTAAATAACCCGAAGTGCCTGTTTGCAATGATTGTATATAACCAAAATCACCAACATTCTGATTTCCAAGATCGCCATATGATGCGCGTAGTTTAAGTGTAGATACTACAGACGCCAATGGTTTAAAAAAGTCCTCGTTACTTGCTATCCATGCTGCGGATGCTGATGGGAAAAATCCCCAGCGCCTTTCTACAGGAAAACGCGAAGAGCCATCATACCTGCCTGTACCCTCCAGAATATAACGGCCCTTATAAGTATAGTTTAAGCGACTAAACACGCTGGTGGTAGCGTAAGCCGAATAGCCTGTACTAACTGAGGCAGTACCGTTGGTCAGTCCAAGATAAGGCAGGGATGACGATATCAACCCATCCTTTGATGCGTTTACGGTCGAATAACTGTAGTCCTCGGAGTTATATCCAACCATGGCGCTAAAAAAATGATCGCCAATAGTTTTTTTATACGTAGCATATAAATTGAAAGCATTATTATACAAATAGCTG
>JAQBOP010000049.1 GCA_028287975.1 Mucilaginibacter sp. | reverse complement strand
GTATCATGCGAGAAATTTACACAGCAATTTGTTGATGCTTTAAAGCATAATAATATAAATGATTTTGTGAACTTTTACCAGGCTATTGATGTGCTGATCATGGATGATGTACACAATTTTGCCGGTAAAGAAAAAACACAGGATTTCTTTTTCCATATCTTCAATCACCTGCACCAGTCAGGCAAGCAGCTGATCATTACTTCTGATAAAGCACCAAAGGACCTTGCCGGTTTAGAGGAGCGTTTATTATCAAGATTTAAATGGGGCCTGAGTGCCGACCTGCAGATCCCTGACCTGGAAACCCGCATGGCTATCCTGAAAAATAAAACTTACCAGGATGGTATTGAGCTGAGCGATGATGTGATCGAGTACGTAGCACACAATATTGATAACAACGTGCGTGAGCTTGAAGGTGCGATGGTATCATTACTGGCGCAGTCAACCCTTAACCGTAAGGAAATAGACCTGAACCTGGCCAAGCAGATGCTGAAGAACTTTGTAAAAAATTCTTCAAAAGAAATTTCGATGGAGTATATCCAGAACCTGGTTTGCGAGTATTTTGAAGTGCCTATTGATATGGTAAAATCACAAACCCGCAAACGCGAAATTGTACAGGCCCGCCAGATCTCTATGTACCTGGCTAAGGCGCATACCAAAAGTTCGCTTAAATCTATCGGCCACTTCTTTGGCGGCCGCGACCATTCTACTGTTATTTACGCTTGCCAAACTGTTGAGGATTTAATTGATACCGACAAAAAATTTAAAGGCTACGTAGCTGATATCCAGAAAAAGCTAAAGATGTCTTAACGATACATCCCTGTAAATACTTTAATGAACGCCATTGTGATTAATCATGATGGCGTTTTTTGTTACCGGATTTTTGTTAAATATTGTTAATGGTTTTAATAATTAAAAAAGTTATTTATATATTCAAATTACTTAAACCTAATCAACTACCTAACTTATGAAAAATTTTGTCGTAACCCTGGTATGCCTTTTTGCAGTAAGTTCATTACGTGCCCAGCAAATTAACCTTAAACCCGGCGATGAGTTTACCGTAACAACGCATAGCGCCGAAACCGGGATTGAAAGCAAGAAAATCACCAGCGACGAATCTTACAGCTTTCAGTTTAAAACGTTAAACAGCGATTCTGGTATTTGCAAATTGCAATGCACTTTACAAAAAATAAACCGAAGTATAGAACAGCAATATCCAACGAGGCTGATATCTGACAGTATCAGGAAGATAAATAATATAAGCACCACAGAATTTTTTCCATCTTTAATATTACTACAACACCCGTTTACTGTAGTTTTAAGCACAAAGGGTAAGTTATTAAAAGAAGAAGGGGTTGATGAACTGGCACAACAAGCTATAGCTAAATGGCATATTCAAGCAAGCATGCAGGATGGGATCAAACAAAAGCTCAACACTTTTTTAAGTGATATTTTAAAAAAAATATTTTTTGAAATGCCCGCACAAAAAATAGCTTACCTGTCTACATGGACAAATGCTGATAATAAAGTATCGTACAAAGTAGTTGCTGTACGCGGCGCTTTATTAGATATTGCTTTGGCTAACCCTGAAAAAAACAACGATTTTAAATTATCATTAAATGAAGTGAATGGTTTGTTAGAGCATGCAGATATAGCGTTTAGCCAATCACAAGGCACCAAACCCAACAGATATACTTACAGCCATAGCATAAGCTATGATAAAAACACAACCGAACCTGTTGATACTGCATGGATCAATATGGCTGTTTCTTTAACCTTTATTAGCGATGCTTTTAAAAACAATAAAGAAAATACCGACTCGGCTAAAGCCTATGGATATTTTAAAGCACACGATGCGATGTTTAAAGGCGACCGTTATTACACGATCCAAAAGCTATATATGATGCAAGGTTTAAGAAGTGATCAAGGGTATCTTTCTTATGATTCGCTTTTAGTTAAAACACCCAATCAATTGTTGGCCGGGCAAGGCTCACATCTGTTTAATAAATTGCAAACCGTACTAAGTATAGATGCTGACTCAGCCTGCAACGTGGTAAAATACTTTTATAAAGACCCGCAATTTGCTGGCTGGATACAGGACTCATACGCGCAAAGTTTTTTGAGTGAGGATAGGCCAATAGCTAATAAGCTGTTGTTAATGTTGTACAACAGCAAAGAAATGGATTTAAAGCCGCAGCTTGGCGGCCTATACCAATGGGTGCAGACTAAAGGTAATATAAGTAAGCCGGGGGTTTTATCAAAAACCTATAATTATTTTATGGGGATGAATGACCAGTACATGAAAAAAGGTAATGGAGCGAGGTATGCATTGCTTACTTATAAAATGCTTCAGCAGGCTAAAAAGCCTAAGCAGGCAGGTAATCTTTTGCAAAAAACAATTCAAAACCTGGAGCGATTTAATGCTGATACACTTAACAAAAACAAGTTTGCAGATAGAAATATACTGGCTTACGCGTATTATTTAAAATATAAAAGCACGGTAAAAGTAGATTCGGCCGGGGCACTGCAATATTTGGCTAAGGCATCGCAGTACTCGCCGGTTGGAAAAAATGACCGTGCTTATGCCAGTTTTTATGATCGGGTGTTTTTGGAATCAAAAGAGAGTTATCGCGAAGAATTTATCCAAAAGCTTTTTGCAAGTGGAGATAGCGAGGCCGCGCTAAATGTATTTGCCGGCCAGGTTAGTGCGGACCCAACCAGAATATCCGATCTTGAACAGATCTATCAGAAACAATTTCCCGGCAAAAGCTTTAAAGATTTTTTTGCGACCCGTGTGTTAGATAGTTGGCCGGCCGCGCCCGATTTTGAACTGACTGATGTTGACGGCAAAAAACGTAAACTGTCAGATTATAAAAATAAATGGCTGGTAATTGATTTTTGGGGAACATGGTGCAGCCCTTGCCGTGAAGAAATGCCAAAGATCAATGAATTTAATAATCAATTGATAGGCGATAAAAATACCGGTGTGAATTTATTGGGAATAGCCTGTTATGATAACCAAACAGATGTCAAAAAATATCTTACAAATAATAACTATAACATAACGGTTGCTATAAGCGATAACCAGGTACAGCATAAATACAAAGTAAATGGCTATCCAAGTAAAATACTAATATCGCCGACCGGTAAAATGGTAGATGTAGCCTTTGGTGCCGACTGGCAAAGTGTCATTAAAAAATTTAAAGAGTTATATGCGGCCAACTAAGCCGCATATAACCCGCTATTAAAATGTTTATTACCGAAAATTAAACCAGTTTTGACAATGCTACCCTGATCCTCGGGATAGCCTGCTCGATATCCTGAAAGGTACAAGCGCCTACAGATGCCCTGAACCAGTTCACGCTATCGTCGGTGCCGAAGGCAGAGAAAGGCACAAACGCTATTTTAGCTTCTTTGATCAGGTAAAAGTTAATATCAGCCGAATCTTTTAACACAGTACCGTCCGGTGTGGTTTTGCCGCTATAGTCGATCTTTAAAGTCAGGTAAATTGCGCCCATTGGCGCAATGGAGTCAACACTAAAGCCATCAGCTTTAAGCTCCTGGAAACCTTTGTGCAGCGCATTAAGGCTGGCCTGTACGCGACCTTTTAAAGTATCAAGATAATTGTTAACCTTATCATCCTCTACAATATATTTTGCCATGGCAACCTGCTCGGCCTTTGGTGCCCACGCGCCCATGTGGCCAACAATGGCTTTCATGTTATCAATAACGCCTACAGGGCCAAAGCCCCAGCCTACACGTACGCCGGTAGCCGCAAAGCATTTAGACGCGCCATCAATAAATATTACGTAGTCCTTCAATTCGGGGCGTAAGGTAACGGGGTCGAAATGCTGGTTATCGCCAAACGTTAATTGCGAATAGATCTGGTCGTACAAAAAGTAAAGCGGTTTTTGGTCGGCGGTACGGGTTTTGTTTTCGGCAATTACCATATCGCAGATCTCTTCCAGGTCCTTTTTATGGAACATGGTACCCGTTGGGTTCAACGGCGAGCATAATGCCAGCAAAGCAGCGCCTTTAATATGCGGGCGCAACTCGTCTGCCGTAGGCATAAAATTATTTTCGGGCTTGGTTTGCACCATAACCGCTTGGGCTTTTAACAAGTCGCAATAATGATTGTTATTCCATGACGGTGCAGGGAATACAACTTTATCGCCTTCGTCAACAACAGCCAGGTAGGTCGAATAGATCAACGGCCTTGATCCACCTGAAATTAAGATCTGGTTAGGTTTATAATCTAATCCTAAACGTTTCTTCAAAAACGTCGAAACACTTTCGCGCAGCAACAATACGCCATCAGCAGGCGGGTAGTTGGTTTGGTTATCAGCATAGGCATCAACAATGCCCTGTTTTAGCTCATCAGGAATAGGATAGATGTTTGAGTCGTAATCGCCGATCGTAAGATTGGCAATATTCTGCCCCTGGCGTTTCAGTTCATTTATTTCTCCGGCTATTTTGATGATTTCAGAGCCGCGCAGATTTTCGGCTAATGCAGATACTTTCATTTTTATTTGAGGTTGAAAGGCAAAAGGCGAAAGGTAAAGGTGATTTAAAAGTTACAACAAACCTTTAACCTTTAACCTTTCGCCTTTTACCTTATTAATTATCCCGCAAGTGGTTTACGTAATTTAATGATCCTTACCCAGTGCATCACTTTCATTACCGGGTAAACAGGGTCAAACTCAAACCATTTTGCGGCGAAGTTTGAATTATTGGGACGCTTGTGGTGATTGTTCTGGAACAATTCGCCAAGCATTAAAAAATCTAACGGGAAAGAATTTTTTGATTTGTCGCCATTGTCAAAATTGGCATAACCATATTTATGGCCGCACCAGTTAACAATAGCGCCGTGGATAGGGCCCATCATAAAATGGATAGGCAATAATAAAAACATCCACCAGTGTGTAGCAAAAGCAACGTAAAAAGCTACATAGCCAACGCCAAATAACAAGCGCGATACATAGGTCGATCCCCAGAAATCAAGCAGGCGCCACTCGGGGTAATTACCCGCAAATTTTGCGTCAGGTTCTTTTAGGCGTTTTTCGTACAGCTTATAGCTTTGCGCGGTACGCCACATCATCTGGAACACGTCTCTGAAAAAATAAGGCGAATGCGGGTCTTTCTCCGTATCACTGTAAGCATGGTGCTCGCGGTGCATAATAGCATATGCACGGGGATTTAAATAGGACGAACCCTGGCAAATAAATGTAAGCATATGGAAAATACGCTCATTAATTTTATGGGTGCTAAACATTTTATGCGAAGCGTATCTGTGCAGGAAGAACGTTTGGAAGAACAACGATAAGAACCAGTGCGCAAGGAAGAATATTAATATGATCACGAATTAATATGTATTTGATGATTTATAATTAACGGCAAAGATACGATTTAAGTTTTCATCAGCTAATAAACTAATTATTAAATTAATATGACGGCATGTCTGCAACGCTTCATTACTGCTACAATTAATAAAAAAATTAACCTTTGAATTATTTTTACTGACTTATAAGTCATAATTTTTATTTAGATAGTGATAATAACTTTTTTTAATGATTAAATTTATACTACCTAAACCGAGAACCTAAATAGCCATAAAGATGAGCGTTTTACGATTGTATTGTTTTGCCATTGGCTCTTTATTAATAGCGTCAATAGTAATGTTAGGTGCCTGCAATAAACCTAAAAACTTTAAGCCTAATGAGGGCTATGGCGTTGGCACACCGGTACCAATGGGCGATGGATCTCCTGTTGTAAACAGCTTTAAACCAACCGGTGGTTTACCTAACACGGTTGTAACTCTTGCCGGACATAGTTTTGACCAGGCCTTGGCCAATAATTCGGTTTCTATTAACGGCATGCCGGGCACTGTCAATTCTGTAAACGCTACACAAGTTGTAATAACTATCCCTGCTAATGCCACAACGGGTAAGATAGTACTTAAAACCGGTGCTGCTACTTTAACTTCAACCTCAGACTTTAAAGTACTAACCGGTGCTGTAAGCACCTTTTATAATTTGGGTGCCAATTATGTTGAGCATATTGCTTTTGATGGAATAGGTAATCTTTATGGAGAAAACAGTAATTCGGTACTTGAAATATCATTAGCCGGAAACTTAACTATCGTTGCAGGGGCAAATAATGGTTTTAAAGCACTTTGGGGTATAGCAACCAGCTCCAATCTGGGCGATGTTTATGTTGCAGATCGTGAAAGCTTTTACATTTACCGGATAAGTTCAGAATTAGGGGTATTACCATTTAGTGGTAATGGCAAACAAGATTACAGGGATGGCTTTGGTAACGATGCCCGGTTTACAAATCCCACAGGCTTGGCAATTGATGTGCAGAGTGGCTTGTACACTACTGACACACATCGCGTTCGTAAAATAAAAATTGGCCAGGTAACTACTATAGCAGGGAGCGACGCGGATGGAAACATTGATGGCAAGGGCGCAGCGGCACGGTTTGGCAGCTTATCCGGTATTGCTTTAGATGCCGATGGCAACATATATGTTAGTGACCGTAAATATTTAAACATACGCAAAATAACGCCTGATGGTAATGTAACTACTTTAGCGGGTAGCGGCACGGCCGGTTTCGCAGACGGTCCGGGCGCAAGCGCGCAATTTACAGATCCGATAAATATAGCTGTCGATCCGGCAGGCAACATATTGGTAGCCGACGGCGATAAATCAAAGCCTTACTTCGCGATACGGATGATCAATAAACTTGGCGTGGTATCTACCCTTTTAAAAAGCAATTCATTAACCGGGGTAATTAACGGCCCCACGGCTACAGCATCAGTAAATGCGCCCGATGGGATGACTTTTGACCCGCAAGGTAATTTATACATCGCAAATACAGGTGCAAATATTATCAGCAAAGTAACCTTTAAGTAACAACAACCTAAATCTTGTACATAGTGCCAGCCGTTCAGCCACCTAAACCCTGAACGGCTTTTTTTATTTCAGCTCAAACAGATCTGCTAACAGTTTATATGATTGCAGCCTGTCATCAAAATCTTCGGCGATGGTTACGGCTATGATCTCATCAACACCATAGCTTTCTGCCAATTGGCTTAACCGGTTTTTTACCATAGTTGGGTTGCCTGCTACAACGCGCTGACGGTTGTAGCGGATCCTGTCCTGCTCTTGTATGGTGTACTCAGTATCTTTTATCTCGTCATATCCAAATGGCGACAGGCCCAAACCTTTCTCGAACTGTATGAACCGATGATCCATAACGGCTTTGTGCTGCATTACCTTCTCTTCATCCTCAGAGCAAAAAATAAATATGGCCATGTTTGCTTCCGGCTGCGCCAGGTCTTGCGAGGGCTGGAAGCGGTCTTTATACAATTGCACTGCCTGGGGCCCGCCAACCGGGTTGATAAAATGCGCGAAAGAAAAGCCCATTCCAAAATGCGCGGCAAATAAACCGCTTTGCCCGCTCGAGCTTAGCAGCCACATTGCAGGTACAGTTTTTACCTGCGGGATGGCACGGATCTTTTGATGAATAGTTCCCGGATCTGCAGTATCATGAAAGTAATTGCGCAGGTCTGCCAGTTGCTCCATAAAATCCTGTTCGGCAAAATGGTTTGACGGGTTTAGTATCGAGGCGGTAATACGGTCAGTGCCCGGCGCGCGGCCCATGCCCAGGTCTACCCGTCCCGGGGCCAAAGCTTCAAGCATCCTGAAATTTTCTGCAACTTTTAAAGTGCTGTGGTTGGGCATCATTACCCCGCCGGACCCTACACGGATATTTGTTGTTTGCGACGCCAGGTAGGCAATCAGCACCTCGGGGGTCGAGCCTGCCAGGCTGCCGGTATTATGATGTTCTGATACCCAAAAACGGGTAAAGCCTAATTGGTCGGTATATTTTGCCAGCGCGATGGTTTCCTGTACAGCCTGCTCGGCTGTAACACCTTTCCTTATCGGTGATTGGTCCAGTACGCTTAATTTGATCTTTGTTGTATCCATAACTAAATGATGGATACAAAAGTACGGACGACAGAAGCAGCAAAATAATGTTTGCGGCTATTATGGCATTAAGGTTACAGAGTGGTATTATTTAATAGCAACCACTATCAGCAATTAAAGTGATAAAGAAAAACCACCGCGCCGGTATATGCCGGCTTCTTCTCATTTTCTATCTCCATGGTTACGCCGATGGTTGCCTTGGTTATTCCCCTTAAATTAGCTATCGAATCTAATTTAGCAATCAATCGCACCCTGCTTTCAACCACCACAGGTTGTGCAAAACGGATATTTTCAACGCCATAATTGATCAGCATTTTCAGATTACGCACATCGGCTATCTGGTGCCAGAAATAAGGCAATAACGATACCGTTAAATAGCCATGCGCTATGGTAGCTTTAAAAGGGCTTTCGGTTTTGGCCCTTTCAGGGTCAGTATGGATCCATTGATGATCTATGGTAGCTTCGGCAAATTGGTTGATTTGTAGTTGGGTAATGGTATGCCAACCGGATACACCGATCTCCAAACCTAAAAGTGCTTCAAACTCGGCATGATTGTTTATAATTTTCATCGATCAGGATTTATCTGGTTTTACGAGTTGTTAAGGTAAATATAATAAACCAAGTGATAAAGTAATAGGTCACAAAAAAACAGCATGGTATAATTACTTGCCATGCTGTTTTTTTGTGAAAGCTGAATACCTGGAGAACAATGTGTTACACCAAAACAGACCCACCATCTACAACTATTACCTGGCCGGTGCTGTATTGCTGTTTGATAAGGTATAAATAAGTTTGCGCGATATCTTCTGCTTCCCCGACACGTTTTACAGGCAAATTATTACCGACACCGGTGTACAGATTTTCTCTGTCAGCTTCGGTCATGTTGCGCCACAGGTCAGTTTTAACCACACCCGGCGAAACCAGGTTTACCCTTACCGGGGCCAGTTCAATAGCCATGGCCCGTGTAAATCCTTCCATCGCGGCACAGATACTTGCGCCAAGCGACCACCTGCTTAATGGTCTAACCGCGGCAATGCCACCCGTTAATGTAACAGAACCGCCCGCATTAATATACGGTGACGCGTATTTTACAGCCATAAACGCGCCCCAGTAACGCAGGTTAAAGAACTGTTGTGCTTCGGGTATGTTTGCGTCGGCAATGGTGACCAGTTGCAGCGATTCGCCGGCGGTGTACACAAGGTGGTCAAAATTACCAAGTGTGTTAAAGAGATCTTTTACCTGTTGCTCATTGGTCAGGTCGGCTGCCAAACCTATACTGCCGGCAGGTAAAGTTGTTAATGCGTTATCGATACGTTGTTGGTTGCTGGATACGATAACCAGTTCAGCCCCTTCTCTTGCCGCCGCCTGCGCGGTTGCTAATCCAATACCCGAGCTGCCGCCTAATATCACTACTTTTTTTCCTGTTAAAGATTCGTTTGAATGTTTTGTTAGATGTTCCATTTTTATTTGTTTTTGATGGAACAAATTTCTGCAACCCAACGCCGGCCACACTTAACAAATGGTAAAAAGCGATCTACCGGATATTTTTCCTGATCCGGCTAAGCGATTGCGGGGTAATACCCAGGTAAGACGCCACATCGCTTAAGGGTACCCGCAAAGCGATCTCCGGCTGGCGCATCAAAAACATTTTATAACGGGTGGTCGAGTCATAACCCAGATAACCATTTTTAAGATCGATCTTATCCAGAAGCGCCTGTTGGGTTATCTGATCTATTAATGATTTGAGATAAGGCAATTGCGCATACAATTTGGTTAATGATGCCTTGCTAAAAACCAGTACTTCCACATCGCAAGCTGCGCTGATACTTTCATGAGCCGGTATGTTGTTGTTAAAGCTATTAAGAATGGTGCAAAACTGGTTCTCTTTTAAAAAGAAATAAGTTACCTGGTTACCATGCTCATTCAATACCATAATGCGCAAAACCCCATTGCAAACAAAATACATCTCACGGCAAATGTTATCTGCATGAAAAAGGTAATCGCCTTCTTTGTAAGTACGTGTTTCGGCCGCCGCGTTAATGAGTTCTTCATCAGTAGCGGGAATAGCATGAAATAGCTTTAAAAAAGCGATCAGCGGGTTGGACATCGATCAAAAATAGGGAAATATATAACAACGCGTCATTGCCACGTCGTTTCACTCCTCGCAATGACGCATTATTAATTTTACTCAACAATCAAATAATTCTGCCCGGTTTGGTTACCCAGTACGCTTTTTACATATCCCAGCGTAACTTTATCCATTTTAACCGGAGTATGCCCCGGGAAGTACGGGAAATAAGCAGGCGATTCTTCAACCACACCAGGCGCTACAGAATTGATACGAACACCATTGTCTAACTCGAACGCTGCCGAACGCACAAAGCCGTCGATAGCAGCATTGATTGCGGTTACTGCGCTACCGTAGGCGATCGGGTCGACAGCTAACGAGCCTGATGTTAATGTAAATGAACCTTTTGGATTTATATAATGTTGGCCGATCAGTACCAGGTTAACCTGCCCCATGAGTTTGCTGTCAATGCCTTTCCTGAAGTCGGCATCCTTCATATCGTTTAGCGGGCCGAAATGCGCGTCGCCGCTGGCGCTTACCAGCGCGTCAAACTTGCCTACTTGCTTAAAAAATTTCTCGATCGATTCGGTAGATATGATGTCTACCCGGTGATCTCCGCTCTTTGAACCGGCAGTAATGATCTCGTGGTCGTTTTTTAAGGCAGCTACCACATGTTTGCCAATGGTGCCTGTTGCACCTACGATAATGATCTTCATAATATGGTTTTATTGTTTATGGTTTTCAAATATTGCAACGACAGGTTTAAGAACTATTTAAACATATTCTTCAAAGCGGCTAATTTAACGGCCATATCGGTTTCAGGCTCGGGTTCTTTTCTTTTTGGCTGATGGTTATGGGACGGTTTGGCAGGTTGATTTCCTTTTGGATTTGCCGGGCGGTTTTCTTTTTTAGGCTCATCGGTTTTCATGGATAACGAGATGCGCTTGCGGGCAGCGTCAACCTCGGTTACGGTTACCTCCACTTGTTGGTGAACTTTAAGCACCTCGTTTGGATCTTTAATAAAACGATTGGTGATCTGGCTTAAATGTACCAGCCCATCCTGGTGCACGCCGATATCTACAAAAGCGCCAAAAGCAGTAATGTTGGTTACAATGCCCGGTAGTTTCATACCGGCTTTCAGGTCGGTTATGCTGTTTATACCATCGGTAAAGCTAAAGGCTTCAAATTTTTCGCGCGGGTCGCGGCCGGGTTTGGCCAGTTCGGCCATAATATCATTAAGTGTAGGGAGGCCCACAGTATCGGTAATATATTTTTGCAAAGGGATGCTTTGGCGCAGTTTATCGTCGCGCATCAGGTCATTTACGGTGCAGCCTTTGTCTTTTGCTATTTGCGCTACCAGTGGATATCTCTCCGGGTGTACGGCGCTTGCATCCAGTGGGTTCTCTGCATTGTGGATGCGTAAAAATCCTGCCGCCTGCTCAAATGCCTTGTCGCCCAGCCGCGGTACTTTTTTAAGCTGATCGCGATGTTTAAAGGCGCCGTTCTCGTCGCGGTACTCCACTATCTTTTGCGCCAGCTGCGGCCCCAGGCCGGATACATAGGCCAGGATCTGTTTCGACGCTGTATTTAGCTCCACACCAACGGCATTTACAGCGCTGATAACGGTATCATCCAACGATGCCTGTAATTTATTCTGATCCACGTCGTGCTGGTACTGCCCCACGCCGATAGATTTCGGATCGATCTTTACCAGTTCCGCCAGCGGATCCATCAGCCTGCGGCCGATAGAGACAGCGCCCCTCACGGTCACATCTTTATCCGGAAATTCTTCGCGCGCCACTTCGGATGCCGAATAGATCGACGCTCCGCTCTCGTTCACCATCACAATTTCAACACCCGGTAAATTTAGCTTGCGAATAAACAGCTCGGTTTCGCGCCCTGCCGTTCCGTTACCTATCGCTATGGCTTGTATGTTATATTTTTCAAACAAATGCTGAATGGTTTTCTCGGCTTCTTTTGCCTGCCCGGCACCGGTATGCGGGAAAACGGCGGTATATTCCAACAACTTTCCTTGCTCATCCAGGCAAACTACCTTGCACCCGGTACGGAATCCCGGATCGACAGCCATGGTGCGTTTTTGCCCAAGCGGCGCGGCCAATAATAGCTGGCGCGCGTTCTCGGCGAATACGCGGATCGCTTCTTCGTCGGCTTTCTTTTTGGTCAGCAGGCGCACCTCAGTTTCCATCGACGGGCGCAGCAGGCGCTTGTACCCATCGGTGAGCGCTTGCTTAACCTGGCCGGCGGCGGCGTTATTGCCTGTAATAAAAGCTTTTTCCAGCTGATCTATCGCTTCATCTTCGGGCGGTAAAACATCCAGGTAAAGGATCTCTTCTTTCTCGCCCCGGCGCATGGCCAGGATCCGGTGCGACGGCGCCGATTTTACCGGCTCTTCCCACTCAAAATAATCTTTGTATTTAATGCCTTCGGTTTCCTTGCCGGTAATTACCCGGCTTTTAAAGGAACCTTTTACCATAAATAACCCGCGGATCTTAGTACGTACAGCGGCATCCTCGCTAATGTGCTCGGCAATGATATCGCGGGCGCCGCCCAGCGCTTCCTCTATGGTACCAACGCCTTTTTCTTCTGAGATATATTTTTCAGCTTCGGCTTCCACGTCAAATTTATTTTGCGCGAAGAGCAGATCGGCCAATGGCTGTAAGCCTTTTTCGCGGGCAATGCTGGCACGGGTTTTTCTTTTTGGGCGATAGGGTAAATAAATATCTTCCAGCAACACCATGGTTTCGGCGGCTTTGATCTTCGCTTCCAGTTCGGGCGTTAGTTTGCCCATGTCGGTGAGCGAGTTTAATATGGCTTCGCGGCGTTTGTCCAACTCACGCAGTTGTTGGATCCGGTCGCGGATGCCTGCTACCTGCACTTCGTCCAGGCTTCCGGTCATTTCTTTACGGTAACGGGATATGAATGGCACGGTAGCGCCTTCGTCTAATAAACTAACGGTGGCAATAACCTGCTTTTCGGCAATTGAAAATTCGGCAGCTAATTTTTTATAATGGGTTGTCATTTTCGGTATCCTTCTATTGGGATAGCGAAAATCGGGTTATGGGTTGAAATGTCAAAGGGGTGTTGGTAAGTTGTCTGGACTATAATTTTTGGATTTGTAGTAACAAAGGATGATATGTATAACACTTTATTGTTTTTTCGTTAAATTTGTTTAAAGATTTTTGATCATGACGACTGCAGCAATAAGGGAGAAATTGTACGATTACATTAAAGAGGCTGATGATAAAAAAATAGAGGCTATTTATAGCTTGTTTGAAGATCAGATGGCTCCTTCTGTAAACTGGTGGGAAGATGAGGAAGTTGTTGCTGAATTGGATGAGCGAGTAAGAAGATGGAAAGCCGGTATTGACCGCACTTATACTTGGGATGAGGTTGAACAATCTATTAATGAATTAAAGCAAAAGCGGGCTTCTAAAAATGGCTAAAGTTTGTGTGCAACTTGCCAAAGCTCAAAATGAAATACTTGAAGCCTGGGAATGGTATGAAGATAAACAACAAGGCCTTGGCGATAGATTTAAACAAGAAATAGCAAATAAAATAAAATTAATTTTAAGCAATCCATTTCATTATCCACGTAAGGGAAAATATATAGAGGTTAACATTGATCACTTTCCTTATTTGATAGTTTTTGATTATGATGAAAATGAAGATGTGGTTTTTATCATATCGGTATTCCATACCAGCAGATACCCAGGTAAAAAGTATTAAGATATTTACTGTTTCTTAACCTTTCCTTTTGCCAAATTTTTCTCCACCCTAAACTTCACGATCTTTTCAATCAATTCCAGCGGCATTGGCTGATCAACCGGGAATTGCAATGTGCCTTTACCGGCTTCATATTGCGCGGTTTCTTCTTTAAATGCTTCGATACCCATAGGTGCCGGGTAAAAGCCGATGTGGTTTTTGTAGCCGCCAAAATGCACCAGGTTTCCGTTAAACTTAAATGTAGGGATACCGTATGCTATCGCTTCCTCGGCTTGTGGCGCTGCGTTATGAATAGTTGTACGGATAGTTTGCAGTAGTTGCTGTACATCGTCCGGGTAACCGGCTATGTATTCGTCTATGGTTTTGGCTTGTTCGGCTTTCATGCTATTGGCAATTGATTATACAAAGCTAATATCCTGACGATAAACAAGTGATAGGCGAAAGAGACATGATGAGGGGTGGGATGCGACAAAAAGAAAGACTTGCGAAGTTTCAAAAACTTCGCAAGTCTGATAGTAACT
>JAQBOP010000039.1 GCA_028287975.1 Mucilaginibacter sp. | reverse complement strand
TAAGTATCTAATCGAGTCCCCTTGCTGATTATCCTTAATGATCTGTAGTTTAAAGTCAGCTGAATGCTTTCTGTTTTTTGCCATAAAAATGCCCCCAAATAGTGTCTAACTTTTTGGGGGCAGTCCAATCCGGGGACGGCCTTTTATTTTTGCAACAACTTATTCTATTTAGTTTACTGTTTTATCATCAGCAGGCTTAATAATAATATTATCATTTGCGCTTTGCAGTTTTTTAAGCATTTCGCTGCCTATCAGGGCGTCGATGATGCCGTTGCCGCCGCCGTCTTTGCCGTTTACCAAAATATCAGGCACCAGTTTAATTCCGTGGGAGGCTAATGCTTCGGCTACACGTACAATGGCGTATTGCTCTGTACCCATGGCCTCGGTTTTTTGCTTGGTCACTTCGGCTTCTGATAAACCTATCGCCTTGATCTTGCTGGCTTCGGCGCTACCATTTACCTCGGTGGCATTGGCATCGGCTTTGGCGTTTACGGTCTTGGCTTCGGCATCGGCCTTGGCTATGATGGTACGCACCTCGGCATCCGCCTTAGCGTTAATGGTCTTGGCTTCAGCCTCACCTTTTGACGCGGCGACTTTAGAAGCAGCCATCTGCGTATTGATCTCAACCTGGCGGGTTGATTTTACCACCTCGGGCTGCATGTCGGCACCTGCCTTGGCGCTTTCAAACTCTTTACGCTCGATCTGCGCGTTACGCTGGATCTCGTAAGTGATCTTTTCCTGTTCGGCCAATTTACGGTCTGTAAGGGTTTTCATCAGGGCAGGTGGCGGCGTAATGTCACCTATCAGCGTATCAACACCAACCACGTTATAGTTGTCCAGCACTTTGCTGATATGCTGTTTGGCATCATCCTGACGCTGGATCCGGTTTGCCAGGAACTCGATAACGTCGCTTTTTTGTGCCGAGTTACGGAAGTAGTTGGCAATGGTAGGCTCCAATACCTGCGATACCAGGTTTTTCATATTACCAAAACGGGCGATAACCTTTGGCGCCTCGTTACGCGGGATGTGGATGATCTGCGACACGTCCAGGTTAAACGTAAAACCGTCGGACGAACGCACGGTGATGGTACACAGGTTCTTATCCAGCTCATGCGCTTCGGTACGGCTGTCGGCCCAGTTAAGTACAATGTTGGTGGTTGGCACAACCTCGACCGCGTGGGTATAAATGTTTACCGGGTGCTTGCCGGGGTCGAGCGGTTGTTCCCACACGCCTTTTTCGTTACGCTTTACAATGTTACCGTGTTTAAAGCCGTCGCCCGACGTGTCTTTACCCTCAGGGCCCACGAACGAGTTAACCACGCCTACATAACCGATAGGGATATAAATCATATCCACCTGCTCTACTATTACAAACCAGGGGTTAAGGTAATAGGTACCCGCCAGGATAACGTCTTCCTGCAAACCTTTCATACCGCCGGCATTGATGAACGCCATCGGGTCCTGGTAGTTTTTATGGCCGGCGACAGATCCGCCCGCAATTTCGCCTTTCTCAAGCGGCTCGCCGTCCAGGGTGGTTACTATACCCACCTTGTTCTCATGGATCTGGGTGATGGGCATCATCTCTATCTCGAACAAAAAGGTATTGATCCGGTAGTTACCCGGGGTTAAGAACGCTGCCTGCGGCCCCTTTTGACCTTTGTTGTCAAGGAACGCTATAGCATCCTGGAATTTGTCGCAGTCTACCGGTTTACCCAGCACACGACCCATATCCATAGGCGCGCCGTCCCTGGCTTTTACCAGGCCCAGCTTACCTTGCGCAATAATAGTAAACGCCTCCATGGTAATGGTATACTGCCACGGCCACATGCGCCAGTACAGGCCTGGGGCAAGTGCTTTGGCCTGCATACCTGCCTCGCCATTGATGGCGATGATCCGGCCGTCGGGCAACCGCTTGTCGCCCGATAGGGCATACTTTTTAACTACCAGCCCGATACGGTCGTCAGGCACGATAACCATACCGAAGAAAACACGAAGTACAAATTTGTACATCACAAGAATAACCACGACGGGAACTACCCACCATAGTGAAAAAATTAAATCAGCCATTATTTTTTTTTGGTTTTTTTATCCGGAACCCTTAAGGTAGGCGGGCCCTCACAATACTTACAGCTTCAATTGAAGTACCTTAACTGTATAGTGCTATTAAGATGAGGAGATTTTTTAAATGTTACAAGATTATTGGGAATTATTTTTGATGGTTTTATACTAATGCAATTTGGTTACAATGCCGTTGTTTGCTTTCATCAACTTTTCATACTAAATTCTTATCTTCGCTGCCCGAAACTGATTCTGAATAAAGTTTATGAAATTATTAGAAGGAAAAACCGCGTTAATAACCGGAGCGTCAAAAGGTATTGGGCGCAAAATTGCCGAAAAGTTTGCCGAACACGGCGCTAATGTGGCTTTTACTTACTTATCGTCTGTCGAAAAAGGACTGGCACTGGAGCAGGAGCTGCAAAGCTTTGGCACCAAGGTTAAAGGCTATCGCAGCGACGCCTCTAAATTTGACGAGGCTGATAAACTGATCACTGATATCATTGCCGATTTTGGCACCTTACATATTGTAGTGAACAACGCAGGTATTACCAAGGATGGTTTGCTGATGCGCATGACCGAAGAAAACTGGGACGAGGTGATCAACGTGAACCTTAAATCGGTTTTCAACACCACC
>JAQBOP010000008.1 GCA_028287975.1 Mucilaginibacter sp. | reverse complement strand
GTTACAGACTTAGGGACCTCAAGCGCCTACGACGTGCGGCACTATGCTTATACCGATCTGTTTTCTGGCGCTTTCGGGCATACTTATGGCTGTCACGACGTATGGCAAATGTACTCGCCTAAAAACGAGCCTGTAAATGGGCCGCATGTTTTTTGGCAAAAGGCTTTGGATCTGCCCGGAGCAAAACAAATGCAATTCGTAAGGCAGCTGATGGAATCGCATCCGCTACTTGATAGGGTGCCCGACCAAAGTATCATTTTAGAAAATGATCTGCCGCCCATGTCTCGCGTACAGGCGACCAGGGGCAAAGATTACGCATTTATCTATTCATCAGAGGGCAAACCCTTTACAGTAGTAATGGCTAAAATTACCGGAGATAAAGTAAAAGCAACCTGGTTTGATCCGCGAAGCGGAAAAACAACCCCTGCGGGAGACGCAGATAACCATGGAACTAAAAAGTATTACCCGCCATCATCAGGCTATGGCAATGATTGGGTTTTGGTAATTGATGACAGCGCAACAACCTACAAGCTTTGATTTATTGAACACGGTCAATTTAGCCTAAAGTTGTATGTTTTCTTGATAAATGTATATCTTTCGCTATTGTAAAAACTTTATCATAGTGTTAGTTAAAACATTTGGCAGCGCCGTTTATGGCATAGAGGCAATAAACATAACCATCGAGGTAAACATTAGTGGCGGCAGCAAACCATTCTACTTAATTGTGGGCCTACCTGATAACGCAGTTCGCGAATCGATGCAACGTGTAGAGGCCGCCTTACAAACCAACGGGTTACGCATGCCACGGCAAAAAATTATTGTGAATATGGCGCCTGCGGATATCCGCAAAGAAGGGTCGGCTTACGACCTGCCCATCGCTATTGGGATCCTCGCCAGTTCGGGACAGGTATTGAGCGAAAATTTGGAGAAATACATTATTATGGGCGAACTGTCGCTTGACGGCGGCCTTCAACCCATAAAAGGCGCATTATCAATGGCCATCCAGGCCCGCAAAGACGGCTTTAAAGGGTTTATTCTGCCTAAACAAAACGCTCGCGAAGCCGCCATTGTTAATGATCTTGAAGTTTACGGGGTAGAAAGCATAAAAGAGGTTTCCGGATTTTTTAACGGCGATGTAGAGCTGCCCCGTGAGGTAGTAAATACCCGCGAAGAGTTTTACAATAGCCTATGCAATTACGACAGCGATTTTAGCGAAGTAAAAGGACAGGAAAACATAAAACGCGCGTTAGAAATAGCCGCCGCGGGTGGGCATAATGTAATTTTAATTGGACCGCCAGGAGCCGGCAAAACCATGCTGGCCCGCAGGCTGCCTTCGATATTACCACCGCTGAGTCTATATGAATCATTAGAAACCACCAAGATCCACTCGGTAGCGGGCAAACTTTCTGCTGCCGATGCTTTGGTTACTATCCGGCCGTTCAGATCGCCGCATCATACTATTTCTGACGTTGCTTTGGTTGGCGGCGGAGGTAACCCGCAGCCCGGCGAGATCTCGCTGGCGCACAACGGCGTTTTGTTTTTAGATGAGTTGCCTGAGTTTAAACGCAGCGCCCTTGAGGTGATGCGCCAGCCGCTTGAAGAACGGCGGGTAACCATATCCCGCGCTAAATTTACGGTGGACTATCCCAGCAGCTTTATGCTGGTGGCCAGCATGAACCCCTGCCCTTGCGGCTATTACAATCATCCCGAAAAAGAATGTATCTGCCCGCCGGGGATGGTACAGAAATATTTAAGCAAGATCTCCGGCCCGTTGTTAGACCGGATAGACTTGCATGTTGAAGTCACGCCGGTTAATTTCAGCGAGCTGGCGTCAGACCGCCTGGCCGAAAAAAGTGAAGATATCCGTGAACGGGTCATTAAAGCGAGGGAGGTACAGATAACCCGTTTTGGAAACAAGCCCGACTTACATGCCAACGCTCAAATGAGCCCGAAAATGGTTCGCGACTTGTGTAAGATCAGCGAAGCGGGACAAAATCTGCTTAAAAAAGCGATGGAAAAGCTGGGCCTTTCTGCCCGTGCGTATGATCGCATCCTGAAAGTATCACGCACCATTGCTGATCTTGCCGGGAGCGAGGATATCAAAATAGAACATTTAGCCGAAGCGATACAATTTAGAAGCTTAGACAGAGAGGGCTGGGCAGGGTGATCTTAAATTTCACCTCGTCAAATTAAAACGTATTTTTATCTGCCTGCTAATTAAATAATAAATGAACCGTCGCGACCGTATCAAGCTTGTTTTTACCCGCAACTGGAAATTTCCGGGAAAGGAGCGGCTATCATCATACCTGCTCAAGTCTTACAAGAAGAACGCGTCCGGCAAATCTAATATAGCCTGGCTGACTAACGAAGACATCGCCATATTTGCCGACCCAAACAGCTTCATCGAGTGGCAGGTAGCCAGTATGGGCGCATATGAGGACGAGATCAATAAACTGATCCGGGTATCATTAAAAGATGGTGACACGGCCATAGACGTTGGCGGCAATATCGGCTTACAAAGTATCCGAATGTCGCAGGCTGTAGGTAAAGGTGGAAGGGTTTATTCATTCGAGCCATTAAATTACCTGCAGGAAAAATTCAAAAAGAACGTCGCGTTAAATCGTGTAGATAATATAACAATCTTCCCGCTGGCCTTGTCAGATACTGAAAGCACGGCCGAATTTACTATAGATCCCAATGGCGATAACCAGGGAACATTTAGCCTGGCAGACACGGGCCCGGGAGCCGAAAAGCAATCTGTAGACATTAAAATAGCCGACTTGATGCCTGAATTAGCAGCCTTGCAAACGCTGCACCTGGTTAAAATAGATGTGGAGGGTTTCGAGTTCCAGGTATTGCGTGGCATGAAGGGCCTCCTGCAAAAACATAAGCCCCGGATAATTTTTGAATACGATACCCCGCTTTGGGCCAGGACGGGCCAGGATATAAAAGCCTGTTATCAATTTTTAGGTAATATGGGTTATTCATTTTACCAGGTCACCGAAATAGGTTGTGAATACATCACATCGGCCCGGGAAGTAGAGAGTGGCAATGTGTTTTGTATACAGGGGTAGGCAAACGACATAATTAATGTTTATTAGATTGTTTCGACCAATCTATTTCGTTATAAACTTCTATTTTTAAGGCCGTATGCCATCAACCAAATACCTTAAAAAGATTAGGCCGGTACAGCTTATCGCTGTTATCTTTTTTACGGTATCCGGTGGTCCGTATGGCTTAGAGCCTTTGCTTGATTATGCCGGGCAGCATGGCGCGTTATTGGTGTTGCTGGTTACGCCATTGTTGTGGGATGTCCCCGCTATTTTTACGGTCCTCGAATTAAACAGCATGATGCCCGTAACCGGTGGTTATTATAAATGGGTGAAATATGCCTTAGGTACCCGTTGGGGCTTTTATGAGGGTTGGTGGACCTGGCTTTATACTTTTGTCGACCTGGCCATTTACCCGGTATTGTTTGTTCAATACGCTTCTTTTTTCTTTCCCGGTTTGGATGTTTATAAAGTGCCTGTATGTTTGATCATTATCTGGGCGTCGGCAGGGTTAAATGTATTAGGGATCGTTCCGGTTGGGCGCGTTTCGTTGATCCTTGGGGCGGCAGTGCTTACGCCATTTATTATACTTTTCGGATTGGCTTTTTATCATCATAGAGGGGGCTTAACAATCCCTTCGCCATCGTTAAAGGGGATTGCTTTTCCTTCTTTTGGGATGGCGCTATATACCGTAATGTGGAACTGCCTGGGCTGGGACAACACAACCACCTATGCCGAGGAGGTCGAAAAACCCGTCCGCTCCTATTTGGTGTCCATGTTTGTTGCTTTCGCGATGGTTATCGTTATTTATTTCCTGGTGATCTGGATAGCGCAACTATACGGTATAAGTCCTGCTCTTTTGACCGATAAGGGTTTCCCGGCGTTGGGAACATTAATAGGCGGACATTGGCTTGGCGCTTTACTTGCGCTGGGCGGGATGGCCAGCACGTTGGGTATTTATGCTGCGGTACTATTGTCGGTTTCGCGTGTGCCGCAGGTGATGTCTGAGGATAGTTTATTACCGGCGCGGCTGAATAAATTACATACCCGTTTTCAAACTCCTTACGTGTCTATTATCATTTGTTCTGTTATTGTCAGCCTGATGATCTTATGGACCTTTGCCGATCTTCTGATTATCGACGTTACCGTTTATGGTGCAGGGTTATCGTTAGAATATATCGCGCTAATAAAACTCCGGTTGAGTGATCCGCATACGCCAAGGCCATTTAAAATTCCGCTTAATGTTACCGGGCTTTGTTTGCTGTTGATACTACCGGCATCGGTTTATTTTATAGCGTTGGGCGGCGCGTTCTCTTCATCCGCAGAAACTATTAAGCCTGCTTTGTTTGCCATTTGCGCCTTGCTTAGCGCCGAAGTTTTTTGGCGGTTACTGGTATGGCGAAGATCATTTTAGCATCGTCCTTGTACTAAAAACAAGCCAGTAACTATTATTATGCTTTCGTGATTATTAAAAAAATGTTTTTAAAGTTTCTAATGGTTCGATATATGACATTATTAAACGCTGGTGATACAGTTGGCACTCGGTTTGCCTTATTATTGCATCAAAATAACAATTACATAACATGAAAGCAATAAGAAATAGCATTGTAGCAGTAGCCATTGGTATAAGTGTATTAGGCGCGGGATGCAGCTCATTTAACAAAACTCAAAAAGGTGCTGCGATAGGCGCGGGTGCCGGCGGAACAATAGGCGCCCTGATTGGTCATAGTGCCGGTAACACCGCCTTAGGCGCAATCATAGGCGGTGCTGTAGGTGGTACAGCAGGTGCCCTTATCGGCCATAAAATGGATAAGCAAGCAGCCGAGATCAAACAAACGGTACCTGGAGCCAGTGTAGTCAGGCAAGGTGAAGGTATTGTGGTAAAATTTGACTCCGGGATACTATTCGACGTGAATAAGTCTGATTTGAAAAGCGCGGCACAAACTAACCTGATCAACCTGGCAGCATCATTGCAAAAAAACCCGCAAACTAATATTACTATTGTCGGTCATACTGACAATACAGGCAGTGATGATCTGAACATGAGTCTGTCTATTAAGAGAGCGCAAGCAGTAAAAAGTTTTATCGTTGCTAATAATGTAGATGGTGCACGTTTGACAACCGTAGGTAAAGGTGAGTCAGAGCCAATAGCAGACAATAATACGCTGGATGGCCGCGCCCAAAATCGTCGTGTAGAGATAGCGATTGTGGCTAACGAACAAATGAAACAACAAGCCGCACAAGGCAACTAAAAGAAACAATTCTATATTGAATTTTACAGGACCCTGTCGTTTATCGGCGGGGTCTTGTTTTTTAAAATGCTAAAGATTAGCTTTGTATGATGATAAAGAAATATTCAGCGCTTTTCTTAACCAAGGTATATATCATTACCGCACTCGGTTTTGCGTTGAATCTTCATTATTGTGGCGGGGTGCTGGCAGCGGTAAAAATTGAAGGCCCTGCAAAAACCTGCAAATTATCGCAAATAACTGCAAAAAAATGCTGCAAAGACAAACAAATTGACGTAAAAGTCAAGGATGCCCACCAAGGCGAATCCCCTTCAATCATCGCCAAGCTGTTTGGCTTTGAGCTTTCCAAGATCCCTTTTGGCGACTATATCCTATCGGCACAACAATCGCTTTTAGAGAAATTATCAACCCCGGCCCCGCCACTACCACCTCCTCCGTCCGGCAAAGCGGCGCAGTATATTAAAAACTGCAGTCTTCGTATTTGATCATTATTAATCGTTTTTATTAACGGCAGTTACTGCCGTGGTTTTCACGTTTTACGATTAATTTTTATTCAAAATGAAACATCTCCCAGTACTTATTGCAGCTATGCTCTTAGCTGTTTCTACCCAATTATTTGCACAGCAAATGAAAATGGACACCACCAAACACAAGCCCCATACCCACCACATGAATGGAATTGAAATGGACGATATGGATATGAGTGGCTCCATGCAGATGAACAGCCAGTTTTCGCTCGACTTGCCCATGAACCGCGATGGATCAGGGACATCCTGGGTGCCCGACGAGTCACCGTCATATGCCTACATGATCCATGGCAAAAAATGGATGACCATGATCCACGGTAGTTTCTTTGCCCGCTACAATAACCAGGACATCTTTAAATCTGGAAATCGCGGTGGCCAGAAATTTGATGTGCCTAATATGGTAATGGCCATGACCCAAACCAAGGTTGGTAAAAACGGGTTGTTTTCTATAAACACCATGTTCTCGCTCGATCCCTTTTTAGTTGGCCCCGGGGGATACCCGCTTCTGTATCAAACCGGCGAATCTTATCAAGGAAAAAAACTGGTTGACCGCCAGCACCCGCATGACCTGTTTTCAGAGTTGAGCGTAGCTTATACCCAGCGTATCGCCAAAGACGCGGATCTATCTTTCTCATTCGGTTACCCCGGCGAACCCGCTTTGGGCCCGCCGGTATTTATGCACCGTTTATCGGCCATGAACGATCCTAATGCCCCATTAGGGCACCATTACCAGGATGCCACACACATCACTTTCGGTGTAGCTACCCTTGGGTTCAGATATAAAGATATCAAGCTGGAAGGCTCTGCTTTTACCGGCCGCGAGCCGGATGAGTTCAGGTATAATTTTGATAAGATGAAGTTCGACTCGTATTCGGCACGAATGTCTTACAACCCGTCAAAAGAGTGGGCATTACAGGTTTCAGACGGGTATATTCATAGCCCTGAAGAAGCGGAGCCTCAGCAAAATGTTAACCGGTTTACTGCATCAGCAATTCGCACCAAAATGCTGGGCGACGATAGTTACATATCTACCACGCTGGTTTACGGGCAGAACCATTATTCTGATAACGATAAAACCTTGCCTTCTGTGTTGTTAGAAAACAGCCTGCAGTTTAGCAAAGTGGCAATTTACGGCCGTTACGAGTTTGTACAAAAGGATGCTGAAGAACTTGATATGCAGGCAGCTTTTCCCGCAAACCCTAACGTTAATATCAACGCAGTTACTTTGGGCACAAACTATATCATCAGTACGGGTAAAAGCACTAACCTTACCGCAGGGGTACAGGCAACGGTAAATGTTTCGCCATCGACATTAAAGACATATTATGGTGCCGCGCCAATTGGTTTCCAGGTTTATTTGCGCATTAACCCGGCGTTGATGAAGATGAAACCCATGATGGATATGTAAGCCAACAGTATTAAAATTAAAGCGATGCATTAAAGACAGAGAAACATTTTACTAATAGTAACGTTTTGTATCCATACAAATTAGTTTAGTTTTGGATAAAAATTCTTTGATGCGTCGCCTTAACCCTAAATATGTCCGCCTGGCGGGTATTATAGTTGCTGTTTTATTAGTTATATTGTTTATAGGCGGATACATTGCTTATACCAAACGCGAGGCTGTTTTGCAGCATGAGATTGCCAAAGCTAAGGCGCTGGCAAAAAAGAACTATCACTTAGATCTGCAGATAGGGTCGGCGCATTTTACCGGGTTAACTACCGTTACCTGTACGGATATTAGCATTGTTCCCGAAAACAGGGATAGCCTGCTTATCATTAAGCATTTTGATATCAGCATAAAACTATGGCCGCTGTTTTTTGGCAATATTAAGTTGGGTAATGTTGACCTGCTTAACGGACATCTTAACCTTACGGATCTGAAGGGCGTTAAAAATTTTGATTTCTTGTTCAAAAAGAAAAAAGACTCGACAGACACACATACCAAAGTCGACCTGAGCGAGCTGTCAAACAACCTGATCAAGCAAGTCCTGTATAAAATACCCGATAACCTGGTGGTAAATAACTTCCTGATATCCTTCACTAATGACAGCACACAGCTAAAGGTGCTTACCCAAACGGCCAAAATTGACAATGGCGACCTGACATCAACCATAAAAATAAATGATACGCTGGCTACCTGGCATTTTGCCGGCACCATGCACCCCAGCGATAAACAGATAGATATTAAGCTTTACGCGGATAATGGTAAAGTCGAGATCCCGTTTATCGGGAAGCGGTTTCATGCAAAAGTTAATTTTGATAACCTGACAGTTAAACTCAACAACGTTAAACACAGCGATGGCGAGACCCGCATAGAAACCTATTGCAGCGCGCATAATTTATTGATCAATCAACCCGGATTGGCAGCTAATGATATTGTGGTTCAGGATGGATCAATTGCCGCCAATGTTTTTGTGGGTAGTAATTACGTGTCGTTAGATAGCTCTTCTGTTATCCATTTAAAAAAGATCAGCGTACACCCGTTCATAAAATATACGCTTAATCCAGTAAAGATCTACGAGCTTAAATTAACTACCGGCTGGCAAAACGCACAGGATATTTTTGATTCTTTCCCATCGGGGGTTTTCGAATCGCTTGAAGGGATCAAGCTGGCGGGTAAGCTTAACTACGCGCTAAACTTTTACCTGAACAAAAATCAGCCGGACAGCCTGAAATTTGATTCGCGGATGGATAAGGATGCTGCTTTCCGGATAGTAAACTATGGTAAAACCGACCTGGGCAGGTTAAACAAGCCATTTGTTTATACGCCTTATGAGAACGATAAGCCGATGAAGCCGCATTTGATAGGCCCCGGAAACCCGGAATATACGCCGTTGGAGGAAATGTCGCCCTACCTGCGTAACGCGGTTATGACGGCCGAGGACCCCACGTTTTACAAGAACCATGGGTTTGTAGAGAAAGCCATCAGGCAATCTATTGTTACCGATATCAAAACCCATAAGTTTAAACGCGGCGGCAGTACCATCTCTATGCAGTTGGTTAAAAATACGTTCCTGACCAGGAAAAAAACATTGAGCCGTAAAATTGAAGAGATCCTGATAGTTTGGATGCTGGAAAACAACAACATCATGACCAAGGACAGGATGCTGGAAGTTTACTTCAATATTATTGAATGGGGCCCGGGCATCTACGGCATTAGCGAAGCGTCTCACTATTATTTTGATAAGGCACCGTCAGAACTGACGCTGGGCGAAAGTATCTTTTTGGCCAGTATTGTGCCACGGCCCAAAGCAGGCTTATATGCTTTCTTGCCCGACGGCAGCTTAAGGCCCGGCATGGAGCGGTATTTCAACTCGCTCGGCCGCATGATGATGGGTAAAGGATTTACCCAGGCAGACAGCAGTTCATATGGCTTTTATACAGTGTCTTTAAAGTCAAGTTTGCGACGCGGAATTGCGACGGTTGATTCGGCTTCGGCAAATAGAATTCTTAACGCGCCTACCGATGATGAACAGGATTCGGCCATACCTATTATTGATGAGCCCGAACCGGTTAAAAAGCCAACTTTCTTTCAGCGCTTGTTCGGTAAAAAAGATACCGTTGAACAAAAAACAGAACAAAAACTAAAGGACGAGGAAGAACAGCGAATAAAAGCAATCGATCCTACCGGTAAGACAAATAAACAGATCCGCCAGGAAAAACGAGCAATTAAAGACGATATCAAAGCGAAGAAGCAAGCCTTAAAAGATCAGGGGTTATTATAATTACCAGTGAATGACGAAAATGAATGTTTAAACACTTAATTTTGTTGTGAAATTAAAATTTGAGCATCATGTCACTTCTTGATAAATTAAACTGGCGCTACGCCACTAAAAAATTCGACGAAACAAAAAAGTTAAACCCGGACCAGTTAAACGCATTGTTAGATGCAGTTCAACTTGCACCATCATCTGCCGGCTTGCAAGCTTATAGGATCATAGTAGTTGAAAACCCTGAAATAAAACAAAAATTGCGTGACGCCGCGTACGGCCAGCAGCAGTTAACAACCGCATCACACATAGTGATCTTTGCCGCAGAAACTAATCTGGATGGCCAATATGTAAAAAACTATATAGATCGTATTGCCGAAACCCGTGGCGTCGACCGAGCTAACCTTGAAGTTTTTGAGACCAACATTAACAACAATGTTAACCGCATGACAGACGACCTTAAAATTGTTTGGAACCATAAACAAGCTTACATAGCGCTGGGTGTATTAGTTAGCGCTGCCGCTGATCTGGGTATTGATAGCTGCGCGATGGAAGGATTTGATGCCGCTAAATTTGATGAGATCTTAGGATTAAAAGTACTGGGATTAACTACATCGGTAATAGCCCCTATTGGTTTTCGCGCCCATGATGATGCTTTAAGCACAGCCCTCAAGGTACGCAGGCCTAAAGAAGAGCTGTTTATACATATATAATATTTTAAAAGTAGATTTAGTTTATGAGCGATGGGTTTTGTACCCGTCGCTTTTTTTGTTGTGTAATTTTTTTAACGTAATGTTAAAGCGGCATGGCTATTGTAATACAATAAGTAAAATATAAGATCATGTCAAAGAAAATAATGATTGTGGATGATAATGAGTTTATGGTAGAAGTAATGACCCATATATTGCTCAATAAAGGATATGATGTTATTGCTTTGTACGATGGTGACGAAGTTATTAATCAGATCAAAACCGATACTCCAGACCTGGTTATCCTGGACATGAGACTGCCAAATGCTGACGGCAGGGATATTTGTAAAGCGATAAAACTTAATAATGCGACTAAGGATCTGCGTGTTATTATGTGTACCGGTAATGAGGATTTTAGGTTAAGTATGAACCAACAAGGATCGCCGGATGATGTGCTGCACAAGCCTTTTGACGTTGATTCGCTGGTAAATATGGTAGCGGTTCAGTTAGCTGCCTGATAAATTAACTGAATTTACCCGTCATGCGGGTAATCGTATCCTTATAGCTATCGCTGAAAGGTATTTCTGCATCGGCGATCTTTATTCTCCCCTTCCGTATCGAGTGTACATGCTCCAGGTTAACGATATAAGATTTATGGATTCTGAAAAAATCATTAACAGGTAACTGGCTCTCCAGCGATTTAATAGTGACCCTTGATATGATTGCCTTCGGCGAGCTTTTTAAATAGATCTTTACATAGTCTTTTAATCCCTCTATATAAGTAATATCATCATGATTTACTTTGATCAGATTATAGTCGGCATATAAAAAAATGTACTTTCTTTTCTTTTCAGATTCTGTTTCGGTACTGCGTTTAGCTTGCTCAAAAATTGCCAGCGCTTTGTTACAGGCTTTCAAAAAACGCTCTACAGCGACCGGCTTGAGCAGGTAATCAACCACATCCAGCTCAAAGCCATCCAGCGCGAACTCCTCGTAAGCGGTAACAAAAATAATAAGCGGCTTTTGTGTGAGGCTTTTTACAAATTGCAAGCCGCTTATTCCGGGCATTTGAATATCGCAAAATATCAGATCGACCTGTTGCTGTTGCAATACCTGCATGGCCTGGGCGGCTGATTGACAACCGGCCACCAATTCCAGGCTATCTACCATGCGGATATTATCCTCAAGTAGTTCAAGGGCAAGCGGTTCGTCATCTATTATTATACAGTTCATACAAGAGATCATACAATAATACTAAGTTATTATCATAAAGTAAGTCGTGTTCGTCGCAACAATGCGGGCACTTGTCTCATAGATGTTACAATGTGCTTGTTTCTGGTTTTATTTGTATGATGAAAAAGCTGATCGACAACCGTTGGTTCCTGTTCGCCATGCCGTTTGTGATATGGTTCTTGCTGTTGGTGATGCCATTTATAGTCACAACAGAAAATAACGGCCGTTTCCCGGAAGATGCTCACAGGCATTTTATCGTAGATATGATGACCGGCAATTTTTTATTGCTCTGTGTATTCTATATCCATTCATACCTGGTTTATCCGCTGATCAGCAAAAAGGTTTTGTGGTATGTTTTAGGCTTGCTGGGTCTGTTAGGTTTGTATTGGCTGTGCTGGCACTTTTTACGTATAGATCAACCCAAATTAATGCACATACAGCGATTTGATGTGCGCGACACCTTAGCGCATGCTAAACCATTTGGCAATAAACATATGATGGGCCCCGGGCAAAAGCGTTTTCGTATATTCATGGAAGGTCCGGGTTTCGTTCCGTTAATATCGCCGCTGGTGGCTATTTTATGCAGTGTTTGTTATAGAGTTTTGATTGATAATCGCGCTAAGCAGCAACTCTTAAAAGAGCGCGAAAATATGCAGCTACAGTCAGAGCTTACCTTTTTGCGTTCGCAGATAAGCCCGCACTTTATGTTCAATACCTTAAATAACCTGGTAGCGCTGGCCCGTAAAAAGTCTGACGATCTGGAACCCGCTATTGTAAACTTGTCGCAATTAATGCGGTACATGCTGTATGAAAGCGACGATAATAAAGTCCATTTAAGTAAAGAGATTGAATACCTGAAAAGCTATATCAACCTGCAGATGCTGCGTTTTGGCAGCAGCGTTAAAGTTAATATCGATATAGATGGCGATGCCGAACTCTGCGCCATAGAACCTATGTTGTTAATCCCATTTGTTGAAAATGCTTTCAAACACGGTATCGGGATGATAGAAAATCCGGTGATCAATATTAACATATCATTTGATGCTGATAACTGCCTGCTTCGTTTTAAAGTTGAGAATACAGTCAGCCCATTGGACATGTCAAAAGACAGCAATTCGGGCATAGGTATCAGCAATGTTCAAAGACGTTTGGCCATATTGCACCCCGGCAAACATCAGCTTGATATTGTTAACCAAAACAACACTTTCATTATTGATCTAAGTATCAATCTGTCTGAAACCAAATACTGAAATCTTTATGCCTAACCTAATAAAGGCAAATATTTAAACTAAAAGCGATGGAAAAACTTAAACCATTAACATGCTTACTCCTGCTTGCAAGCAGCAGCCTGCTGGCACAAGAAACCCCTAAGAGCTTAAAAAATGTCCAAACAGAAAGCATTCTTGCCGCAGCATCGGTAAAGATTGATGGTAAATTAAAAGAATGGCCCGCAGGTTTTCAGGCTTACAATAAAGGCACTCATCTGTACTACACCATGGCTAATGACGAGCAAAACCTGTACCTGGTTATCAGAACAACAGACGCTACCACCAACGCCAAGATAACCGCAGGTGGTATAACATTAGCCATCAACACAGCCGGGCAAAAGAAAGAAGAAGGGGCTTATAGCCTTACTTATCCTATTATACAGCGCCCTCAAGGCCCGCCGGGCGGAATGACGGGCCCGCCCGCGCCGGGTTCCGGACCGCGTACAATGACATTTATAGGCGGGCCTCCCGGAGGCAGTGGCTCAGGTCAGAGCGGAGCGGATTCGGCTATGCTTAAGGCTGCGCATGAAAGGGTAGTTAATAATGCTAAAGAAATCAAAGTATCTGGTTTTAAAGATATTCAAGACTCGTTAATCGCCATTTATAACGATTACAAGATCAAGGCAGCCATAGATTACGATAAGGATAACGCCTTTGTTTATGAGCTGGCTATTCCATTAAAACTAATGGGGCTTGATGGTGATAAAAAAGATTTTGCTTACAACATCAAGCTTAACGGCTTACAACTAAACTTCAGGTTACGTGATGATGCGGCCGGTTCGCCGGCTGGTGGCGGCGGCGGCGGTCCGGGCGGTGGCGGTCCGGTTATGGTCTTCAATGGCCCTCCGGGCGGCGGCCGCGGCGGCGTAGATTTCCAGGAGCTTACCAGTGCAACCGATTTTTGGGGTAAATACACGCTGGCAAAGAAATAATTCAGGGACGTTTCAGGGCGTGTTAAATCAATTCAGAGTAGCAAATGCTGGTCGTCTCAATGCGTAAATTTGTCGCTACAAATACCGTACTGGTATACTTTATTTCTTACTTTACATACCAATTATTAACCTTGTCTGTGCCATATTAAAGGCGGCAGCTATTTTAACCTGTTTAAAAATGAAAAGACTTATCCTTTTACCGGGTTTACTTTTGCTGGTAGGT
This sequence comes from Mucilaginibacter sp., assembly GCA_028287975.1. GTDB lineage: Bacteria > Bacteroidota > Bacteroidia > Sphingobacteriales > Sphingobacteriaceae > Mucilaginibacter. The sequence continues at coordinate 4,335 of JAQBOP010000008.1, read as the reverse complement.
ACTGCTTTACTGGCCCAGGTGCCTGTCCCTAAAAAATTGGGTACCGTACAACTCACCAACATGCGTGCGCCATCGCCCGTAAAAATTGATGGTAAACTTAACGAATGGAACGATAATTTCCAGGCCTACAACAAAAGCACACGGCTATTTTATATCATAGCCAACGATGATAAAAATCTTTACCTGGCAGTAAAAGCAACCGACTTTACCACTACCGCCAAGATCATAGCCGGGGGTGTAACCTTAGCTATAAATAAAGAGGGTAAAAAGAAGGAAAAGGATGCCTATAGTTTTACTTTCCCGGTGATTGAGAACCCGCAACGGTTGAGCGGCGGTTTAAGTAACCGCATTGAGCAAAGAAACGCCGGCGCCGATTCTGAATTGATGAAAACCATTCATGAACGTACCATAATGGCGGCCAAGGTAATAAAGGTTTTAGGTGTAAAGGCCATAACAGACACGCTGATCTCGATATATAACGAACACGGAATAAAAGCAGCCATAAATTTTGATAGCGATGGCATAACCTATGAACTAAAAGTGCCGCTAACGCTGCTTGATATTTCTGTAGACGAGGCTAAAGAAATGGCCTATAACATTAAGCTTAACGGCCTGCAATTGAATTTAGGCGGCGGACCGGGTGGCGGTGGCGGCGGTGGTGGCGGCCGGAACGCGCTGGATTTCCAGGACCTGGTAAGCCCCAGCGATTTTTGGGCAAGGTACACGCTGGCCAAACAATAATTACATCTACCTATGACTCACACTATGAAAAAATTGTTTACACTGGTGGTTTTGATCTTGCTGTCAACGCAGTTATTCGCTCAAAGGGGCGACGGCGGTGGCGGTGGACAAGGGCAATTTAACCGCCAACCGCAAGCCAAGACACCAGTGCCTCCGCCCCTGGCATCAAGAGATGTGAGCGGCATTGTAAAAGATGAGAGCGGGCAAACAGTTATAGGTGCTTTGGTGACGTTGAAATCAAAATCTGATACCACAAGTGTGTCAACTAATGCGGATGGAATATTTATCTTAAAAGGAGTTAAGCAAAATACGTTTAATATTACGGTCAAAAATTTGGGCTCAAAACCATTTGTGCAGAAATACGCGTTTAGCGATACAAAGAAAAACGTAGTGTTGGATCCAATTATACTTAAAACAGAGTCAAACCAACTCGCTACTGTAAATATTAACGGTACACCAAGTGTGACTTATAAAGAAGATACGGTTGAATACCGTGCAAGCGATTACAAAGTACGCGAAAACGCTACGCTGGACGAACTGCTTAAAAAGATGGAAGGGATGGAGGTAGGAACAGACGGTTCTTTAACCCACCAGGGGCAACAGGTTACCAGGGCCAAATTAAACGGTAAAGAATACGCCGGCGGCAGCGTGGCGCAGGCAATCCAAAACTTACCTGCGGATATTATCGAAAAAGTGCAGATTGTTGACGATTATGGCGATCAGGCTGCAAGAACCGGCATAAAAGACGGCGATCCGCAGAAGGTGTTGAACGTTACAACCAAAGCCGATCGGTCTGTAGGTACAACCGGCCGTTTAACCACGCAATACGGAAGCGATGATAGGTACAATGCGCAGCTTTTTGTACAGCGCATTAATGCTAACCAGCAGTTGGGTATAATTGGCGGGTTACGTAATACGGTAACAGGGGTTCCTTCAAGTGGCGTACAGGGTGGGGCTAATAATGATGGTAGCGGCGGTACCGGGGTGGGCACAAATGCCAGGAACAGCGGCGGGAATGGAGGTAGCGGGGGTACGACACGATCAGGATCGCCATCATTTAACTATCGTGACCAGTGGAGCAAAAACGTGCAGGTGGTGGGCAGCTACGCCTATGGATTTACCGACAATCATGCTTTGAATGATAGTTATGGCAGTAACTATTCAAGCCTCGGGAGCGGAAATTTTGTGAGTAAAAGCAATTCAGAAAACGACAGCAAATCGCACACCTTGCATTATGAAATGGATATTAATCTGGATAGCGCAAATTATTTGCAGTTAACACCAACCTTTAGCTATACTAATTCGACAGGTTTTAACACCGCTTACAGCGACAATGTAAATAATTACAAGAAATTTGAACACGTAATATCCAATGGAACAAACTCGACCGTAAACACAGCTACCAATTTCGGCTTGACGGCTTTTTATTTGCATGTGTTTAAGAAACCTAAAAGAAATTTTTCGTTACAGATGGGGATCACCCGATCAACAACCAAAGCAAACGGCGAACAAAACACTGTATTTAATTATTTTGCCGATTCAACACAAAATATACCTATACCGACATTAGACTCAACCGCACACTTTTTAACCGACAGAACAAATACAACAACAAATTACCAGGCTACCCTTACGTATGTTGAACCTTTGAGTGCTTTTTCTTTACTGGAATTCAGCAGCAACTTAAGCCGGAGAAATAACCAATCGGTATCTCTTCAAAATACTGTTTTGACAGATGGCTCTGTTATCCAATCGCCTGAGCTTAGCAGCATTTACAATTATGACGTTACTGATACACGTGCGACACTTGATTATAAGTATAACAGTACAAAACTAAATATTTCGCTTGGTGTGGCGGCAGTGCCCTTTTTTTTAGATGGAACCAAACTCAACGCCACCATTGGCGAAAATGCTTCAACTTCGCGGTCAGACTTTAGGGTGATCCCGGCGTTCCGGTTTGCCTATTCCTGGTCACGTACAGAAAGATTTACTTTGAATTATACCGGACGTAATACCGAGCCAAGCTTTACAGAGATACAGCCTTTTACAGACCGGTCAAACCCGACAAATATCGTTATAGGTAATCCAAACTTAAGGCCGTCGTTCACTCATTCGCTTTCAGCGCAGTACAACAATTACCTGGCCAACTTTAAATTTAATGTTTCATTGGGTGTTACCGGAAGCCTGGTTGAAAACTCGATAGCGCAAAACACGGTTCAGGTTTTGGTTAACTCAAGCAACGGTGGTAATAAATACATAAGGGAGACAAACTACCTTAATCTTGACGGTACAAAAACAGTAGTAGGCAGGTATACTATTTCAAAACAATCAAACGAGCGTACGGTAAACCTGGCTTTAAACGGCAATATAACCTATGCTTATTCGCCGGCTATGAGTAATGACAATTTATATCACCAAACAAACTGGCGGTTTGACGAGCGTTTGGGCCCGCGTTTTAATCCAAATGAAAACATTGAGATCAATCCGTTTATCGGTTACGACATTTCGAGATATTTCACGACGCTTGACAGCGCGAAATCAACACAATTACAAACAACATCATTGGGGCTTACCGGACGCATGTATTTCTTTAAAACCTGGCAGATTAATTATGATCTGGCAAAAAAATACATAACCGGAATTAGCGGCGGTAATACTACACCGTTAATTTTAAACGCGGGTTTTGAAAAAGAGTTCCTGGCTAAGAAGAACCTGGTGTTTACGTTTAATGTATATGATATCTTACATCAAAACAACTATATCCAGCAAACCGTAACAACCAGCGGGGTTACCAATACATTATCCAATACATTAAGCCGCTATTTTATGGTAGGGTTACGCCTGAACCTGCAAAAATGGAGCGGAACGCCGCAACGTAATGGCCGCAACATGCAGCGTCGCGGCGATGGTAGTTTTATCTATTAAAACAATTCATATAAAAAAGTAAGGCGATGGATAAAAGCTCATCGCCTTTTTTATATGAATTGAGGCTGATTGTCGCTGCTTGATTCAGGATAATTCTTTCATTAATTTATCAAAGGCTTCCTTAAGTTCGGCCAATTCCTGCTCAACTTTTGACAGGCGCGCTTCAAGTCCGCTATCTGATCTGCCTGTAGGCTGGTCATCAAAATCGTCGTCATTTATTTCAGGTACCCCCGCTAATAAATGAGCATATCGCGCTTCTTTTTGCCCCGGACGTTTAGGCAATTGCATTATATAGGGCATATCGCCGCCGGCCAATTTATCCAGCATTTCCTGCACTTCTTCTATCGATTCGAACTCATATAATCTACCCGCGTTTGTGTTTAACTCGCCAGGTGTTTGCGGGCCTCGCAACATCAACAGGCACATAATTGCAAGTTCAGACGGAATCAGCGGGAAAACGATAGCGAAATTGTGCTTGTATTTTACCGAACGAATGGAACCGCCGGTTGCTGTGGAGGTAAGCCCCCGTCTTTTAAGCGTATTCAATGCCTGTATCACGGTTTCATCATCATACTGTACCACCGGTTTACGCGACGTTTTTTGATTACAGGCTGCCGTAAGCCCGTTAAGTGTCATAGGGTAATAATCGGGCGTGGCTTTGCTTTTCTC
>JAQBOP010000397.1 GCA_028287975.1 Mucilaginibacter sp. | reverse complement strand
TTTACAGCAATTATATACTTTATTAAGTCAGGGTATTATCAAAATGGATATTGACCGGCACGGGGACAAGTAATTTTGTTACTTTTGCCAAAATGAATATTTTTAAAGTAAAGATAAACTTTGAGGAAGCAGGCCATGAAAGTGTTGAACTGCCGATAGCCGAAGGGGAGTCTGTGTTGGATGTTTGCCTTGAAAACGGCATTGAGCTGCAACATAACTGTGGCGGTGTGTGCGGATGTAGTACCTGCCATATCTATGTGAATAAAGGGGGCGACAACGTGCAGGAGATCTCTGATAAGGAAGAAGACTTTATTGACCGCGCCGTTAACCCGCGCATTACTTCAAGATTAGGCTGTCAGTGTGTAATGATAGACGGTGATATTGAAGTTACACTGCCCAATCAATCGCAGTTTTTAGGCCATTAATACTTAAACCAAACATAATGACAGACGATAAATTTGCCCTTCCTATCCACTGGAACGACCATGAAGACATTGCCATGTCGCTTTATGAAAAATTTGGCGATGATTTTAACGAATCAAAAATATACCGCATCCGCTTTACCGACCTGTTAGAATGGGTATTAGAATTGCCAAATTTTGAAGGCACCCGCGAGCAATCGACCGAAGGCCACCTGGAGCAGATCCAGTCAGCCTGGGTTTATGAGTGGCGCGATAACCAATAGGCTTTTGCCAGTTTGCAGTTTTTAGTTTGCAGTTGGCTTTATAACGTCATTAAGTTGTATCTTATGAAAAATACAACTAATCAACAGTCTGCAACAGGCAATCAAAAACTGTTAACAAAATTGCTGCTAACTGCGTACTAAGAATTGCAAACTAAATAATTAACTGCCAACTGCACACTCAAAACTGCAAACTAACTCAATGGAATCATTCCTAAGCAAGCTAAAAGATATTACCACCTTTATTTTTGATGTAGATGGTGTGCTAACCGATGGTTCTGTATTTGTAGGCGAAACCGGCGAGCAAAGCCGTGCCTTTAATATTAAAGACGGTTACGCGCTGCAGCTGGCTGTAAAATGTGGCTATAATGTTTGCGCCATATCGGGCAGCCGCTCAAAAACGGCCATATATCGGTTAAACAGTCTGGGCATAACAGATGTATTTATAGGTGCACACGTAAAAACCAATAAGTTTAAAGACTACCTGGAATCAAAGCACATAATGCCTGCCAACGTACTTTATATGGGTGACGACATCCCCGACCTGGGTGTGATGAAACTGGCCGGTTTACCCGTTTGCCCCGCAGATGCGGTAGAAGAGATAAAAGCGGTTAGTCAATACGTATCGCCGTTTGGCGGCGGCAAAGGTTGTGCCCGCGACGTGATAGAAAAAGTATTGAAGGTGCAGGATAAATGGATGAGCGAGGAATCTTATAGCTGGTAATATAGAGTTGCCTGTTCTAATTCTTTCTATAAATAATTGGCCCGACGATGATATCGGGGGATATTAAACAAAAGCCTCAAACAAAAAATGTCATACTGAACGACGCGAAGATCTATCACAATTCGTGCAGTATGACAAAATATAGTTAACGTTAATTCTTCTACTTCAACACTGATACCGCTTTATTGGCATCACCTACACCCCAAACTTTGCCCGGTTTGCTACCCATGGTAATTTCCAATTCGCCGCCATTCATAACATCGGTATGTTTAAAATACGTTTTAGTGTAATTTACACCATTAAGTTTCATGGCATTTATATACATTTTTCCCGGGCCGTTATTTTTAACTACAACATGAAAGGTTTTATTACCTTTTAGCTTAAGCGTTGCCTCGTTAATAACCGGGCTGCCAAAAACGTATAATCCGTTAGCGGGATTAGCCGGGTAAAAGCCAAGCGCCGATAAAACATACCATGCCGACATCTGGCCAACATCCTCATTACCTATAATACCATCCGTTTTATCGGTGTAAAAATTATCTAAAATAAATCTTACCTTTTCGGCTGTTTTCCATGGCTTGCCCGAGTAATCATATAAATAGGTCATGGGGTGGCCCGGCTCATTACCGTGCGCGTATTGCCCGATTAAGCCGGATACATCGGGCGATTTAAATTTACCCATATCGCCTTCGGCAATAAATAACGAATCAAGCTTGATGTTAAACTTGTCCGGCCCGCCCAAAAGGCCAATTAAACCTTCAACATCCTGCGGTACCAGGAATGTATATTCCCAGCCATTGCCCTCGGTAAAATCGCCATGCTCATGGATAGAAATAAACGGACTGTAAGGCGTACGCCATTGGTTTTCTGACAGGCGGCCACGCATAAACCCTGCTTTCGGGTCGTAATAGTTTTTATAGTTTTGCCCGCGTTTGCTAAAATAAACGTAATCATCCGTCTTGCCCATTTTTTTGGCAACCTGCGCAATGCACCAATCATCAATGGCGTATTCCAGGCCCATCGAAACTGATTCGGCCGTACTATCCGCCGGGATATAGCCCAGCCTTTTTACATATTTAACACCACGGTCATCCTTCATGGCCGTAATTTTCATGGCCTCGTAAGCGACGTTGGCATCAAAGCCTTTATAACCTTTCAGCAAAGCATCAGCAACAACCGGCACCGCGCTGTAACCTACCATGCAATTGGTTTCGTTAGCCATAAGGTGCCAAACCGGTAAACTGCCCTGTTGCTGATAAATAGCCAGCATAGAGTTGATCATATCGTTAGTATGCTCGGGGTGAATTATGGTTGACAAAGGATTGTTCGACCTATAGGTGTCCCATAACGAAAAGGTGGTGACGTTATTAAAACCAACGTTTTTATGTACTTTTTTGTCAGTCCCCCAATAATCGCCGTTAACGTCATTAAATATGGACGGCGCTATCATGGTATGATAAAAAGCTGTGTAGAATTTTTTAAGCTGCGATAGCGAATCAGTTTTAATAATGATCTTGGCAAATTGTTTATTCCAGGCCATATCAGCGTCCTTGACAACTTTGTTAAAATCCCATCCCGGAATTTCGGCCTTGATATTAAGCAAAGCATTGGCCGAACTTACCGGCGAGATACCCACCTTAGCATAAACCACTTCGCCTTTTGTTGTTGTAAAGCTGAGTACGCCTTTAACGCGTTTGTCCTTAAGTTGCGTGCCTGGTTTGCTTTCTGCATCGTTATATACATTGAATGATTTTATCGGTTTGGAAAATACCGCGGTAAAATAAATGCGCTGATCGTTGGCCCAGCCTTTTGAAAAACGATAGCCTTCAATAGTATTTTTATCTACCTGCTTAATATATGTTTCCATTGATTCGTCCCAGCCTATGCCTTCTTTCAGGTCGATAACCACGTGCGCATCGTTTGATGCGGGAAAAGTGTATTTGTGCATACCTACACGGGTGCTGGCTGTAAGCTCTACCCCAATATTATAACGCTTTAACTTAACTTTATAATAGCTGGGCTTTACCACCTCGTCCTTATGGCTGAACAGCGAAAAGTAACCGCTTTGCGGATCTTTAAGACTGCCTTTAACTACTTTTATGGGGCCGGTTGTCGGCATAAAAGAAATATCGCCCAGATCGCCTATGCCGGTACCGCTAAGATGGGTATGTTGAAAACCGATGATGGTAGAATCAGAAATATGATAGCCCGAGCACCAGTCCCAACCTTCGGACATGTTGGTTGGCCCTAATTGTACCGCGCCAAACGGTACACTGGCCCCAACAAATACGTGCCCGTGAAAACCGGTGCCAATATATGGGTCGACATATTTTGTAAGGTTTACTACAACCTGTTTACGGGCCTGGCTAAATGTACTTAAGCTAAAAACAGCCAGCATCCCGGCTAAAAAGATCTGTTTTCTCATCATTGATTTATGGAAGTAATATTTGCTTTATAGATTTAAAGGTAAATATAGCCAAATACCTAATAGTTTATGTTCTTAACTACGCAGGCCATCTTCGTCGTTTAGTAGCGGCTATCATTCCTTCATTTTATTAAATGTTCATGAACCAATCTGATTAGATCTCCTCAACTGTTCTAATTGAAGTGTTTTAATTTCTGTATCCAGTTGCGCGTTAATCTTCTGTATAAATACGGCTTCCTTTAACTGCTCCAGTTGCATGGCCTGGTTCTCATCCTGTGGGCGTTGCAGTTTAAAATACCACATGATCACGCCAAGCACAGCAAAAATTATTCCCAATGCCCCTGAAGTATAAATGTAAACGTTAAAAATTTTAAGGCTGTTTATCAGCTCCTGATTCTTTTGTTCATATAATGATTTGCCTTTTTGAAGATCAGCAATTTCCGGCGCGAAGATATTATCCTCGTACAATGCCAGGTCACTAATGGAATTTCTGATCTCGCTAAGATGCGCCACAATGAACCGGTTCATCGTAGCATCCTGGTATTCAAAGTTCTTGAGGATGCCAAATTTTTCTGAAAATTTAGAATGGTTATTCAGGCTATCGCTATATAAAAAAAATAATTTGGGTAAATAACTGCCTTGTTTGGTAACCGTACTGTCATTGCTTTTTAAGTCCTGGATGGTTGAACTGATAAACCTGGCCTTGCTGGCATGACTTTCATTGGTTTGGTTGATCACAAAATCAATCGAATCTATCTTTTGGTGCGGCCTGTCGTTTTTTAAGCTGCTGAATTGCCTGTCAGAAAAAGTAAAGGCAGAAATGATCAGGATCAGTCCCCCCACAAATAAAAATTTGTAAAGGCTGTCGGTAGGGATAGCGGGTAGGTTGAACATGTTTAAATTGTTGGTTTACTGCAATTTAAACATAAGAACCATTAATGATGAAATTATTTTAATAAACCCTTAATTATTGCTTTGCCTTTTCAACCGCTGAAAAATCTCTTCGATCTTTGTACACCGCTCTATTACTTTTTTTGCAGATACCTCTAAGGTATAGCCCTCGTCAAGCAGCTCCTTTATCAGAACGATCCTCTTGATGTTCAGATAGTCGTATTGCCGGTAAGTCGATTCTTTATCAACCGGCTCTATATAACCTTTTTCGTCCCAATACCTGATCTTACGCTGTGGCACACCGGTGATGTTGGCAACCTCGCCAATGCCTACTATAACCGATACCAGGAAATCTACATCCATCAGGATGTTAACATCGGCAGGGCTTAATTTTTTTTCTTCCATAATCCATAAAATTGTAATTACATGACAATTGATGTAACTACAGAACAATTATAGTTTTAAATTTGTCACGAAGTTACAAACATTCTAAACAACTTACAATGGAAACCGGTTTCAGAAAATGGATCATTGTCATAACCATCATCACCTCGACCATTATCGAGTTGATCGATACCACAATCGTTAACGTATCCATCAATACCATGAGTGGTAACCTGGGCGCTTCCCTTGAAGATACCGCCTGGGTGATCACATCGTACGCTATCGCCAACGTTATCATTATCCCAATGACCAGTTTCCTGGCCGAAAAGATCGGCCGCAAGCAATATTATATCGGTTCTATTATTTTATTTACGCTGGCCTCGGCTATGTGCGGGTTCTCACATAATTTGTGGGAGCTGGTAGCTTTCCGCTTTTTCCAGGGGATAGGGGGCGGGGCGCTTTTGTCAACCTCGCAATCCATTTTGTTTGAAACTTTCCCGGTAAAAGAGCGTGGCACCGCCAGCGGAATTTTTAGCCTGGGTATTATCATCGGCCCGTCTATCGGCCCGGTGTTGGGTGGCTATATTGTAGACAACCTGAGCTGGCAATGGATCTTTTATGTAAATATCCCTATCGGGATGATGGCGGCGTTGCTGTCATACATTTATTTAAAACCGAGTAAGCCATCCACAGATAACCGGCGGATAGACTGGCTGGGGATAGCTTTACTGGCGGTGGGCATAGGCTCATTGCAGGTGATCCTGGAGCGGGGAGAAACAGACGACTGGTTTGCCGCTACTTATATCATTGTACTAAGCGTTATCGCGGCCCTATGCCTGACCATCCTTGTATGGTGGGAGTTGACGGTAGAGTTTCCGGTGATCAATCTGCGGGTACTAAAAAGTACTACATTATCTATATCCGCCATCATGACCTTTGTGTTGGGTTTCGGTTTATTCAGCGCGGTATTTGTTTTTCCACTGTACTCGCAGCGCATTATCGGCTATTCGGCTTTTCAAACCGGGACAATGCTGCTGCCCGGCACGTTAATGGCGGCCATGATCTCGCCGTTTTTAGGCAGGATGCTGCAAAGCGGCTTGCGGCCGCAATACCTGATCATCATCGGGTTTTTATTTTCAGCCATTTTTGGGTTTATGATGTCGGGTTCTAATTTAGAAACAGGGGGAGCCTATTTCTTTATCCCTTTGCTTTTTCGTGGTGTGGGTGCCGCATTATTGATCGTACCGCTGACGGCATTGGCCGTTTCCGAGCTTAAACCATCGGATATCCCGCAAGGCGCGGCATTAAATAACATGATGCGGCAAATGGGCGGCTCGTTTGGCATCGCGCTCATCAATACCTATATCGCCAAACGCGCGGCCGTTAACCGCACCTCGCTGATTAGCCATATTACCGCCAGCGATGCGGTCACCCAATCAAGAATGCAGGGCTTTATAAACAACCTGGTAGCCCACGGGTCTAATTATTTAAGAGCGGTGCAACAGTCTGTAGCCGCGTTGGAAAACACGGTGGTAAGGCAAACTTTTTTATTAAGTTATATGGATGCCTTTTTATTGCTGTCGATATTAAACGCGGCCTGTATCCCGCTGGTATTGATCACCATCAAAAAACGCCCGGCCCAACAAACGCCGGTAAAAATGACGATATCTGATCATTGATTATTTTATAAGGAACAATTTTTAATATGTCTAATCCTGAAATAGGTTTATACAAAAATCAATAAATCGCAAGCGTCTTATATACAGTTATTTATATCTTTTTTAAGTATAAACTTACTGACTTATGCTTTGTTTCATTTTGTTTCACCGGTTTTTAGTAATAATCTTATTTACAATTAGTTAACTCAAAATCTTGTTTCACTTGTTTCATTTGTTTCACACTCGCGTGAAACAAGCTTACCTTTGTTGCTGCAACTACTAAAAGTAACATGAACAAATTTCCGTCTATCATACTTGCCTCAAAATCGCCCCGCAGACAGGAATTATTAAAGCTGATGGATCTTGATTTTAAGATCGTACTGAAAGAGGTTGATGAATCGTACCCCGACAATTTAACCCCCGAAGAAATAGCGGTATATATCGCCCAAAAAAAAGCTACAGCGTTTGATGAAACGGTCGGCGATGAAATTGTACTGACCGCCGACACCATTGTAAGTATTGACGGCCATATACTGGGCAAGCCCGAAACCGAGCAACACGCCATTGAAATGCTGCAAATGTTGTCGGGCAAGGTACACCAGGTTATTACCGGTGTTTGCCTGTTTTACAAGCACCAATATCATAGCTTTTACGATGTGTCGGATGTTACCTTTCGAACGTTGACAGACGAAGAGATCATCAGCTATGTAACCAAATATAAGCCAATGGACAAAGCGGGTTCATACGGCATCCAGGAATGGGTAGGGGTAACAGCTATTGTAAAGATAAACGGATCATACACCAACGTAGTAGGTTTGCCTACGGAGAAGCTGTACCAGGAGTTAATGAAGTTATAAAAGAGATATAACACGCGTTATTGACGCGTGTTTGTTGTGCCTACTTCACCTTCAAAACATTATTCTTCCTGTCAGCATCGGGTAGTGCATTGTCAGGGTCGATGGTGACTGATTCTGCTTCGGTAGTGGTAGGGATAGTAAACGTAGTAGATTTATTTTGCAGCCAGGTTTCAACAGGCAGGTACATGCGCTCTTTGCCGCCGGTCTTTAATTTAACTTCTACGGTAAACGGCATGGCCATCGACTCCTTGTTGACAACTACTACACGGACGCCTTTTTTGGCATCGCCATCAACGTATTTAGCGCTGCTCAACGCCAGGTCGAGGTTGTAGTTGTTATAATACCAGCCTTTCCAGAACCATGAAAGATCTTCGCCGCCGCCATTTTCCATCGAACGGAAAAAGTCGTCGGGCTGCGGGTGTTTAAAGGCCCATTTGCGGATATAATTCTTAAAAGCATAATCAAAACGGTCTTTACCTAAAAACTGTTCGCGCAACAATATCAAACCAAAAGCGGGTTTAAAATAAGTGATTGGGTGACGATATTTTTCGGAAATAGCATCCGGAGCGGTCATGATGGTTGGCGCGTCCGGGTCCAGTATGGTTGGTACGATCTCATCGGCAGGGTTGCCGCCACCGGGTGCGTACTCGCCGTCACGCTTAGGCGCGTATTCGCCTTTATTAAAAGCATCCGAGGCGTAGACATCAATAAAAGTATTGAAACCTTCATCCATCCAGGCAAAACGACGTTCGTCCGACCCTACGATCATCGGGAACCAGTTGTGGCCAATTTCATGCGCTGTCACCCAAAACAAGTCCTTGCCTTTGTCTGTAATACCATCAAAAAGTATCCCAGGGTATTCCATACCTCCGGCTATGCCCGCCTCATTAACTGCAACCGGGTAAGGGTACACAAACCATTTAGCCGAAAAATGCTCGATAGCGCCTTTTAGGTATTCAGTTGATCTTCCCCACGCGTCATTGCCTGCGCTCTCTACAGGGTATACAGACATGGAGAGTGACTTTTTACCACCGGGCAGGTTGATCCTTGCAGCGTCCCAGATATAGGCCCTTGACGCGCCAAAGGCGACATCGCGGGTGTTAAACATTTTAAAGTGCCAGGTAAGCGTACCCTTATTAACCGGGCGGGATGACGGGTCGGTCACTTCCTGTGCAGTCCTGATCATGATGGTTTTATCGCTGTTGTGTGCCTGGTTGTAACGGATAAGCTGTTTGGCGGTCAATACTTCAGTTGGATTAACCAATTCGCCCGAGCCTGCAACGATCATGTCCCAGGGAACGGTTACGCTGTAATCGATATCGCCATACTCGCAATAAAATTCACCGCTGCCCAAAAACGGCAGGGTATCCCAACCCTGCGAATCATCATAAACACACATGCGCGGAAACCATTGGGCAGTCTCATAGATCTTGCCATTTTTGGTATCGGTATAATCTGTACGTCCGCCAAAATCGCCGGGAATGGTATAATGGTATTTGATCAATATATTGATCTTGGTGCCATGACCTGCTAACGCTCTCGGCAGGCGGAGCTGCATACGCGTATCCGTCACTACATAAAGTACTTTCTCTGTTTTGCCGTTTTGCGATATACTGACAGACTCTAATTGATAACCGGTAGTATGCTGATCGGCACGCGGCTGATTGCCGGTTACAAAATTTGAGCGAGCATCTTTCTTATAAGTATTCTGATCCATCTGCAGCCATAGGTATTGCAGCGCATCGGGGCTGTTGTTGGTATAAGTAATATTTTCGTCGGCACTTAAAGTCTTGCTAACTGTGTCGATATTGGCTTTAATTAGGTAGTCGACCCGGTTTTGCCAGTACTTCGGCCCGGGATCGCCATTTGCAGAATGAAACTCATTGCCCTTTTGGGTATGAAACGATGGCGAGAATAAATTTGAAGGGATATAATTAGAACTTATAGTATCATTATCAGCATTGCGGGGTTTGCGTTGTGCCTGCGACGCGACAGCGAATAGCAAGGCTGCACCGGCAAGAATAAAATTCAATTTCATGTATGTCAGTTAAAGGACAGCAATATACAAAAAAGTATCAAGCGCCCTCAAATCTCCGCCGGTTAGCATTAGTATTTAATTCAAAAATAAGGGAGAGTTGTTGGGATTATCCCATCATCTCTGCCAGCACACCTTCTTTCAACGAATAAGTGGACAAACAAACTTTATGGATCCCCAATTTTTGGGTGATAAAACGGGTAATTAACGATGCCACTACGATCATATCTACACGGATCGGGATAATGCCTTTGGTGTTTTTACGTTCATTGTGCGATGACGTGATAAGCCTATCGGTGACAGTTATGAGTTCGCCAAATTCAAAATCGTAATTTTTAATATCCAGGCTAAAAGGTTTGTTCTTTTCCAGCTCTATCAGCTCGGCAAATGTTTCAAAAGCGCCTGATGAGCCTATCATGGAATCAACCGGATATTTTGAGGCTACTGCCAATAAACTTAATAAATGTTCTTCCAGGTAAATTTCAAGTGCGTTGATGGACTCGCGCGGAATAGGGTCGGCGCGATGGAATTTGTCCATTAATCGGGCGGCGCCTATTTCAAAGCTTTGTTTCCAAAGGATGGCATTTTCGTTCCCAACAATAAACTCTACACTGCCGCCGCCAATATCCATTATCAATGACGTTTGGTGCGATAAGCCGCCTGCCAATTTTACGCCTTTATAAATATATTCGGCTTCTTGTTCGCCATCAATAGTTTCAATGCTAATGCCGGTTTTTTGTAAAACTTCGTCCATAAACTGCTGTCCGTTCGACGCATTACGCAAAGCGGATGTAGCTATAGCTTTAATATTTTGTACATAGTGTTCGGTTAGCAACGCGTGGAATTTCAGCATGGCAGCCACCCCGCGTTCGTAAGCTTCGGGTTGGATAATGCCCTTGTTTATGCCGCCCTCGCCTAACTTCACCGCTTCGTGTTTATGAACAATTTCCTTGTATTCGGATGCATTGCCTTCTGCAATCAATAGGTGAAAGGTATTGGTGCCGAGATCCATTACGGCAATGCGCTTACTCATGCATCTAAATTAAGTAATACTTAAATGTTTGGTGTTAAAAAATTATAATCAATTAAACACAAGTTACCCATAATTTGTGTGTGTTTGACGTAAATATTATTTTCAAATAGCTGATCAGCAAAATATATGTATGTTTAGGTGCCAATTATAAAAAGTTATCCTATGAGGCTAAATTTAATTTTAGTGCTTTTAATTTTATGTTGTTCTATCAGGGTTTTTGCACAGAAAGCAACTAAACTTGTGCCCATAATTTTTGATAGCGACATGGGCCCCGACTATGACGATGTGGGCGCTATAACTATCCTGCATGCTTTGGCTGATAATGGCGAAGCCAAAATACTGGCAACTATGGCCAGCAATAAATACGAGGGTGTTGCCGCTGTACTAAATATATTTAACACTTATTTTAAACGTCCAGGCATTCCCATAGGCGTACCTGCCGGCGATGCGGTTAACATTCGTGATGGTCAGCATTGGACAGATACCTTGCTTGCCAAATATTCGCATAAAATAAAAACCAATGCCGATGCAGAGAACTCTGTAAAACTGTACCGTAAGATACTGGCCAAACAGCCGGATCATAGCGTAACGATAGTCACCATTGGATTTTTAACTAATATCTCCAACTTACTAAATACGCCGGCAGATGAATATTCACGTTTAAACGGAAAAGACCTGATCAGGAAAAAAGTGAAGCTATTGGTGAGTATGGCAGGTAAGTTTCCCTCAGGCTATGAGTTTAATGTTGATAAAGATATCGCAGCTTCAAATAACGTATTTCAAAATATCGACATCCCTGTTATATATAGCGGCTTTGAAATTGGCGAGAAAATAAAAACCGGCTTGCCTTTGATAAATAACGCCGATATAAAAGAGAGTCCGGTGAAAGATGCTTTCAGGATAGCGATGTCTCAATCTACAGGAGATTCACAGGGACGAATGAGTTGGGATGAAACTGCCGTATTGGTTGCGATAAAAGGGTATTCGATTTATTATGATTTACACAAAGGTAAAATGGCTGCATTAACTCCTGATGGAAAAAATACCTGGTATGATAATGGACGGGGGCAAGGCTATATAGTTGAGAAGGTAGATTATCGGCAGGTGCAGGATTTGATTAATAGTTTGATCCAACATCAGCCGAATGGAAAATCAACCAATACTAAATAGTTTTAAGGAGTTATTTTATAACTTTAAAGGATGAACTTTAAGCTGGAAATAGAATTTAGTAAAGCTGATATATTGCATGAAATTGACGCGCTGAAAAAGCAGATCGATGATATGAGGCCTTTACCCGAAGACGTGGAAAGTAGGGTAATGCAAAAACTTCGGTTGGATTGGAATTACAATTCCAACGCTATTGAAGGTAATAAGCTGAGTTATGGTGAAACAGCCGCGTTTTTAAGTGAAGGTATTACGGCAAAGGGGAAGCCCTTAAAAGATCATTTAGATATAAGGGGGCATAATGAAGCAATTAGCTTTCTGTTAGATATTGTTAAAGAAACAAGGCCAATATCAGAGGCAGATATCAGGGCTTTGCATAAAATGATCCTTGTTGAATCATACGAAGTAAAAGCGCAAACTGCGTCTGGTGTGCCAACCACAAAAAGAATAAGCCTGGGTGAGTATAAAACATCACCTAATCATGTTAAAACATCAACAGGCGAATTACATTATTATGCATCACCAGAAGAAACACCTGCAAAAATGCAGGAGTTAATGGATTGGTATACCACAATATCAGCTGATAAATCAATTCATTCTATTGTAATAGCTGCGCTTTTCCATCATAAATTTGTAGCCATACATCCATTCGATGATGGTAATGGCCGCCTGTCAAGAATTTTGATGAATTTAATTGTGATGCAAAATGGGTATCCGCCTGTTGTTATTAAGATGGATGATCGGCAGAATTATTATGCTTTATTAAGGAGAGGGGATGCGGGAGATGAATGGCCTTTTGTTGAATATATAACCGAACGATTAAAAAGTTCATTGAAGATTTACTTAAAAGCTACAAAAGGCGAAGATATTGATGAGGATGATGATATTGATAAAAAAATAGCTTTGTTTAGAATGGAATTACAGTCAAAAGTTGTTCCTAAAAAGAAAGTTACTAAAGATGAAATAAACCAAACTTTATTAAATATAATTTCGCCATTTATTCAAAAGCTTGAAGCCAAATTAAAAGTATTTGAAGAGTTTTTTGAGAGGGTTAGGTTAACTATTGACACTACGCCATTTCTTGTAAATGAAATAATTAACGATAATAGACACACCATACATGATCGAATAAACTCTATAATAAGAATCAATAGGAAATTGAAATC